>JAERTH010000083.1 GCA_016844955.1 Fidelibacterota bacterium | reverse complement strand
GTTGAGGTGCAACCGAAATCCCGACTTGAGCATAGCGAATGTCGGGAAGCTACTGGCGCATATGGATGATCTTAACCATAGTCAATGATCATCAGCAAACTTTTCAATTCCAGTAGCGAAGCGTTGAGGTGCAACCGAAATCCCGACTTAAGCAAAGCGAATGTCGAGAAGCTACTGGTCTGTCCGGCGTAGCCTGGAGGGCGCGGACGGACGCGTGTTGTTACATCATTTCAAAGGACATTTCAAAAAGCTCAATGTCCAGGCTAATAACAGCGGGCGAAGGTAGATTCGACCTGAGCCCTTGCAAATCTATTTTATGCTGTTCTCAGCCGATTTAACGGTGTTTGAGAGCAACATTGCGATGGTCATAGGACCTACGCCACCGGGAACAGGTGTGATTGCTGAAACTTTTCCCAGGACAGCTTCATAATTGACATCACCCGTGAGACGATATCCCTTTTCTCGCGTGGCATCATCCACTCGATTAATACCAACATCAATGACCACTGCCCCATCCTTGACCATATCATCACCAATGAATTCAGGAACACCAGCCGCCGCAATCAAAATATCTGCCTGACGTGTATGCACACCCATGTCGGGTGTACGGGTATGAACCAGCGTCACCGTAGCATTGGCCAGATCACGTTTCTGGATCATGAGATTGGCCATGGGCTTGCCCACAATATTGGAGCGACCCACGACTACGACATGTTTGCCTTCGGTCTCAATGTTATAGTGTTTCATGATTTCAAGAATTCCGGCAGGCGTGCATGACACAAATCCATCCAGACCAAGCACCAGTTTGCCAACACTGACTGGGTGAAATCCATCCACATCCTTTTCTGGATCAATAGTCTCAATGATTAGCTGATCATCAATATGCCTGGGAAGTGGTAACTGAACCAGAATGCCATGCACCTCAGGATCTTTGTTCAACCCTTCCACAATCTTTAATAATTCATCTTGACTGGTGCTGGCATCCAACCTTAACACATTTGAATTAAAACCCAGCTTTGCACTCTGTCGTTCTTTTGAACGAACGTAGACCTGTGAAGCAGGATCCTCACCAACCAGTACTGCTGTTAATCCAGGTTTTATCCCTTTTCCAGCCAAGGCCTCTATTCGACCTTTCAATTCAGCCTTGACGGCCAGTGAAACCTCTTTACCAGATAATATTAACGGACTATTTGGCAACTGCTGTACTCCTTGATTCTCTAATAACTACCACCTTGATTTGTCCAGGATAGGTCATTTCAGCTTCAATCCTACCGGCAATGTCCAGACTCAAGGTCTGAGCCTTGGTATCATCTATTTTATCACTCTCGACCATAACGCGTACTTCACGTCCAGCCTGGATTGCATATGATTTGGAAACCCCATCGAAACCGGTGGCAATACCTTCCAGATTTCTCAGACGCTTGATATAGGATTCCAGCGTATCACCACGGGCACCGCGACGAGAGCCGCTGATGGCATCTGCAGACTGCACCAGAGCAGAAATTGGCCCGGTCATGGGAACTTCTTCATGGTGCGACTCGATGGCATTGATAACGGCATCAGGCTCACCGAATTTTCTGGCATATTCGCCACCAATCAATGCATGGGTACCATCCGTATTGCGGTCAATCGCCTTGCCAAGATCATGGAGAAAACCAGCACGTCGTGCCAGTACGCCATCCATTCCCAGCTCAGAGGCCATAAGACCTGTCAGCCAACCTACTTCAATACTGTGTTTCAAAATATTTTGACCGTAACTCGTACGATATTTCAGTCGACCGATGAGCTTCATGATCTGGGCATGAAAGGCTGGCAAATGCAATTCAGCCAGTGCTTCTTCAGCCGCCACCCGCATTTCTTCATCCACATCCTTGGTGGCCTTCTTGATCATCTCTTCAATACGCGCAGGATGAATGCGACCATCCTGCACCAGGGCAGTTAAAGCCACCCGGGCAATTTCGCGACGGACTGGATCAAAACCGGACAACACAACTGCTTCAGGGGTGTCATCAACGATGAGCTCAACACCGGTCAATTGTTCGAAGGTGCGGATGTTGCGTCCTTCCCTACCAATGACACGACCCTTCATTTGATCCGAGGGTAATTCAACGACGGAGACAGTTGATTCCGCAGTATGATCCGCAGCCGATCGCTGAATGGCGGAGATAACAATTTTATTGGCTTCCTTGGTGGCCGTGGTCACCGCAGTTTCTCTGATTTGCTTAACCAGGTGAGCTGCTTCAGATTGAGCGGTTTCTTTCAAATTTTCAATCAGTGTGTTTTTGGCTTCTTCCTGGGTCATGCGGGCAATGCGTTCCAGCTTTTCATTCTCCTGCTTAACCAATTGGTCAAAATGTTGTTTCTCAGTATCCACCTCTTTCAGTGCCTGAGATACCTGAGCTTCTACCTTCTTAATCTCCAGCTCTTTACGATCCAGAGATTCTGATTTATTATCAAGCTTGTTTTCACGATTGGAAATATTCCGCTGTGACTCACGGACTTCCTGGAGCTTGGTCTGGGCTTCAGCTTCAGCCTTCTGGAGGATGGTCATGGACTCATCACGCGCTTCCAGTTCCACTTCTTTCTTTATGGATAGCGCTTCTTTCTCAGCCGAGGCGAGAATTTGTTCTGCCAGCAGTCCGGCTGCTTTAGCATTCTTTTTATAGGAGTACGATACGAGGGGTATTGCGATTCCGAAGCCAAGCATAACGGCAATTACTGGAATAAAATTGGCCAATGATTCCATAGGTTCCACCTTTCATATAGAATGAAAACCTTGGGAAATTTTATGCCTGTAAACAGGAGACGGGTGTAATTACACCGCTATATTGAATTCACAGCCTACGTGCTAAGTGTTTCGTCAATGAGTTCGGTGAGCGCCTGTACGCGCTCCTCGAATTGATTTTCTAGTTTGTCTTTTTCTTGACGAGCTGAAAATAGTTCATCTGTTATATTCATTCCAGCCAAAATGGCCACCTTACCCTCCGCCTGGGTGGTATTGGGACCATCGTCAATTTCTCTCATTTTCATATCGACGTAATTTGCAACACCACTGATATAGCTTGAATCGGCCTTACCCTTAATGGTGTAAGACTTTCCATATATCGTAACCTGCACAGTATTGTTGTCAGTAGTATTCATCTCGTCGTTCACTTATTCATTCACACAGGCAGAATTCGCGTCATAAAACTTCCAGCTCCGCATCGATCATTTCAATTAAACGCTTCAGCTTTCCACGAACGGCCGTTCTATTTCCAACTGCACCATCAGCGGATCGCTCTATGATCTGATTACGAAGGGAAAGGTTTTCTTTTTTTAATAAACTCACATGAGCAACCAGTAATCGAACCTTGTCTTCAAACTTACTCAGGACGTCATTGATCACTAGATTGCCTCTCTTAATGTGGCGTTGTACGCGTTTTCCAATCCTTGAAGAATCCTTTTGAAATCTTTGTCGATTTCTTTTTCAGTAAGGGTTCTCTTTTCATTCTGAAAAACCAGTCGAAAGGTAAGACTTTTTTTGCCACTTGCAATAGATTTTCCTTCATAGATATCGTACAAACGACTGTATACTAAGGACTTACCAGCATTTTTCTTGATGGCATCATTTATTTCGCCATAAGCGATCCTTGAATCGATCAGAATGGATAAATCCCGCTCAACAGCAGGATAGATAGAAACTTTTTTATATTGTATAGCCCGGTTCAAACCCAGATTTTCTGGAATTCTGATTTCAGCATAAATCCCTGAAACGCTTTTCAGGCTTTGATTCACAGGCTTCAGGTTTCCAAGCACACCCACAATATCTTCACCCATGAACACCAGCATGGCTTCTGTGAGAAGATCATGTTCGGCAGCCAGAAATTTGAGCTCAACCCCGAAGAGATCACGGAAGGTTGAAATCAATACACCCTTCATGTGAAAGACATCCGTCGGCTCTGCGGCCTGGGACCATTGCTTATTCCGGATCTCTCCTGAAATAAATATACCCAGATGACTGGTTTCCCTGGCACCTGTGTCTGAACCAGTATCAATGGTACTCACCTGGCCCAATTCGAACAGTCTTAAATCCGATTGACGGCGGTTGATGTTGTAATCTGCCACCTTGGCCATCCCTATTAGTAGAGATGAGCGCATGGATGCCATATCTCTTGAAAGTGGATTTGCCAACAACATGGCTTCCTCATCACCAAATACTAAGGGATGCTCGTCCACAGCAAGTAGTCCGTTGCCGTAGATTTGATTAAACCCGACAGCTGCCAGATGGTCGATAATTTTTTCACGCATCTGATCAGGCGTCTTTTGATTGGTTTTGTTGGCAATTCGGAAATGATTGGGCAGAGGAATGTTGTTGTAGCCGTATATGCGACCCACTTCTTCCACCAAATCAATCTCGCGTGTGATATCGGGTCTGAATGTTGGCACCTTCACTTGAAAGACACCATCTGACTCAGTATGAAATAGCTCCAGGCCATTCAAAATCTTTCCCATAGTCGCAGTGTCGATATCTGTCCCCAGTATTGCGTTGCAACGATCTGCCCGCAATGCGACTTCAGCTGGCTCAATTGTGTTAGGATAGGCATCTACCTGCCCCTCTGTGATCTCCCCTCCTGCTACCTGAACAATCAGGGTGGCCAGACGATCTAATGCATAAGGAATCCCGTTGGGATCTGTTCCGCGTTCAAAACGATGTGAGGCATCAGTGGAGAGTTGTAATTTTTTTGCACCTCTGCGAACTACTACGGGCTCAAAATAGGCACTCTCGAGTAAAAGGTCTGTAGTGTCATCCTTGACCTCAGAATTTTCTCCACCCATGATGCCTGCAACAGCAACAGGTTTCACCCCATCACAAATCAGCAGTACAGAATCATCCAGTTCACGCTCCTTGCCATCCAGTGTGGTAATTTTCTCTTTATCCGTTGCCCGACGCACGATGATTTTTTCGCCTTCAACGTAGCGCAAATCAAAGGTATGCAGTGGGTGACCCGTCTCCATGAGAACATAGTTGGCCGCATCCACAACATTGTTGATAGAACGAATACCGGCGGCCTGTAGACGTTGACGCATCCATGCTGGAGATTCAGCGATGGTAACATTTTTCACGATACGAGCGGCATACCGTGGACAGGCGTCTGTGTCTTCCAGTTCAATGGATACCATACTCGATGTTGGAGTTGAAGATTCAGTGATTTCAAATTCAGGTTTATGCATTTCCAGACCCAACAGGGCAGCCAGATCTCGAGCTACTCCAATATGACCCAGGGCATCTGGACGATCAGGGGTGAGATCCAATTCAATACTCACATCACTACCAGATAGGTAGGCTTTCATGTCCATACCCAGTTCCGCATTTTCATCCAGAACCATGATTCCTGCATGATCCTCTGATAGATCTAGTTCACGTTCAGAACAGACCATTCCATTGGAAACCACACCTCTCAGCTTGGCCTTTTTAATTTTCATACCATCTGGAAAGGTGGTGCCTATGGTGGCAACGGGTACATTCTGTCCCGCATCAATATTGGGAGCTCCACATATAATCTGCCGGGGTTCATCATCCCCCAGATCGATCATACACACACTGAGTTTATCGGCATCGGGGTGCTTCTCTTTGGAAACCACATGCCCAACTACAATATTCTCGAAGTATTCCGGCAGGGTCTCAACAATAACAGCCTCCAGGCCAGCATCAGTGAGTTTTGCGGCCAGATCTGCAGGTTCCAGATCGATATCGATGTATTCTTTTAACCAGTTGTATGAAATATTCATCTTATTATTCGCTTATGGTTTTTGAAGTGAAACATAGTACGTCATCTTCCGAGTGGAGTCGAGAGATAGAAACTCCACGACCTCGTATCCATATCCCTCGTCTCGAGTCTTCGCTTCTCTAGAGCTACGCCCTCGCAAGCACCAGGGGATGACGAATGTGGGATTGATATCAGAAATATAGACATACGATTTTCTTCAGTACTGCCTACTCTAAAATTGTTTCAGGAAACGAACATCGTTCTCAAAAAGAAGGCGGATGTCGGTGATGCCATACTTCATCATGGCAATACGCTCAATTCCCATTCCAAAGGCATATCCGGTATATTTTTCAGAATCAATATCAACGGATTTGAAAACGTTGGGATCCACCATGCCGCAACCGCCAATTTCCAACCAGCCGGTTTGCTTACAAACACGACAGCCTTTCCCACCGCACAGAAAACAGGAGACATCCATCTCACTACTGGGCTCAGTAAAGGGAAAGAAGCTGGGACGGAAGCGTAATTTTACATTTTCACCAAAGTATTCCCTGCAGAAAAGCTCAAGCGTTGCCTTCAATTCACCCATTGTAACATTTTCATCCACATACAGGCCTTCAACCTGATGGAATAGACAATAATGTCCGGCATCAATGGCTTCATTGCGATAAACGCGGCCTGGCATAATTGAACGAATCGGAGGTTTTTCCTCCAGCATGAGCCGAACCTGTACAGGTGAAGTGTGGGTTCGCAGCACAGAATCATTCTTCAGGAAGAAGGTATCCTGCATATCACGCGCTGGATGCTCCGGTGGAAAATTCAAGGCATCAAAATTCCGCCATTGCGTCTCAATTTCAGGACCTTCTGCAACAGAGAAGCCCAGACGATGAAAGATTTGCTTGAAATCTCTCAGTGTGCTCTCAATTGGGTGTAAAGTGCCACGTTCATAGTGGACACCGGGCAATGAGACATCCACGGAGCTAATCGCTTTATCTTCAGCTCTATGTTCATTGATCTGTTCTTCGATATAATCATGAACTTCAAGTTTAAGCTCATTAATCAATCCGCCAAACTCAGCACGCCGCTCAGCATCAACTTCCTTCATCTTCTTGAACAGGTCATTGATCACACCTTTGCGACCGAGAAAATCTTGTCTAATCCGCTCTAAATCAGAAAGCGCTGGACTTGATGCCAACGCTTGCTTGAATTCAGAGCGCAATTCGTCGACTTTCTTAAAAAGCGACATACGCAATCCTAACTGTGGTTTATTTAGCTTTTGCTACAATCGAGGCGAAACCTGCAGGGTCAGTTACTGCGATTTCAGCTAACATTGTACGAGTCAGCTCAATACTGTTTTTCTTCAAACCGTTCATCAATTTGGAATAACTCAGCCCGTTCAAACGAGCAGCAGCGTTAATTCTAGCTATCCACAAACGACGAAATTGACGTTTACGATCTTTACGATCCCTGTAGGCATAGACCCAGGCGCGCTCAACGGTTTCACGAGCTGACCGATACAGGCGTGAACGGGCACCATAATACCCTTTTGCAGCCTTTAGATATTTTTTATGCCGTCTCTTACGTGGGACAGCACTGTTTGCTTTTGGCATTGTAACTCCCTAATACTTAAGCGGATATCGCTTTTTTCACTTTAGCAGCATCACCACCGGTCAGGAGACCTGATTTGCGAAGTTTTCTTTTCTGCTTCTGTGATTTGTTGTTCTGCATGTGACTGGTAAAAGCTTTATTTCGCTTCACTTTACCTTTTCCGGTAAGCTTGAAGCGCTTTTTAGCAGCACGATTTGATTTCATTTTGGGCATGATTAATTACCTCCCTTTTTCAAGGTGACCACGGTGGTAAGGAATCTACCCTCCATCGTTGGTTTATATTCCATGTGTACATCTTCTCCCAGATGGGTCATGATTTTCGTCATGAGCAGTGGGCCGCGATCAAGATAGGCCATTTCCCGGCCTCTAAACATGATCGTTATTTTTACTCTATCTCCATCGTCCAGAAATTCACGCGCCTTGGTGACCTTGGTCTTCAGATCATGGTCTTCGATGTTGGGTCTGAAGCGCACTTCCTTGTTCTGAATAATCTTTTGTTTTTTCTTAGCCTCTTTGGCTTTTTTTGCCTTCTCATACTTATACTTACTATAATCCATAAGTTTACATACGGGTGGCTTGGCATTGGGGGCAACTTCTACCAGATCGAGTTCGGCTTGTTCGGCTCGAACCAAGGCTTCTTGAATGGGAGTTAGTCCTCGCTGCTCTCCATTCTCATCAATAAGTAAAACCTCCGGATTGTCAATCTCACCATTGATCCGAAGTTCTTCCTCTTTAGCATATACCTTATACTTTTTGATCTGTTCTCTCCCTTATTTCACCTAAAATTCGTTCGCTCACTTCTACAAGGTCTACGCTGCCGAGATCCCCGACACCATGACGGCGAACACTAACTTTTTTCTCTTCAACCTCGCGGTCACCAAGAATAAACATATATGGATTCTTTTCAAGCTCTGCCTGACGAATTTTTTGACCAATTTTCTCATTCTTCCAATTGGCTTCAACACGAACACCAGCAGCTTTCAAGTGTTCTACAATACTTTGGGCATAATCCTCATGCCGATCGGCAATGGGAATAACCTTCACCTGCACTGGAGCCAGCCATACGGGCATTCTCGCGGCATAGTGTTCAATGAGGATACCCATGAATCGTTCCAGACTCCCAACAACGGCTCGATGGATCATGACTGGACGATGTGGCGCACCATCATCTCCAGTATATTCAAGCTCAAATCTTTCAGGCATGGAGAAATCCAACTGGCAGGTTCCACATTGCCAGCTGCGACCCAGTGAATCCCTGATATGGAAGTCGATCTTGGGGCCATAAAAAGCGCCATCGCCAGGATTCAATTGGAAATCGATTTCCATGTCTTCCAAAACCTTCTGCAAGATCGCCTCACTCTTGGTCCAGGTTTCCGCGGAACCAATTGCTTTCTCAGGTTTGGTGGAAAGTTCGACATGAACATCGCTGAACCCGAAATCTTTATAGGTTTCGAAAATTTGTTTCAATACCAGACTTACCTGATCGTGGATCTGCTCTTCAGTACAAAAAATGTGGGCATCATCCTGAACAAAGGTGCGCACTCTGAAAAGACCGTGGGTGACACCCGACCGCTCGTGACGATGGACTCGTCCAAACTCTGCCATGCGGATTGGTAATTCTCTATATGAATGGGCGGCATCACTAAAGATCAGTAAATGTCCCGGGCAATTCATTGGTTTAACTGCGAAATCACGATCATCCACTTTGGTGAAATACATGTTCTCACCATAATTTTCCCAGTGGCCACTGCGGTGCCAGAGCTCTTCGGATAGAATCAGTGGTGTTCCTACCTCCTCATAGCCATAGCGGAGATTGCTTTCGCGCATGTAGTCTATAATACCATTATAAATCTGCTGACCCTTCTGGTGAAAGAAGGCATTCGCAGGCGATTCTTCATGAAAGCTGAACCAGCCCAATTCCTTCCCCAGGAGGCGGTGATCACGCCTTTTAGCCTCTTCCAGGAGGTGGAGGTATTTCTTCAGGGCTTTTTTATCGGGGAATGCAGTGCCGTAGATTCGGGAGAGCATGCGATTGTCTTCGCTACCCCGCCAGTAGGCACCGGCAACACTCAATAGCTTAAATGCGCCAGCACGACCCGTTGAAGGCAAATGCGGTCCACGACACAGGTCGATAAATTCACCTTGGGTATAGGCTGAAATGATTTCATCTTCAGGCAATTCAGATATGATTTCAACCTTATAGGTCTCATTCATCGCTTCAAATCTTTTGATGGCCTCGTCTCTTGAGAGCTCGACACGCTCCACAGGTAAATCCTCTTTGACAATCTTCTTCATCTCTGCTTCAATAGCCTGGAGTTGATCATCGGTAAAAGGCGTATCAATATCGAAATCGTAATAGAAGCCATTTTCAATTGAAGGGCCAATAGTGACTTTCACTTCAGGGTATAGGCGCTTAACAGCCTGGGCCATGATGTGGGAAGTACTGTGTAAAAGGATATCGTGAGCTTCTCCGTCAGTTCTTTTGAGGAACATGATAGCTGAATCTTCAGTAATTGAGGTGGCAAGGTCGACAATTTTGTCGTTGATGCGAGCAGCTACGAGTTGCTTTTCAAATTGTGGGCTTATTTGTTGGGCAATTTCGAAAGCACGAATGCCAGACGGCTTCTCTTCGACTCTGCCGTCCGGGTATGTAATCTGTATGTTCATATTCGTACTCATATTTTCTGTGGGCGATACTGGACTCGAACCAGTGACTCCTTGCATGTCAAGCAAGTACTCTAACCACCTGAGCTAATCGCCCTGTTAAAACTATCTTCGTAGGTTGATACCTATGTTTCCAGTATCGCCCTCTATTAAAAAAAACTCTGACCAGTGACTCTCACGACAGTATCGTCGGGACAAGTACTCTAACCACCTGCCTGTCCGGCGAAGTCGCTAGACGTAGACGGAAGCTAATCGCCATATACTTATGAGGCAGATACTGAAATTAATCAGTTCCACCCAATCAATAAAAACCCACTCTCTTCACCTACACCTGGATCGCTTATAATGAAGCGTATTCATCCCATGGCGTCAATGAGGATGCGAAAAAGCGTGCGAAAATAACTGCCCGCCTATGTGTGAGCAAGCAGATTTAGCAGCTTTTTAAACATTCTTTTCTAGTAAAATAAGGGACGTGGCCCTGCCCAAATCTATTTCAGGAATTGGTCAGCAACTGAGGCAGTCTTATCCTTGACTTCTTCAGTCACCTGGGTGGCCATATTTACTGGGGAAAACTCTTTTTGAACCAGATCCATTTCGTTGAGAACCACTTCAATCGCATTGGCAACATTGGCGCGTTGTTGTCTTGCCAGGATAGCAAGTGCTATGGCAATTCCCACAATCACAGAAACAACAAAGTTGCCACCAATCATTCCAGCAGACTCCATCCCTGCTCCACCAACTGCCATGAGGATCAGCAGTGTGATAATGGAAAAGGAGACACCAAATACCAACGAAGCCAAAATCTGAAATGTGGTATTCACTGAATTTATTTTTGTGACGAGTTCTTCGATTTTATCCCAATCCCGCTCACGAACAGGCAGAGCACTTTGCTCCTTATGTTTCCGCAGAATCAGATTAGCAGTGAGATTTAATTCATTCATGATATGCTCCTAAGTCCTTGTTTTCATTCCCCCGGAATCCATGTGCCACCTTTGTAACAGTCATACTCATAGCTTATGGAGCCACAGCGAGCTTATGTCAGTTGTTATTAGCCGTCAATGCTAACAGATCAATAATGATCTGTCAAGAAAGAACGTACTAAATATATATATTAATTGATTAAGTAATTTTATGCAGACATTAAGCAGTTATTAAAGCATATATATTGAATTTTTATGCGAATTTATAATTCTTCGGAACTACTGGCCATTTCAATGCTCATACCTGTTTTCATTAGATACCACCCTCCCAGGGGTGTGTAGATCAGAAAATTCATCAGGTGCAATACAATAGCAAATGCACGTGCCTGATCATTATCAATGTTGAACAGCATTAGGGCGGCCAGGACAGCTCCATGATAGGTACCCACATAACCAGGTGCAGCTGGTACTGATAATGAAAGCGTGGTAAATATCAGCAGAACAAGCGATACTTCCCACAACTCAAGCATACTTAAATTGAAACCAAACGCAGCCAGAGCAAATATTGTTACGGATAGATACAAGAACCACAGGAACAGGGTTTGCGCAATCACATGCAATGGTTTTGGCATGTGCCAAATGGTCTCCAACCCTCTGAATATGGAGAGTGAATGTTTTGCAATCCGGGGATGTCCCTTCTGCAATTGTTCCTCACTCCATGCCTCAACTTTCCTGCTGAATCGGTCATGGTGCCTATTTACCCAGAATCCTAGAATAACCACCATCACCAGCGCTGAAAGCCCTAGCGTGGCCAGAAGTTGTGCTGACTCAAAACTGGGAACCAGTAAACCATAAATTCCAGCCAGAATTAGAAAAGAAAACATATCCACACCACGCTCCACAACAACCGATGTACCAACACCCGTCACGGGGATATCATGACGTTTAGCAACCACGACGGCCCTCAAGACTTCCCCCAACTTGAAGGGTAAAATATTGTTTCCCATGTAGCCCATAAGGGTTGCTTCGAACAGGTGCTTCCTCTTCAACTCCTTTTGGGGTAAAAGCAGGATTCTCCAGCGGGCCGCGCGGACAACATTACTAAAGATTAAAACCCCTGCCCCGGCAATGAGTATCCAGTAATTAATCGATTTTAGGGCCAGCCAGAATGAGTGCCACTCCAGGTCTTTGAATGAGTACCAGACCAGCCCCAGGCTGACTGTAATTGAAACAATAAATTTCCAGGGATGCTCTTTGACCATGGCAGAAATCTTCACCCTTACCCCCTGAGATCTGCTATTTGATAGTGCAAATAGTCGGTTTGAACATCTGGAATCACAAATTTCTCAAACATGGGCTTATATTGAAGCGTAAGGCGATACTTGTTGCCATCATAATCAACGAGGATGAGTTGTTGCAGTGTATCTGTATCATCCAAAATCACAGAGAGACTCTCCCAGTCAGAAAAATCACTTGAGAACTTAAAATCCAACTGGCGCAACCCATTCTTCAGCTTTTTCTCACGTTTGTAGCGTGCATCATTCAGATCACCCCCAACAAAAATTTGCTCTAAAAGGACATCTGGCGATGCATTTTCATACAGCACTTGCATCCGGCCATGATTAATGGTCATCATCTCTGTTTCAGAGACAAATATCTCCATCCCGAATCTGGCAAGTGTCAATCGGAAGTTGCGACTGGCATTGATGTCCATTTGCAGCTTAAGTGTATCGCGATCCTTTGAGAATCTCCATTCAATAACCTGATGGATCTCCAGGCTGGTGGAGTCCATATTCATGAATTGATCAATGACCTGGCTCAACTGTTTAGGTGGTGATCCTGCCAGCGTTTGAGTTGATATGATCAGAATCAGCAGACTCATTCTAAGAAATGAGCGCCACGGGTTGATTCTGGTGTTTGCGGAAATTCGAGGACTAATCATCGAGGATATCTTCATCAAATGAAGGATTATCCAAAACTTCAGGACCGATAAGGACATCACGCGCTTTGCTCCCTGTATTGGGACCAACAACGCCAGCCCGTTCTAATTCATCTATAAGTCGACCTGCTCTGGCATAACCTACTCGCAGCCGACGTTGTACCATACTTACTGAACCCTGTTGATGGAGGACCACCAATCGGTAGGCATCATCAAACAGTGGATCACGTTCACCCCCACCCTCATTACCGGCAATACTTGGGTCCTGCTCGTCAACAATAGGTGGTAGTAGTTCTTCTTCAGGCTTGGGTTGTTCTTCCACATGATCCAGAACATCTTCAATTTCTTCCAGGGTCACGAATGCGTTGTGTAGACGCACGGGAGCTGGGGCGCCAGGAGCCAGGAATAGCATATCGCCTCGACCCAATAGCTTTTCAGCACCATTTTGATCCAGGATGGTTCGTGAATCATTTTTCTGGGCCACTTTAAAAGCGATACGTGTTGGAAAATTCGCTTTTATCACACCTGTGATAACGTCCACGGAGGGTCGTTGGGTAGCTATGACCAGATGAATACCCACAGCGCGGGCCATCTGGGCCAGACGGGCAATGGGTTCTTCAATTTCTTTTCCAGCCGTAATCATGAGATCAGCCAGCTCATCAACCAGAACAACGATATAGGGCAAGGGAACATAGCCATCTTTGCCTGTGGCTCGCTCGTTGTACTGTTCAATATTCCGCACTGTTTTCTTAGATAACAGATTATAGCGATTTTCCATTTCCAGTTCTGCAGAACGCAAAGCATGGATGGCATTTTTCGGCGTTGTGATCACATACTCATCAATGGATTCGCTGGTGATCAAATGGTAGCCCTGTAGGCGCTTATATGTTGACAACTCAAGCTTTTTGGGATCAATCATGATGAACTTCACTTGATCCGGTCTGGCCTTATAGAGTAGGGATGTAATGATAGTGTTTATACACACTGATTTTCCCGAACCGGTAGCACCAGCCACCAGGAGGTGAGGCATTTTAGCCAGATCAGCAACAAATATTTCACCAGCCGTGGTTTTACCCAGGGCGATGGTCAGAACAGATTTTGGCTCTGAAAATTTTGGCGAATTGATACCACTTTTGAAATACACAATTTCAGGTTCATCGTTGGGTAATTCAATACCCACTGAATTTTTACCAGGAATTGGCGCAATGATACGCACACTCTGGGCTTCCATCACTCTGGCAATATCATCTGAGAGATTGGCAATCTTCGAAACCCGGATACCTGGACCAGGTTCTACTTCATAACGGGTAATCACAGGACCAGGTGCAATATTGGTAACACGACCATCCACACCAAAGGTCTCAAGGGTCTGAATCAGCAATTCGGCTTTGCGCAGCAGGATATCTTTTGATTGCCCCACTGACATGGGTGGTGGTTCCATAAGCAAATCAACTGAGGGCAGCTTGTATTCGCGTTTGGGGACCCTTTCCAATGTATCATCATAGTCAACTTCATCTTCGACAATGGCGTCCTCAATTTCGATCTCATTGGGCTTTAGCGTGGTTTGCTCAGCTTTGCCGAGATTCTTGGGAGGTATTTCATCTCGTTGAATGGGTGGGGGTACGATTTCTTCCGGGGGTGCGGGTGGAACCGGCGCTTCCACCTTCTTTTTGGGAGGCGCTTCTTCTCGTTGAATGGGTGCCTGAGCCCGCGCTTTCAAATCCTTTGACTTTTCACGTTTTTTTAAAGCGAGTCGATACTTGTTTCGGAGTTCTGAAATGCGATCCTCAATCCAATCATTAACATGGCGGAAGGAGAAGCCTCTCCAGGCCTGTATCATGACTACAAGAATGGCTACCAGAACTAGTATTGAACCGGGGAATCCCAGGAAATCATTCAGGAAATTTGAGATGGTAACTGTTAAATATCCTGCGTGGCGATAGAGCTCCGGTGAGGCCATCCCACTTCTATCTGCAATAAGACTGAAAAGCGTAATCAATGTCAGGGAAAGACTGAAACTGTAACCTGTGAATCTGAACACAGGCTGAAATTCTTTTTCAGCAAAGATGACATATCCCCAAACGCCAACCAACAGCCCAAGAATGAGTGACCCCCAGCCGATAAAGAGTTTGAAGAGCACATAAGAGATAAATATACCAACATACCCCATCCAATTGTGAAAGTGGACACCAGGCATAATGGTTAACTCTTCAGTTGGGTTGTGACTCACCAGACTCAACAGAATAAACAGTCCAACCACCATGGTTAAGATGCCGACAATCTCACGGCTCTTTGCTTCCAGATTCATAACCTTTTTTTTGGGAACGGCCATACGGTTATCCCGTTTTCTTATTTACAAAAGGTGGTTTCACAATCTTTATGGTCAACCTTCGACCCCGATTGTCCAACTGCAGTTCAGTATTGATTTTGTGGTATGGCTTGTCGATATATGCCAGACCAATTCCCTTCTTCAAGGTCGGGCTCTGCCCACCGCTGGTTACTGATCCCACTTTTTCATCACCAGCATAAATTTCATAACCATTGCGAGGCAACCCACGATCAACCATTTCGAAAGCCACTAAGAAGCGCTTCAACCCAGCTTCTTTTTGTTTCAGTAGGGCTGCTTTGCCCAAAAAGTCACTGCCATCAAGATTGACGGCCCAGCCAATGCGAGCTTCAAGTGGTGTAGTGTCTTCATCTATATCATTGCCGTACAGGCAATATTTCATTTCCAATCTCAGCGTGTCGCGGGCACCCAGGCCTATTGGTGCCAGGTTGAATGCTTCGCCAGCCTCCATGAGAGACTGCCAGAGGAGTGCTGAATCCTGAGGGTCATGGTACAACTCATAACCCAGTTCTCCAGTATAACCAGTTCGTGAAATGATCATGGACATGGCGGCCACATCGCCAATCCCAAAATGATAGAAGTCGAGATTGTCCAGATTCGCCCCAGTAAGCTTTGATAATATATTTTTAGAATCTGGCCCTTGTAACGCCAGGAGTGCAATTCCGTCAGAGCCATTGGCTACTTCAACATCAAAATCCTTGGATACTCGAAGGAGATGGGTCAAATCTTTATCGATATTGGAGGCATTCACAACCAACATGTAGCGATCCGCAAATTTGTAGATCAGCAAATCATCAACAATCCCGCCATCTTCAAGACACATGGTTGAATATTGAACCTGCCCCGGGGTTAATGAGGCTACATTGTTGGTCGTGGCATACTCAACAAATTCATCTGCCTGTTTACCTGTTACCCAGAACTCACCCATGTGTGAGACATCAAACAGACCTGCATTGTTGCGGACTGCAGTATGTTCGGCAAGTATGCCTTCATATTGGATAGGCATCTCGTACCCTGCGAAGGGTACCATTTTGGCATTCAGTGATCTGTGAATCGCATCGAGGGGTGTTGATTTCATTTCGGGCTGGTCCTTACGCAAAATATTCAGCTTTGAATCTAATGGGGATAAGAGAAGGTCAAAATTGAAAATACCTTAAATCCAACTCCGGAAGCCTCAAATATCGTGATAACAATGTCTTGAAAATGAAAATCAGATTATGGTTTTCTATGAATAATTTTGTTCCTTCCCTCTGCTTTTTAGAAATGTATATTGAATCATAAATAGAGGAATATTATGTCTGCACCACTTCGATTTTCACTGTGTTTCATTTTCATGTTCAGTTTGACATTTTCAC
Organism: Fidelibacterota bacterium; assembly: GCA_016844955.1. Lineage (GTDB taxonomy): Bacteria > Fidelibacterota > UBA8477 > UBA8477 > JABMPR01 > JABMPR01. The sequence continues at coordinate 128,488 of JAERTH010000083.1, read as the reverse complement.
AAACAGAAAGTTCCGAGCAATTCAAATTTGCCTGGCTTACAGACACGCATGTGGGTGCGCTTACTGGAGAGCAGGATCTGCGAATTGTGGTCAATGATATCAATACCCTGGACAGCATAGATTTTGTCATTGTTTCAGGAGATATAAGTGAATTGGATGTGCGACCCCATTTGACCGTGGCCAAGCGAATTTTGGACAGCCTGAATGTCCCCTATCACATCATTCCGGGTAACCATGACACCAAATGGTCTTCTTCAGGGGGTGGATTGTTTGAACAACTCTGGGGATCGGACCGATTTAATTTTGAAGTGGGTGAATTTCGCTTTATCGGCCACCATCAGGGACCCTTGATGCGGATGGGTGCTGGCTATAGTGATCCAGATGATATTGCCTGGATTGACTCCATCCTGACATCGCTGCCTGATCCACGTCAAAAAATATTCATGGTCCAGCACTACCCTCTGGATACATCCATTGATAACTGGTATGCTGTTCAGGATGTGATTAGACCTTATAATATTCAAGCAATACTACATGGCCATGGGCACGCGAACCGAGTCAAGTCATATGAAGGTATTACCGGCATTATGAGTCGCTCTATCCTGAGACGTAAGCAACAACCTACTGGATACAGCATTGTTGAACTAAAACCTGATGTTGCTGAATTTTATGAGCGAGTCCCGCTGGCTGACAGTTTGCATTTCTGGCATAGTCTCGCACTGGGTGATAGAGATTTTACGGATTCCACGCGTCTACCCTACCCTGACTATTCACAGAACAATAAATCAGGTGTCAAAGAAGTCTGGCAACAGGCTACAGGGTCGTTGATTACATCAGCACCAACTGTGGCCGATGGACAGGTCTATGTCAGCACTACCAAGGGAACTGTTCTAGCTTATGATCTGGATTCTGGCAATGAACTCTGGAGTTGGCAAGGTGCTGGCGCAATTCATTCAACGCCAGCAGTAAAAGGCTCCAGAGTTGTTATAGGGGGTGTTGACTCCAGCATTACCTGTCTGGCCACCAGGGATGGCCGTCAACTCTGGCAAACCCATACCACTGATCCTGTGCTTGGCTCTCCCCTCATAGTTGGACGCCAGGTATATGTAGGCAGTGGTGACGGAATCATGCGGGCGTTGAATTTGAGAAATGGCAAAATTAAGTGGACCAGCACAGATATTGATGGCTACATCGAGACCAGACCCGTTGTGGCTGATAAAAAAATCATGTTTGGCGCTTGGGGCGGAGCGTTTTATGCATTGAATTTGAAAAACGGAGAGCTGGCCTGGAAATGGTCCAACCCCAAACCTGGTCTGCTCTACTCTGCCGCTGCTTGTTGGCCAGTTGTTTCAGATTCAAAGGTCTTCATTGTTGCGCCTGACCGAGCCCTATCAGCCATAGATATTCACACTGGTGATACTGTCTGGCGTAAAACGGGCCATAAGGTGAGGGAGTCCATCGGTCTCTCAGAGGATGGTAAGACTGTCTTCGCCAGAACCATGTGGGATTCCGTCATGGCTGTTGAAAGCACTGTAGATGCATTTAAGCTGAATTGGATTACACATGCTGGGTTTGGCTTTGATATCGCCCCTAATGCCATTGTCGAGGCTGATGGTCATGCCTTTGTCGCTACGGACAATGGATCTGTCTATTGCTTCGATAGCCCAACTGGAGCTGTTTTGTGGCAACACCGTGTGAGTGATGGATTGCTCAATACCCTGGCCGTCCTGGATGGAAATCGCGTGGTTTGCACAGGAACTGATGGAAAGGTCACCCTGTTGGAGTATCAACCCCTCTGATAAATTCTGTCTGAGATGTATTTTCCTATTTCCAGGCTGGCTGTAGCCGCTGGAGAAGGTGCATTGAGGACAAAGATTGCACGTTCATCCTCCAGGAGTTGAAAATCGTCGATGAGGCTACCATCAGAGCGTAAAGCCTGAGCTCGAACTCCAGCATCTCCCCTTTCCAGATCACTTGATTGAATTTCAGGGATCAATTCCTGGACATCTCTTAAAAATGCTGCCTTAACCAGCGATCTATACATCTCTTTGGAGCCTTCACCCAGGTAGGAACCTGCCAGTTTCCAGAAGCCTGGAAAAGTCAATGTCTCGAACAAATCGCGAGGGTTAATTTTACCCCAGTTATAGCCCTCCCGGCTAAATGCCAGCACAGCATTTGGACCAGCATGAATACTTCCATCGATGAGGCGGGTCATATGCACGCCCAGAAAAGGGAAGTTGGGATTGGGCACCGGGTAAATGAGATTTTTTACCAGGTGACGCTTTGAAGCTTTCACATGCCAGTATTCACCACGGAATGGCACAATTTTCATCTCAGGGTCCACACCGGATTGTCGAGCCAGACGATCTGAGAACAGTCCCACGGATGAAATGAGATAATTTGTCTGGTAAGTACCCTGGGTCGTGGCCAGGCTATAACCCGAACCTGATTTTTTAAGCCCGGTGACCTTACAATCCAGAACCAGATCCACATCCTGTTCTGAAAGTAGCTCAGCATATTTGGCGGCCACAACTTTGTAATCAACAATCCCGGTTGATGGTACTTTTAAGGCACCGACACAATTAATATGGGGTTCAATTTCCCTGGCTTCCTCAGTGGAAATCCGGTGAATGTCCAACCCATTTGTCCGCGCACGTTCATGGAGGGCATCCAGGCCGGGCAACTGATCTGTAGATGTGGCAATGATCAGTTTTCCGCAGCGGTCATGAGGAATATCATGCTGTTGACAGAAATCATACATGGATGCATTTCCTGCCAGTGCGAATTGGGCTTTTTTACTACCGGGTTTGTAATACACCCCGGCATGTATGACCCCGCTGTTTCGTCCGGACTGATGTTGCGCCCATTGAGATTCTTTTTCCAGAATGGCAATTTTGCAGTCAGGATCTCGCCTTTTAATGGCCAGGGCCGTAGCCAGACCGACTATGCCCCCACCGATGATGAGCTTATCGTAAATCATATGGGGTTTTGGTCTGCAAAAGGTATGCTAAAAACCCTCTTGTGAGTACTGTGCCTTGCTGGGTTGGGACGCAATGCATTGCGTCCGTACATCTCGATACTAGCAGGATACCTGCTAATGGATTATTTTTGGAGGGTTTTTTTGATGAGCTGTTCGGTGGTGAGTTCAGTCTCACTGTCTTTAACAATTCCGCGGATTTTGGAATAGACTTCGGAACGTGCATATCCAAGGGCTTCCAGAGCCATGATGGCTTCATCTTCCACACTGGAGGTACCGAGATCACTGACGAGTTGACCTGGTTCTGCGCTGCCCATACCTTTTTCAATCTTTGGTTTTAATTCCAATATGATGCGTTTGGCGGTGGTGGGTCCGATACCGGGTGTTTTGGCCAGAGTCTTTGCATCATCAGCCAAAATCCAATTTGAGATATCTGCAGGAGAACCACCTGATAGAATTGCCAGGGCAACTTTAGGACCAATCTTTGAGATAGCGATGAGTTTGAAGAAGAACTCTCGTTCAACTTTCTGAGCGAAGCCATATAACTCAAAAATATCTTCACGGACATGCAGGTGGGTGAAAATTTTGAATTCTGTATCAAGGGCCGGAAGTTTGGAGTAAGTACTAAATGAAATTTTCATCCGATAACCAATTCCACCTGTTTCCATTATGAGATAATCAGGTTGTTTGCTAATCAGTTTTCCAGATATGAATTCGTACATCAGGTTCCCAACTTTGCTAATTTATAATTCAAACCATGGCAAATCGCTATGGCCAGCGCATCTGAGGCATCCATGGTCACCGGATCCTCTTTCAGTTTGAGCAATCGTTTCACCATAAACAGCACCTGCTGTTTATCGGCGGCTCCGTTGCCTGTTACTGCCGATTTTATCTTACGAGCAGCGTATTCATGGACCTCAAGTTCAGCATGTCGGCCAGCAACCATAGCTACCCCCCGAACATGCCCCATGAGCAGGGCTGTTTTAACATTTTTACCGTAGAAGGCTTCTTCGATGGAGAGTACTTCAGGCTGAAACTGCTTGATAATTTCGGAAATACCCTTGTAAAGCTGAGCTAATTTGTCAGCGAGGCTGTCACTGTTTTTAGTTTTGATCACACCCGAGTAAACTGCTTGAAATCGGTTGCCATCGTAATCGACAACACCTACACCAAGAATCCTTAACCCAGGATCAATGCCTATAATACGCAGAATTTACTCCAGACCAGCCAACATCTCATCCGTAAAGTTCACGCTGGCAGAAAGCTTCTGCATATCATCATGATCATCAAGGATTTCCATGAGAGTCACAACTTTTGGAAGATCCTCGGCACTTACTTCTGTAAAATTATTAGGGATATGCTGGATTTGGGCAGATTCAACCGTATAGCCTGCTTCGATTACAGCTTCATTCACTGCATTGAGATCAGTGGCACCGGTGAGAATTTCAAAATATTCACCCTCATTGGACATATCATCAGCTCCACCTTCCAGGGCAGCCATCATGAGTTCATCTTCATCCACACCCTCAGCCGGTACCTGCATGACGCCCTTGGTGTCAAACATCCAGGCCACAGAGCCTGCCTGAGCCAGATTTCCACCATGTTTGCTGAGCAAATGACGAATTTCTGATACCGTGCGATTGCGATTATCTGTGGCAACCTCCATCATGAGGGCCACACCACCTGGTCCATACCCCTCATAAACGATTTCCTCAATGACCACACCCTCAAGATCGCCAGTCCCCTTGTTAATGGCTCTCTCGATATTGGCCGTGGGCATATTGGCGCCTTTGGCAGTTGATACGGCTGTCCTCAGTCTGGGATTGGTGGCTTCATCTCCACCTCCGGCGCGAGCAGCAATGGTTAGTTCTTTAGCAATCCTGGTAAATATCTTCCCTCGGGCAGCATCAACGACTGCTTTTTTACGCTTAATGGTTGACCATTTACTATGACCTGACATAACACTCCCGCTCTAGTTTTCTGTTGCCGGTGAATTCTCCGTCCTGATTACCCAGGCCCGTCGATACCCATTTTGAATAGCAAACTGTTGTAAATTTTGTGCGTCTTCACGGTTGTTCATCTTCCCAACGCGAATTTTGTAATATGGACTATCAAACTGAAGCAATAGTTCTTCATCAAAGGTCTGAGCGGCCCGTTCTTCAATCGCAATGGCCACATCATAATCACTGGTACTGCCCAATTGCACCCGAAACACAAAATCAGAATACTCTACAATCTCAACCGTATCAATATCATCATCACGCTCAGCGTAGTAGTCCTTTAGAGATTTGATTTGCTCAATTCGCACTTTGGAGTTTGGCCAATCATGCAAAGTAGTAGGATCAAATGATTCGTCCAACTTGACTTTTGCCTGCCCCCATACAAGTATGGGCACGAGTAAACTAAAAAATACCAACTGCTTCATTTATGATCCATCCGGTTTTTCCATCCATCAATTTAATTTCGTACCATGTATCTGTGGCATCTAAAATTTTCGCTGTTGTGCCTTCATGAATCACAAAGAGTGTACTTGAGCCGGGAATAGGAGCACTGGATACATTTGCTTCCCTGGTCAAAAGTACGGCGTGTTTCTCATCCATGGAAATGGATCGGTCGACTAGCCATCCCCCGGTCAACAGGAGCATGAACCCTAAACCGATGGTAGCGGGTAGTAAAACGCTAGTATATGATCGCTCACGAAATAGACGATAGAGTACAATGCCGATGACAAACAAGCTGAAGAACAACATTTCCAGCCATCGCAGTTCCCTAACAGACAAGCTTTTGCGCAGATCCATGAACCACCCTACGAAAGGCATGGGTTCAGGAAGATCAAAACGATCCTTTAGAAATAACTTCGTAAACTCAAGGTTATGCAATACATCAGGGTCACGGGGACTTAGCTGTTGAGCCTTTTCAAAGTTGAGTATTGCTCTTCCATAAATTTTCTCGTTGAAGTAAGCACTGCCCAGATTGTAATACAAGGCGGTAGAAGCCATGTCTGTATCAAGAATTTTTTCATATTCCCTGATGGCATCTGCAAACTGGCCTTGCTCATAAAAGTCGTTTCCTGACTCCATAAGGCGATCAATATCCACAGCCAGGACACTATTAACGGCTATCAGTGACACAAAAAACACCAGGAGGCGAATGGAATTTCTCATATAGACCTCCTCAGGGTTTGCAATAGCTGCTGTGTGGCGGAAATCCACTCCTGGGCCGTTCGCTTCACCGCACCCGGGGCAAATCGATCCATGGCCAGCCCTTCAAGAAATTGCGCGGTCTCTGTAACCACTTCTTGTTCCACTTTATGCTCAGTCAAAATGGTGACGAACTCTGGAATATCCAGAGTATTCTCTGCGGCATTCAATCGGGCACCAATAAATCCCGTAATGCACTGATTTAACAAAGCACGCAGTTCTTCTGAATCTTCTGAAAGTTTTTCCGCCTGCTTCAATTGCTTACGGGCCTTGGTTAAGGCATTGCTTCGGCGACGCAGATCAGCATTGCCCTCCAATTGTTGGCTGCGATACTCCCAGGCAAATACGGCGACAAGGACCACTATCCCAATAATATGGACTAGCCAGAATTGGAGGGTAAACGCTGTGATCTCAGTCTTGCTAAACTGGCTATCAGCAGCTTTGATATAGCGGATATCATCCTGCATGAGTTCCACTTCTTCACGGCTATAGCCTGATGTCACGACAGGTTGATTCCCATCTGCATCATAGACGGTTAGATTAATATCTCCACTACTCCGGGTGATATATCTCTGTGAACTAAGATCGAAATATGTGAATTCAATGGGATCTATTTGGACTTTTCCAGATGTCCTGGGAACCAGCAGGTACGTCGCCTGCTTTCTGCCAGTATGCTGCTTATTTTTGATGGATATGGACTCCGCACGCTCTGGTTTAAAGATATCGATGCCTTCTGGAAGTAAAGGTTCAGGTAACTGGACAGCCTTGAAATTACCTGATCCGGTGAGGGTGATGCTTAAACCAACAGCATCATTGGCAAAGACAGCGTTGGTATCAAGACCAGCTCTAATCTGAAATTTCCCAACAGCACCACTAAAATTCGCTGGTCTTGGTTCAGGAAGAGATTTCACAGTTATATTTACTGGGTTTGAATAGAAATTCTTGTTCGCTCTACGTTTCCCGCTAAAAAAGGGATCATTGAAAAAGGGGTCATTGAATCGACGAGTTGTACGCTGCTTGGATTTAACCTCAATCTCTAAGTCTGTCCTGAGCGCATCTATGACCAGCTCACCGGAGCGGGTTGGATAGTAGAGTACTGTTTTCAGGGTTGCCGTATTGTAGCGTTCCCCATTAATAACTTCCGAAACCAGACGTGGTTGTTTGGATTGCGACATTTCTTCAGCCCAGAAACCTACGGCATCAGGGAGTTTATCCACAGAATAGTTATAGACTCCGACTTTGGTAAAGAGTTTGTACTTTACAGTTAAGGGTTCACCTACAAAGACGCTGGTTTTGGATGGGATGGCACGCAGAAAAACAGATTGACTGGTTTTAGTACCACTCTTGGCTGCATCTCTGGGAGCGATGACTGTGACTCTCAAGGTATTCGTCAGATGGCGTTTATTCCCTAGCCTTACTTCTACGGCTGGAATGGCTATCAATCCCGGTTCAAGGGCAACAAATGTGTAGCTCAGGCTTTTTTTGCTGCTCATTTTGCCATTGACATAAGTATAGTTGGATGACTGGTTGGGTCCAGAAAGGATGGCCAGCTTTTTAATCTGAGGGAGTCGAACCTGAGGCATTTCATCACTGCCTTCCACATCAACAGTCCAGGTGAAGGACTCCTGTACCAGCACCTGTTTGGCATCAATGGTGGCTGTCACCTTGGGTGCTGCTGTTGCCTGCAGGGCAAGCCCAATCAACAATAAAAATATTGATTTCTGCGTCAAATGCATATCACCAATCCTTCTCATTGTCTTTACCGGATGTTTTCAATCTGATTTGCTCGCGCATATTTTCAGTTTCTCTGTCCTTGAGTGCATCCAAAATCTGTTGAGCATCCATCATATCTTCGGGATCTACTTCTTCCTCTCCCTCTGACGGTTGTGGTTGCTCCTGTTCATCCTGTTCACCCTCTTCCTCCTGAGAATCCTGTTGCTGCTGTTCCTGCTCCTGCTGTTCGTCCTCTGACTGGTCCTGATTCTGCTCCTGCTCTTCCTGTTGATCTTCGTTTTCGCTTTGGGATTCAGAATCCTGTTGCTCTTCCTGCTCCTGATTTTCCTGCTTTTCCTGATCATCCTGATTCTGCTGCGAATCCTGCTCCTGTGGAGGGGGTGGCGGCATGTGGTTTAACAACTCCAGATTGGCTTTGGCATCCTCGTCACTGGGTCGCAGACGCAAGGCCTGCTTATAAAAATCTTTGGCTTTATCGACTTCCTGCTTATTAAGATAGGCATTCCCAAGATTATAATACACATCAGCCAGTGCATCGCGTTCTTTTACGCTCAGAGCTTGCTCATAGGCAGATATTGCTTCATCCAAATCACCGAGACGATAATTGGCATTCCCCTGATTATAATGAATGTCTTTTAAGTCCGGGTTTTCCTTTAACATCTGATCCCAGGCTTCAACAGCAGCCTTATAATCCTGTTTCTCAAAAGCAGCTTCAGGATTGGATTGTCCCAAAGCAAAACTTAAGGGCAAGATAATGAATAATACGAAAGGAACTTTGTGACTCCATCTGTTAATCATGAATATAGTCCCCCTCCCAATTACGTTTGACACCATGCAGGTCAGTAATCAGCAAATCAAGCATGAGAAATATCAAAGCCAGCCAGGCAAACCAGGCGAATTGCTCTTTAAAATTGGTGAATTCATGGCGACTGAATTCTTTCTGTTCCATGCCCAGGATATCGGCATAGATATCATCCAGACTGGCCGTGGCTGTATTTAAATGGACGAAGCGACCCCCTGTTTCCACACTGATGGATTGGAGCGTTTCTACATATAATCTGGTGGTGACCACCTCACCAGTATTGGTTTTACGATACCCTTTGATACTACCTCTGTCATCGTACATGGGGATTGGTGTACCCGAAAAGGAACCAATACCTGCAGTATGGATTATTACATTCTCTTCCCTGGCCCGCTGCAAGACCTCCTCCAGATTGCCTTCATGATCTTCACCATCTGAAATGACAACCATTGCGCGATGTTGTGTGTCATCTGGATCAAAAGCACTCAGCCCTACTTCTAAAGCATTTTCAAAGGAGGTTCCCTGAACTCCAATAAGTGATTCATCAGAAATATCCAGAAACATTTCGAAGGCTGAATAATCCAGGGTCAATGGGGTTTGAAGATGGGCCTGGCCTGCAAAGACCACCAGAGCGATACGATCGCCCCTGAGATCTTTGAGTAATTTTCTCAATTCATATCTGGCTTTCTCAAGTCGATCAGGTTTGATATCCTGTGCTCGCATGGAGTTTGAGACATCAAGGAGCACCACAATGTCAACACCTTCTCGATGGACCTCCGTTAACTCATCAGAAAATTTTGGTCCCCAGACCGCAAACAGAACCAGGATCAGAGCCAAAAATCTCAGCATGTCCTTAATGCGACGTTTTTTTAGACTCACACTATGAGTTAGTTGCTTTATGAGTTCAGGATCACCCGCCCGATTAAGTATTTTTCTGTTAACGACACGCGCCCAGAATCCAATCACCAATAACATTGGAATGATTGCCCACAAGATGATCTGGAGTATCTCAGGGAAATTCTCAAAACGAATCATCAGGGGAATCTCCTGAAAACGATCCGTTCAAAAATGTATTCCATGACCAGAAGCGCCAGAGCCAGTAGAAGCGGGTAGTAGAAAAGCTCTGCATGTTGGACGTACTCACGGACGCTGTACTCAGTGGTCTCCATCTCTGAAATTTCCTGGTAGGTGCGAGCCAGGCTCTTCTCATCAGTTGCTCTGAAATACTTCCCACCCGTGATATCCGCAATTCTGGTCAGGGTTTCTTCATCCACATCAACTTTTACCTGCTGGGTTCTTACTCCGATAACGGTCTGGATGGGCATTGCAGCGGTTCCCCGTGTACCGGCACCAATGGTATAAATGCGTATCCCAAAATCGCGAGCTAGCTCAGACGTCGTGATGGGATCCAGCTCACCCGCATTATTGCGACCATCTGATAGCAGAACAATGACTTTGCTCTTTGCGTCGGAATCACGCAAACGATTGATAGCCCCTGCAAGTGCCATCCCAACGGCAGTCCCGTCAAATTTTTCATTTACGATTTCAATGCCGCCAATAAACTCGTTCAATCGATTCAGATCGGTGGTGAGTGGACATTGCATAAAACTCTCGCGAGCGAATACGTTCAGACCCATTCGGTCATTCTGCCTCTGAGATACAAAGGTTTGTGCCACACGTTTTACCGCCTCAAGTCGGTTGGGTTTGAAGTCCATGGCCCGCATGGATCCGGAGATATCGATGACCATCATGATATCGATACCTTCAGCATTCATTTCTTGAAGGGCGTTACGCTCCTGTGGCCTCATCAGGGCAATTATAATGGCGCTGATAGCCAACAATCTCACAGCAAAAAGTAGGTGCTTTCGCCACATACCTGATGTTCCTGAGATACCTTCAAACAACTGTAATGAGGAAAATCTCAGTGTCCCAAAACGTTTTCGACTCCACATTGTATATATAGCGACCAGTATGGGGATTGTGAGAAAAAGCCACACCAACTGGGGATATTGAAACGCTATTGTCATGCTACCTCAATCATTTACGCATCTGAGCAGAAACACCCGCCCATTCAATTCACATTTTATAGTCTTAACCGGTTTCATTGTTTCGCATGGAAATACATTTTTTTATATAATTTCTACCCCGTTGGAAGGAATCATTATTCCATAGTGATAGGGCTCGAAAAAACTCGAGCCCTGATATTTTAAATTAGAAATGGTGGAACAGTAGACTTGAATAAAGAATGGCGTGGATGCCTTAATCCTCTTTTTTCGTTTCTTCTTTCACTTCTTCCTTGGTCTCAACTTTTGGCTCAGCTGGTGTATTTCCGGCTTTCTCAATCTCGTCAGTGATACCACTGAGGGCACCTTTAAACTCACGAATACCTTTCCCAAGACCCTTGGCCATTTCCGGGAGCCTTTTTGCTCCAAAGAAAATTAATAAAAATAGAATGATTATCAGCCATTCCCAGCCACCAGGTAAACTCATGTATATCTCCTTGTTAATTTCATATTCAAACTTTAAACTCGATAATATCTTAATAGATAGTAGGCAACTCCCATTCCCACTACACCCATAAAATTCACTTTCAGTGTAAATCCAAAAGTGATTGAAAAAATTCGTAAATCCAGCACAAAGGGTTCAGCCAGACCATATTTTGATGTGTCAAATGCCAGGACGAAAAAATCCCTTACCACACTTTCAGGCAAGAGAGCGGCAGCCACATCACCCAATACTGATCCGATAATGGCTCCACTGAAAATCATGAGGACTATTATTTTAATGTTTCTACGACGTGGATCCATTTACTAAGCCCCTATTTCACTTTCAACTTCTCTATGGCTCATGGTCCATTTAAACAGGCTCATGAAAATGAGGATCATACACATGGGGAACAATAAAAAGCCCTGACTGGCAAACACCAACGCCAACATAATCACCACAAGTATGAACCCTGACTTCTCTTTGAAAGACCCCCTGAGGCTGATAGCGGGTGATTTGGTAAAAGGAACCTTGGAAAGCATAAGTGCAGAAATGATCATCACCAGAGGAAGCACAATCCGGGCATCACCACCACTTTGACGAGGAGCCCACTGAAAAAATGGATATTCATGTATCTGACTTAAAAAGAGCCAGATACCGACAACCGTCAGCGCCATAATTGGAGTGGGCATGCCATAGAATTGCTGTTTCTGGTCACCTTCTGCCTCCAGATTGAATTTAGCAAGGCGGATGGAACCCAACATCAGGGGCATGAAGGCATAGAAACCTCCCAAGAGTTGGCCCAGAGGTTCAGCCCATACCATATAGACAAATACTGAGGGAGCCAGGCAAAACGTGATTATATCAGCCAGGGAATCGAATTGAATTCCAAAATCTGAGGTGCTATTCAGAGCGCGGGCAACCTTACCATCAAACCCATCGAAAATGCTGCCAAAAATGATAAACCAGGCAGCCCAGAAAAAGTCTCCATTAGCTGAAGATAAAATTGACATAAATCCCAGAAGCATATTGAATATGGTCAGGGAGTTGGGAATAAAGCGCCGTTTGGGATTTTCCTTAAGCGGTACTCTTTTTCTGGCGATATCTTTTGGCATATTTAGTCCATTTTTGCCAGGACAGTTAAACCACCCCGGACCGGTTCTTTTAATTCAACCAGAATATTAGCACTGCGTGGAATAACTACATCCATGCGGCTCCCGAATTTGATCATTCCGTAACGTTCACCCTGAGTAACTTCGTCATCTTCTCTCAAATAATTGATAATACGACGGGCAAGTGCACCGGCCACCTGGGCGAATTTCACTTTCAATAGATCATTTTCTATTCCGACCACACTCTGCTCATTTACCTCTGAAGCATCCTCAGAAAAGGCCGCCTTGAAGGCACCATACTTATAATTGACAAAGGCAATTTTACCACTAATGGGCACTCGATTGATATGCACATTAAGAGGGGAAAGAAACATAGTAATTTTGCGAGCATCACCGACAAAGTCATCTTCAATGTCTGTTATCTCAACGATGACCCCATCTCCTGGGCTAAGTATGTGCTTAGGATTTGTTTTGACATCTCGTTCAGGGTCTCTGAAGAAGTAAAGTGTGAACAATAAAAGCAGTCCACTGACCATGGAAGGAATCTTCCAGTAGAGCGATCCACCGGAGAAAAAGGAAATCGTGGTCAGGATCACTGTCAATCCCAATACGATGGCAATATTTATGTATCCTTCACGGGCCATAGTTATGATTTAAATCCTCTCTACAAAACCGCGCAAAGATAAGTGATGGCAATCCAGAATAAAACACGCATTATCTGCTAAAATTCAGCAGCTCTCTTGCTCTGTGAGGGGTGCCAGGGCATACATCAATTTGCTTCAGAGCCAGTGGTTTCACCCAGAATAATCGGTATGTTCTTTTGCGAACCCTGACGCAGTATGTTGAAGGTCAATTGATCGCCACTTTTAAGATTTTGTCCAATAAAGTACGAAAATATGTCATCATCGGTCTGAATTCCCTTACCATCAATCCCAACGATGAGATCCCCCACTTCAATTCCAGCCCTTGCCGCTGGAGAACCATCCTTTACCCCATTAACCAAAACGCCTACAGTACTACCCAGATTTAAAAGCTGTGCAGTACGTTTTGAGTTGATGAGATAACTGATTCCCGTAGAATAATTTCGGTCAACAAATCCTGTGTCTCGTAGCTCATCAATGATGGCCATGGCTCTATTTATGGGGAGCGCAAAGCCAATTCCGATTGATCCGCTGTTATTACCGCCTGAAAATATGAAAGTGTTGATACCAATAACCTGCCCGTCTGAGTTGACCAGGGGTCCCCCACTGTTCCCTGAATTGATTGAAGCATCAGTCTGAATCATATCCTGATAAACACGACCGGATTGTTGAAAGCCAAAATCCATATGCAGACTGCTAACAATACCGGCAGTGGCGATGGGCATCCGGCTCTCACTAAACAGACCAAAGGGATTGCCCAAAGCAATTACCCACTCACCCATGAGGATTTCATCAGAATTCCCCAGGATGGCCGCATGGTAGATCCCAGGATCACTGATTTTTATCAGAGCCAGATCTGTTTTTTCATCGATTCCAATTAATTCGGCTACATGCTGTGTACCATCCGCCAGCGTAACCGTGATATCCACAGCCTTTTCAACAACATGGGCATTGGTTATAATATATCCCTGTGGATCATATATAAATCCCGACCCGATTGAGGGGACTTTTTCCTGAAACCAGCGTGGTGTTCCCGGCATCATAAAGCGCCAGAACGGATCCGACATGATGGGTGATTGGGAGATACGAAACTGGGTAACCGAGATTCCTACTACAGCAGGTGAAACATCAGCAATGCCCCGAGTAATGGCTGTATGCCGTGTTGATTCAAGGGATTGCTTTTCAGGAAGCCCATCTTGCAATATGGGCTGAATTTGGTGTGGAGAATCTGGCGGGAGTGTTTGTCCCAGGGATGTGTTTTCAGTGAGCTGCCAGTTTCTGATTTCCTTTAGCGTAAGCGTGAGCATCCCAAGGAATAAGGCTAATGCGAAGGTGAATGTAGTTATTTTTTTCATAGCACTTTAATCATCCATCAAAGGATAAATATTAACCCCTCTCACTCTCTGAGGCAAGCTTCTCCTCAACTGGTTGCCATTGTGGCTGAATATCTTCGGGATAGGTTACCTGCATAAGTGCCAATCCTCTGGCAGGTGCAGTTATCACATGTGCCTGTCGATCAGGATGTTCTAGAAGTCTGGTAAAATTTCCCACCGTCCATTTTCCCCGGGCTACTTCAATCATACTGCCCACCAGCATTCTAACCATGTGGTGTAGAAAGCGATTGCCCTTAACCTCAAAAACCAATTGACCCTCAGCTCCCACTGTCCAATTGGCGGATTCAATGGTGCAGGTCATGTTTTCAGTTTCAGTTCCTGCATAGCAGAAACTTGAAAAATCATGTTGTCCCAATATGAGTTGAGAAACGCTGTGCAACTGCTCAACATTAATGGGAAAACGAACATACCAGGCAGCATTTCTGTTGAGAACATTTTGTGCAGTACTGATCTGATAGCGGTATTTACGTTCTATTGCCCCAAACCGACTATGAAAGTCATCACCAACGGCTTGTGATGCAATGGCTCTGATATCATCCGGTAGGTCACGATTTAATGCCATCCAGATATTTGTGGAGGGAATGTTAGCATTCTGGATATCAAAGTGGGCGACTTGTCCAAGGGCATGGACACCGCTATCTGTTCTACCAGAGCCAACAACACCGATAGTTCTATCAAACATTTTGCTCAAAGCCCGTTCCAGGTGACCCTGCACCGTCTGGGGGTCCTTCTGGATTTGCCAGCCATAATAATTGCTGCCATCATACTGAATAAGAAGTGCTATTCTCATACTGTAGACCTGTTGTTACTTGAAATGACAGTAAGTAACATCCAAATCGACATGACGCCCCAGGTCATGACCAGACGAGCATCCTGAAAGAAAAAAATGGTTCCAATGCTAAGCCAGGTGAGTAGGGGTAATACAAAGGCATGACCTTTAAGGTCAATGGACTGATCTGGCAGACCACGTAAAGCCAGTACTTCGCCAGTACTTACAGCCCTGTAAATGGTATGGCCTATCATGGCTCTAAAGACACCCTGCCAGTAGTTAATTCTCTGAATCAGTGTTCTTTGGGGCAGGCTGGATACAAAGTAAGTTTGAAAATGTGAAAATCGTTCCCATTCCAGTTTGAGGGATGGCAAGAATTTAAGCGCCAGTGAAACCAGGACTTGCAACTTGTCAATTTTAAACCCCACCCATTTCAAGGGACTTAATAGTGCTGTCAGGTGGGCAATAATCGTGGGGTTAGCAAGTCTTGATTGAAAAGTGGAGACAATAACCAGAGGGAGTGCGAACCTTTCCACTGCAAATAGCAGATACTGCCAATCTGACCAGAGAAATCCTTCCTTCAGAGATTTCATGAAAAGCGCACGCATAAATGGTGAAAAGACAATCTGCATTACTGCCAGAAAGGCGACCAAACCCAGTATATAGGTCAGGGTTTTCAGGGGGTAGGGTGATCCCCTCCATAGTAGAATAAGCGTAATGAGGCTCACGCCATAATGCCATACAGGTATTGAAACAAGCCAGAGTGAAACGAAAAGCAGGATGGATGAAAAGAAAATGGTCCACAGTACCCAGGGATTGATATCTGGAGACAATGACAACTCGTGGGTTGAATTATCCATCACAGAACAGCCTGACTAAAAGGAAAGATTTAGCCTTAGGCCTGCTGATTCACCGTTGAATTCAGGATGTACCGTTAAGTTGGTGTGACTGCGTTTCAGATAGAGGGCATCCATGGTGCTCACCAGGTGGTTCAGGGCAATGGCGCCAAATGAATAGGTCAGCCGCTGGCGCCAGAGATAACGCTGGGTCTTGATGTCAAAATATTCCAGCCGTTTCTCTTTAGACTCCCATTCCCAATACTCCCCATTCTCAGCAGAGTACACGCGCTCCCATTGACGATTCCTTAGCATTTGGGCATTATAAGCATCCATGCTTTCATACTTGGAAACACGATCCAGATAAACATCTGATTTAAGGTGGGGATCCTGAATTTGTCCATACTCAGAGGCAAAATAATACATATCATTCTCGTGACTCTTGGCCGATGACCCTGCCACTCCAGCAAAGATCCAGAGGGCCGCTTCGATACTATTGAACACGTAACCTCGAGCAGGTGCAGAATAACTGTGCTCACCCCAGCCAGGTATGAGTACACTTTTCAGGACTGAGGGATTCTTTTGCTGCACAATTGACTGTTCCCCAAATAGTGGGAATGCCAACAATATGGTAACCAGTAGTGTTTTAAGAGAATTATTCAACAAAATTCAAGTCCTTATAAAATAAAATGTGGCTACCAATACAAATACCCCTAAAGTAGAGATAAGAATCGTAGAGATCGCCGGTTCCCCTTCAATATAATCGCCAGTAATTTGCAGTGGGATATCTTCATCCAGAATGGCCTTTAACTCTACTTTGGAAAGTTGGTCAGAAATACGACCTTGCCATTTATAGTCTTTCTCATTTCCCCTGAAAAGTACATTGAGGTCTAACTGACGAGTATAGGTTGTGTTCCGAATAGATTCATCCGCTCCACTATTTATGGAAAGGGTCCAGGTATCCAGCCGAGCCTCAACTGTATCTGCCAAGACTTCAAGTGCGCCCGGGTGGGCATTATTTAAAAATTCCAGACTCTCATTGAAATATTTTTCCACAGGAGTATCCCCTGTAAAGTTCACAAAGAATTTATTCCCTGAGATAGATAATGAATCCGATACTGCAGCCCTCAACTCCTGTAAAAGCTCAATGGACAGACTCCTGTGACTGGTCTGTGCCTGCACCATGGTTGCCAGAAACATACAGGACAACACCAGTGACTTAATTAATGTTCTACAGGGAATACTGCCTTGATTCATGGTGATTGGGTTTGGTTTACGCCTTCGGGTTTGATTTACCAAATACCACTGCCAACAGACCAAAAGCAGCCATTAGAAGTATGCCCAAAGCAAAAGCATTTCCGTGTTTTGTATAAAAGGTTCTATCAAGACCCAGGGGTGCATCATAGATGATTTCACCCTTTTCACCCAGCGGAATAGATTTAGCAATGCGTCCATTGGGGAGAATTAAAGCACTGATCCCTGTCTGAGCTGCTCGGGCGATACTGACACGGTGTTCAATGGCCCGTAAACGACCAGCGGCCAGGTGTTGGTAGGGCCCGGGTGAATTTCCCAACCAGGCATCATTGGTAATGATTGACATGAGATCTGCATCATTATTCATAAAGGTTCTAAATAGGAATGGATCTGCTGATTCATAACAAATCAAAGTTCCCAGATCTGTAACTTCGACCCTGCTCCCCATGGGGTAAACGATTGATTCTTTGCCGGGCTCAAAATTGGCCTGTCCAAAATTAAGACTCTTGAGAGAGGGAAAAGTTTCAACCAGGGGAATTCGTTCTGCAAATGGTACCAGGCCTTGTTTGGAATAGATTGAGACCGGCATTCCTGGAGAATAGAAAAATGCAGAATTGTAAAACAAATACTCCTCATTGGATTCTTCGTGATGGAGAGCACCCGTCAGAACCGAGACGGCGTTTGTTTCAACAAACCTCCTGATCTTACGATCAAATTGTGGATAATAATGGAGGTGTGCCGGGACAGCACTTTCAGGCCAAATTAATATCCTGGCGCTGTCAGCCACCAGCTTTTTGGATTGGGCCATGAGGGCGGCCACATGTTCAGATTTCTTTGAGCGAATCCATTTTTCATGGGGATTCAGATTGGTCTGAACAATACCCACAGAAATAGTTTCCTGGTGTTGTTCACCAACGACCTTCATTCGTACGGCACCAAAAATAAACGTACCCACAATGATGAACCCCAACATACCCCAGACCAACTGCTGAGTCCGTACTGTCAGCTTGCCAAACTCAAGTTGAAACAGGATAGTGTTAAGCAGCACGACCCAGAAACTGACAGCATAAATGCCACCATATTCTGCCAATTGTAACACAGGAACGGCGAAATTCTGGGTCATTGCCAATGATAGCCAGGGAAAAGCAAGTGTATAGCCATGATAACTGTACATGAATTCAACGGATACCCAGAAGACGGGTGCCAGCCACACTCCCTTACTGCCGAGATTGCGACCAGTGCGAGAGATGATCAGGCCAAACAGACCAAACCACAGAGACAGGTAGGCCACACTTCCCATCATAGAAGCTGAGGCAATCCAGAAGGAGGTTCCAGAGTTATTGGCAATCCAATTCAAGCTGGTCAGAGTAAAAATAAAACCGGCAATAAAACCCAACTTGAAGCCTTTTTGCCAACCTTCCTGTTGGATTGCTGCCCACAAAGGCAACCAGGCTACCCAGGCGATAAAAAACATATCAAAAGGTGGAAAACTCAGCGTGAGCATCACCCCTGACAAGATGGCCAGTGTTTCTGACGTGAATCGTTTTGTCATCTTTACTTTACCGTGCTTAGCCTTGTGTTTCCTGTAAATATTGTTTCAGGATGATGGCAGCAGCTATTCGATCTACTGCCCCCTTGTCATCCCCTACTTTTTTACCCATTTGATGCAGCGATGCCTCTGCTTCAACTGAACTATAGCTTTCGTCAATGGTATGGACGGGTTGGTCCAGTTTGTTGGTCAACAATTCAACAAAGACTTCAACCCGCTTGGCCTGTTCACTTTTCTCGGAACCTGGCCGTAGGGGCATACCTACAACAATCTCGCTTACCGCCTCCCTCTCGACAACCTCCTGAATCTGCATTACAGCATCTTCATTGTCTTTTATCAAGAGGGTTTTATGCGGACTGGCAATAATGCGTAAGGGATCGGACAGCGCCAACCCCACACGACGACCACCTGGGTCAATTGCCAGAATGCGACCTTGCATAGACTTATTTAGCTATCACTATTCTCGACGGGCTGTTTTAGAACTTCTTTGAGCAATTTACCAGGTTTGAAATGGGTCTTGCGACGTGCCGGAACATAAATTTCTTCGTTGGTCCGAGGATTACGGGCACGTGGTTTGGCCTTGGTAGGCTTGACTTCAAATACGCCAAAATTCCGGACTTCAATTCTGATAGATGATTCATCACCGCTCATCATTTCGCGCAGTACTGTGAATACGCCATCGACGATTTCTTCGGTCTGGAATATTTTCTGGCCTAGTTTTTCTGCCGTTTTCTTGGCAACATCTTTTTTAGTGTATGTGATTTGCATGGGTTGTCCTTTCTTATCTATGGCTTATTCGCGTTCCACGCTTATGACGCCTTCTGAAGCCAATAGTTTTGATTTTAATCTATCTAATTGTTTAACGCCCTCTACTTCAATAACAACCAGACCGGTAACAACATCACCGTCTACTTTCATTGAAAGGGTGTCAATATTTATATCATACGATGAAATCGTCTCCGTTACATCTCGCACGAGATGCTTGCGTTCCTGGGCCAGCACTTTTAACCTGACCAGGAAGGTTTGGGCCCTGGCAGCAGCCCAATCCACATCTATGATCCGTTCTTTCTCAGACAGGTTGGTACCAACGGTTTCACAGGATTTCTGATGCACCGTGATACCCCGTCCACGAGTAATAAACCCAACAATGGGATCACCAGGAATGGGGTTGCAACATTTCCCAAAGCTGATCATCATGTTGTCAATACCCTGGATGGAGACACCCTTGGTATTGCGACGTGCCCGATTAAGAAAAGACTCAGCAAACTGGCTCTCAGTCTTCTCTTTCTTGGGTTTAACATATGCATCAGGAAAAAATTTAGTAAGAATTGAAGCAACGGTTCGATGACCAGAGCCAATACTGGCAATCATCTTATCCTCATCCTCAAATTTGAGCGTGAGGTGAGGATCCTTGAGATGTTTCCATTCCTTTGCTTTTCGAATTTTGCGCAATTCCTTTTCCAGGATTTCTTTTCCCAGACGGAGGCTTTGCTCAAATTCTTGACCCTTAATCCACTTGCGGATATTGGATTTAGCCTTGGATGTTTTGACAAATTTCAGCCAGGAGGAATTGGGTTTCTGCGAGTCGCTGGTAATGATTTCAACTTTATCACCACTCTCCAGCTCGCTATTCAAGGGTTTGATACGCCCATTCACCTTTGCCCCAATACAATGGAGACCCACCTGCGAGTGAACATCAAAGGCAAAATCCAGCGGGGTAGCTCCCAAAGGTAGTATTCTCACCTCCCCCTTGGGTGTATAGACAAAAATTTCATCTTTGTACAGATCGATCTTTAACAGATCCATAAACTGGTGAGAAGTGGTTTTATCCTCAGTTTGTAGAATATCAACCAGATTTCTAAGCCAGGTCACCTGTTGGTCAATATCATCCTGACTGGCTTTGGAGTCTCCCTCCTTGTATTGCCAGTGTGCTGCTACGCCTTCTTCAGCTGTGTCGTCCATTTCCCTGGTTCTGATCTGGACCTCCACAGGGAAGCCATTGGGCCCCACTACCGTGGTCTGAATACTTTGATAGCCATTGGACTTGGGTTGAGCAATAAAGTCTTTAAAACGTTCCTGGATGGGTGTATAGAAGGAATGGATCAATCCCAGGACACTATAACAGGCCTCCACCTTTTCAACGATGATTCTGACTGCATAGATATCGTAGACATCCTCAAAGGGACGATTCTGATCACGCATCTTCCGAAAAATGGAGTAGTGTGATTTGAATCGGCTTTTATAAGTGGCTCCAAACCCTGTGGTTTCCATACGCTCGATGATGGGTTCCAGAAATTTCTGGACATATTTTTCGAAGAAAGCCTGACGTTTGGGGATCAAACGTTCCAGTTCGCTGGAAGCCTTTGGCTCCAGAATATTGAAAATCAGATCTTCCATCTCAGATTTGATACGATACATACCGAGACGATGGGCCAGGGGCGCATAAACATCACGGGTTTCCCTGGCGATGCGACGTTGTTTCACTGCTGGTAAATGTTGCAGAGTTCGCATGTTATGGAGACGATCCGCAAATTTGATAATTATAACACGGATATCGTCGGCAACCGAGAGTAGCATCTTGCGAAAATTAACGGCCTGTTTGTCCTCTTCGCTGCGAAACTTCATATCAGACAGTTTGGTGACACCATCAACCAGATTGGCCAGTTCCAGAGAGAATTCCTTCTCAACATCCTTACGGGTGTAACCTGTGTCTTCAACCACATCATGGAGCAAGGCAGCCGAGATGGTCACTGAGTCAAGCTTCATTTCAGCCAGGATGGTGGCCACTTCAACACAGTGTGTAAAATAGGGTTCTCCCGATTTCCGTAGCTGTCCTTGATGGGCCTTCTTCCCAAACTGATAGGCCCGCCATACAAATTCCTCACCGCTGGCACCCAGGGATCTAGTCCCCCCCATAAGGCTAAGAATCTGCTCAAAATCTGCAGGATACTTTGACCCATCGGGCTTCAGGATTCGATCTAGGATTGCGGCAGCCATTAGAAGGGGTCGGAATTGCCTCCACCTGCAGGTGCCGATTGTGGTGACTGTGCAGAAGGTGTATAAGCCGCCAGATTCTCAAATGAGGCGAATTTGTCGATAAAACTGAGTCTCACGGTTCCAGTCGGACCGTTACGTTGTTTAGCAATGATGAGTTCGGCAATACCTTCCTGTGTATTTCCATCATCATCCAAAACGCCATATTTCTCCGGGCGGTAGATGAACATTACGATATCGGCATCCTGCTCAATGGATCCAGATTCACGTAGATCTGAAAGGATGGGGCGCTTGTCACCTCCCCGGGTTTCCACAGCACGTGATAGCTGAGAGAGGGCTAAAATGGGCAGATCTAATTCCTTGGCCAGCATTTTAAAAGAACGGGATATCTGACTGATTTCCTGTTGTCGAGATTCAACGCGACCTGAACCCTGGAGGAGCTGCAAATAATCCACAATAAGGAGGTCTACCCCTCTATCCGCTTTCAAGCGCCGGGCTTTGGCACGTAATTCTGAGATATTCAACGAGGCTGAATCATCCAGATAGATTTCCGCTTCGGCCAGGTTTCCCGCCGCTGTACTCAGGCGAGGCCAGAGGTTAGACGGTAATCGGCCCGTTCTGACGAGGTGGGCATCAACTTTTGCTTCACTACATAGCAATCGCATGGCCAACTGATAGTTTGACATCTCAAGCGAGAATATTCCGATTTTGCTACCGAATTTGACTGAGGCATTTCTGGCCAAAGATAAAGCCAGAGCAGTTTTCCCCATCGAAGGTCTTGCTGCGATAATGATAAGATCTGATTTCTGAAAACCCGAAGTCACATCATCCAGAGCATCAAAACCAGAGGCAACACCCCTGATTCCACCTGGATTCTCATGAAACTTATCTGCCTGGGCAAAGGCTTCATCCAGCGCTGTCCGCATGCGTACAAAATCAGCTGTCTTAAAACGTTTCTCAGAGAGTTCAAATATCTTGCTCTCTGCTTTTTCCAGAAGGTCATCCACCCGCTCACGGGTTTCATAAGCCTCGGTAGACAACTCAGAAGAGAGTTGAATAAGGGCACGTAGAGCAGAGCTTTCCATAACCAGCTTGGCATAATAGCGGGCGTTGGCTGTGGAGGGAATTTTCTCCGTGAGCTCGGTGATGTAATAAGCCCCACCGGCTGCCTGGAGATCGCCACTGCGTTTGAGCTCATCCACCACTGAAATCTGGTCTATGGGTTCTCCACGTGAGTCAAGATTTATAATGGCGTTAAATATTTTCTGATGGGCCGGGCGATAGAAGCTTTCAGGGTCGAGAAATTCCATGGCAGAAGAAAGGGCCATGCGATCAAGCATCATGGAGCCAATGACACTTTGTTCAGCTTCTTCGTTGTGAGGTGGTAATCTCAAATTTTGACTCGTCTCACTCACGCCGACTCCCCTCTCTTCTCTTTATACATGGCTCGAATTTTTTTGAAATCCTCCCAGGCTGGGCGCTTCCAGTTGGGATTTCTCAGCAGAGCGGCAGGATGATAGGTAACTACCATATCCGTCCCGTGATAGTCGAAGACCTGTCCTCGCATTGCGGTGAGCGAATCCTTAGTACGTAGCAGTGTGGTGGCAGAAATACGTCCCAATGCCACCAGGAGCTTGGGCTTAATCAATTCAATCTGCTTTAGCAAATAGGGTTCGCACTGTTCAATCTCGTCCTTGTTTGGGTCTCGATTGTCGGGAGGCCTGCACTTGAGAACGTTGGCGATAAAGACATCTTCCCTGGAAAGCTCAATGGCCTTGAGTATATCATCCAGCAGTTTGCCGGCACGGCCGACAAAGGGGACACCTTCAAGATCCTCTTTTTCACCTGGGGCTTCACCTACAAACATGAGATCTGCATCAGGATTGCCTGCACCAAAGACAAAGCTTGTCCTGGTTTTGCCCAGGGGACAATTCATGCAATTCTGGATTGCATCATTAAAATCACTTAGGGATTTTATCTCTGAGCTCAATTGGGTCTTCTCCTCAGCCGCTTCCTGAATTGCTTCAGGCATGTATAGGGGACCGCCAAAGATTTCAAGCTCCTCTTTGACAAACGCCTTGATCTGATCTTCTTGGTTGCCCACGTGAAATGCGACTACTGCTTATTTTTCTTCAGCAGTATCCGCTTCTTCAGCAGCTGAATCTTCAAACATGGCCTGCTTTTCCCACTCCAATTCACCGGAAAGAAACTCAGTTAGACCCACAGTTGTTGGCTTAACGACTGAATCGTAGGCATCACGATCAATTTCAGTGTCAACTTCATAGGCTGGAGCCATTTCATCTTCGCCACTGATTTCTTCCAGATTTTCTTCCTCACGACGGCGTTCTTCTTCGATTACATAGCGATCGCCAATGATTTGACGGGCGCGTTTTGCAATAACCGTGACAGCTTCAAAGATATCCTCGGTATGTTCTTCGATTTTTCTGAATGGTACTGTTTGTAAACCCATTTATTGTGCTCCTTTATTGATGATAAACATCTCGTTTTATTATTTCAGTAAAAGCGTCAACTGCATCGTCTAGATCTGAGTTAACGATCTTGTAGTCAAATTGTTGCCCAAGATTCATTTCTTCTGGCATTCTTTCCAAGCGGATTTTGATTTGCTCTTCATTATCGGTGCCTCTATGAATGAGGCGTTTCTCCAAATCTTCCAATGAAGGTGGTTCTATAAAAATGGAAACACTATTCTCGGGATAGGCCTTCTTCACATTGATACCCCCTTTGATATCAATGTCGATGAGTAGATGCTGACCCTTTTCCAGGGCTGAATCGATATAGGATCGCAGGGTGCCATAGAGGTGTCCATTTTTTGAATAGACCTCCTGCCATTCAACCAGCTCATCGTTTTCAATTCTTTGTAAAAACTCAGGTTTGCTTATGAAGAAGTAGTGCGTGCCCTCAATTTCGTAATCTCTGCGGGGACGTGTAGTCACTGATACAGAGAATTCAATATCGGGGAATCTTTCCATAACCGCATTTTCCACAGTTCCTTTTCCGGCACCGGAAGGACCGGCAACAATTATCAATTTTCCAGGGTTGGGTGTCATTGAATGTTTTGCACCTGTTCTCTAATTCGCTCAATTTCATTTTTCAATTGGACAACAGCATGTCCTATAGGTGTGGAATTCGCTTTGCTGCCGATGGTATTGGCTTCCCTATTCATTTCCTGGAGTAAAAAGTTCAAACGCTTGCCAGCATCACCGTTCCCACGCATGAGCTCACGAAAGTGCTGAACATGGGCATCCATGCGGGTCAATTCTTCAGCGATATCTAATTTGTCACTCCAGAGAACAACTTCCTGTTCCAGACGCTTCTCATCGATTTGAGATTCACCATCAACACCAGATTCAGCGATTTTTTTACGAATATTTTCTGCAATAAGCTCAAGACGACCTGTATCCTCAGCCTGAATTCTTGTAGTGATTTCAACCACGCTATCCAATTGCTCGGAAATGGCCTTTTCAAGCAGTTCACCTTCACGAAGTCGCATCTCCTGTAGTTGAACGGAGGCTGCTTTGATAGTCTCCATGACAGCAGCATTAAATTCCTGCTGGTCCTCGGCATCGGCGGAGAATGTGATGACATCGGGAAAGCGCAACAATTCCGCCATGGAAAGTGTCTCGGATTCACGATCCAATATCCTGGCGCTTTTGTTGGCAATTTGTTGATAGTGCTTGAGTAAATTTTCATTCAGCACGGGCTTGCCAATAGCGGATTGTTCAGTACCCAGATTCATGGTTAGCGTAACCCGTCCACGGCTCAATAATGACTGCAGATGGGTCCTGGCGCCGTCTTCAACTTTTTCATAACCACGGGGTAAACGCAGGACGAATTCAAGAAAACGGCTATTGACCGCTCGCAGCTCAATCACAACCTTGAGATCACCAATTTTTTGTTCGGCCCGGCCATAGCCGGTCATGCTTATTAACATAGGTCTTCTCCTAAAGCCGCATAGTATAATTTTTGGTCATAGCTATGTCAAAAGATATATTGAAGTTAGGTCAATATTTTTTCAGATTGTTATGAATGGAGTCAGACTGGGGGTTTCAATGCCTGTCTGATCACAGTTTGGAGCCGCTCCGCTTAGATTTGGTCTCAGTCCAACTCCACAGAGCGGATCACGGCTCTTTTGGTGGAATACGAGGCTGTAACCCCACTGGAAACCAGGGTGAACATTTGCATGAAAATCGGTCTTCCCGTTCTGCACTTCCGAGTTGTTGAAAGTGGCCCATTCCGGTGCATTCTCAAGGGGAATATTCAAGCCCTGGGAGGTTATAAGTCGGCCATTGTCCAGATGAAGAAAGCCATCCTCACGGGTGGCATCTACAGGCACCCAGCCTTTGACCGGGAGATAGATTTCAGACCATACATGGGCACCGGTGTTGCCGGCATAAAAATTAAAGCCTGATTGCTGTCGTGCTGGAATGCCAGCGATGCGGGCCATGGTAATAAAAAGTGCTGAGTATTGTCCACAATCCCCCGCCCTGGTGCTCAGGGCATTCCGTACGCCTCTGGCTTCCGGTGGATAGATATAGGTTAATGAAGATTGGACCCAGTCATAGAGTCGCCTGGCCTGACTCACAGGATCAGGAATTTCCTGGAGCAAAGCAAATACTGTATCAACCAGCGCAGCATCCTGTTCCAGGAACAGTTCGGGTCGTGTATACTGCTCAATAATCTCAGGTGGTATGGAGTGCCAGTTCTGATGCTCGGCCAGCGGATCGATATCTGGTCGATAATCGAAGGTAACATATTGAAAGGATCGAGTGATGCGGATTGAGTCGATATTCCGGGATGGCGAGAGGTTCCAGTATAGGATCCGATTCCCATATTCAATATCAAAAAACACTGAATCAGACTCTGGCTGTATTCGGGTTGCATGCAATGGGAATTGTGTTGGATATTCAGCAAGATCAGCACTCCAGATATGAAGGGAGGGCAGGGTTGAATCCGGTATGCCTGACCGGCGGTTATCCGTGATGAGTGAATCCTGGTCCAAAGCCTGGATGTCTGTGACCTCAAGTGTGAACTCGCCTGAGACCAGGCGCACCTGTGTAAATTCACTCCCTGCTTTTTGTCTGAATTGTTCCAGGAGGAGTTGTTCCTCAGGTATAGGTTTCATTCTGGAATGGCTACAACTCGTCACACTCATGAGGAGGAGGAGTCCCATGCCTCCCAGGAGCGACATGGCAAATTTATGAAACAATTTCATGGGGCATAACCCTCTATATTATTAATCATTTGATAGGAATGATGAGGCTGAGTCCCAACAGTTGGACTTTCTGGTATTCTAGCGTGCTATAGGGAAGGTGACCTTTATAAGCTGAAAACATGATGACGAATGGTGTAGGGGTATTCCGACCGACCTCCACTCCCAGACCACCTCTTAAGTTCGGGGTATATTCATTCTGTTCATGCAGGGTCAGATTTGCACCCGTTTTAAGTGCCATTCTCATATTCAGAGGTCTTGTATATTCGATTCCCAACTGGAAAGTGCCTCGGCCTCTGACTGTGTGAGGGCTGACGTTATACCCCCCTCCCATATAGATCTGCCAGGTGCTAAAGAGTTTTGTAATACTCAGGTCGAGTTGTTCATAATTCAAGGTACGCAAAGTGGCTTTGGTAATTTCATTGCGGATGATATAGTCATCACCGAGATGGGATGACTGATGAAATAGACTCATGCGCAAAAAAGTAGATAGATTCCAGCGATAGGTACCAACCCCTGAGATTCGATAGTCCGTATTCTGCACTCCTCCCATGAATGCCTCCCCTACATCTACAATAGACCACTGGCTGAATACGGAAAAACTCATCCCCAATTCCAGCATCTGGTTATTGGGCTGTTCAATGCGGACAAATTGTTGGCGCATGCTCAGGGTCACCGGGACGTAGGCAACATTTTTGTCTGCGCCTTCTACATTGTAATCCAGCATACTGAGGCTTTGGACAGCGGCTTTTGGATCAAATATTGGCAGCGGGTAGCTAGAGTCTTTTGGCAACCATTCAATCTGGCCTGCCTGGGAAAACCCACAAAGCAGAAGTATTAGATTGAGAGTCATCATAATGCGTATTGGTTTCATATGCCTTCCATTCCGAACAGGTCAAGTCAATATCACCTGTATTCACATTTTTGGAAGGATGAATATAGGGTTTTCCCAGAACACTATCAGGAAATGGAGCATTTTATGTGAATGCAGTACTTCCTATACTGGTCGACTTTGCGGAGGTCGCATTAAATTGCCATGAATGGAGAAATAGTGCTCTCAGCATTAAATAAAACAGATTCCAAATTTCCTCGACTTCAGAAACTTTTTCCCTGGTTTTTAACCATGGATGTGGATTCGCTTGAGAAGCGTCGTCAGATAGTCGCCACCTGGCTCATCTGGCTGGCTATCCTCGTTCTGACATACTACACCCTTCTTGCAGTTATGCAGGAAAACATTTATCGTATTGTACTTGACATGCTGGCAACTATTGCACTTGTTCTAAACCTTGTTTTCATCCATAATTCAGGATTACGAACCTGGAATATCATGCTGATCCTGGCAATTTTCGGTCTTCTGGAATCAACGTTGTATATGTTTCAGGGAGTAGATGACTTTGGCTACTTGTGGTACTTTACCTTTCCGGGTCTGGCGGTATATCTACTGGGATCAAGGAATGGTGGGATAGCATCTCTGCTGCTTCTCATACCAATTGTGATTGTTATGATATCAGGTGAACGAATCGACATCTTCAGAACCTATGACCCGCAATTTGAGTATAGTATGCTCGGTGGGTATATAGCGATCTGCATGACGGCCTACATGTTTGAACTTATTGCAGAACGATACCGTAATGAGATCAGTAAAATCAACCGTTCTCTTCAGACTACGGTTGAGCTGCGGACACATGAGCTGGCTGAAAAAGTGGGACTTGCTGAAAGCGCGTTGCGCGAAAAAGAGATTCTCCTCAAAGAGGTCCATCATCGCACCAAGAACAACATGAATGTGATTGCCTCCCTGTTGAATCTCCAGAGGATGTATGCCACGAAGGACAACATACTCGAAATCTTTGAGTCAGTCGAACGGCGTATTCACTCAATGACCCGGGTTCATGAACGTTTGTACAAAAGTAAAAATATAGCGGTCCTCGACTTGGGAAGCTACATCATGGATCTGGTGCAGCAATTAACCGAGAGTTTTACGCTTTCGCCAGAGGAGATCAAGATTGACTCGGATCTTGTTCCCATTGAGCTTGGACTAGATCAAGCCATCCCACTGGGTCTTGTTATCAATGAAATTCTCACCAACTCATTCAAACATGCCCGGCAGGATGGTCAGCAGCTCACAATTAGAGTGGCTCTCACAGAGCTAGCTGATGGGGATATCTCGCTGCTGATTGGAGACAATGGCCCGGGTATGCCAGCAGAACAACAGACGAAACGGACGTTGGGTACACATCTCATCAACATTCTGCTTGAAGAACAACTGCAGGGCAAAATTGAGGAGCAATCAGATCACGGGTTGACGTATAGGATTACTTTTCCAAGTATCGAGGATTGCCTTTCAGTTCCGTCACATGACCTGGACATCACTTTAATCGTTTAACATCAATCACCTAACCACCTTGATCAGGTAATTTCGTTTATCTGGAATGATCTGTATCATATCACATGCTTGATTGAAATGCATATTATATGCGTTAGGAAAGTACTTTTTCGTATATATTCCAACGAATATTAACACAGTGCATACAAGCAGGGGACATGAAAAGAAATAGTCACAACTATATACTCATATTTGTATCTCTCGTGACCGTGGGTTTATTAATATTTTATTCTTCCCTCACCTTGAATTATCTGAAGACCCCCGTTGCAGAACGTTATCTACTGTCAGAGCTCGATGATCTCTACAGTCCATCGGGTCTGATTGGACATGGTATTGGATTTCTGGCAGCCTTATTCATGTTCATGTTGTGGCTTTATATCATCCGTAAACATTGGAATCGCCTGCGGGGAATCGGTCGACTCAGCCAGTGGCTTAAGTATCATATGTGGTTCGGCATTGCTGCCCCCCTGCTGGCTGCTTATCACGCCGCCTTCAAGTTCGAAGGGCTCATCGGGGTCATGTATTGGGCCATGATCGCGGTGATGCTTAGCGGAATTGTAGGACGCTACCTTTACGGACACATTCCCCGCCGTCGGGATGGACATGAAATGAGCATGAAGCAGATGAATACTGAGAAAGCTGAAAAATTGAGATCACTCCAGATGGAATTTGGAATTGCTTCAGAGGATATAAACCGACTCCAGCAATTGACTCCCCAATTGGGCAACAGAAGTACACTCTCTGCCCTTTATCACCTCGTAATTTTTGATATGAGGCGTCGCCACCAGGTCAAACAAGTATTGTTGGAGTTCGAAGTAAAATATGGTGCAGGACCGATGGACCTGAGCTTTTTTAAAGCAACCATTGAAAAGCAGATAATTATGAGCCAACGGTTGGTTGTTCTTGAAGCGGTTAGCACGGTGTTTCATTGGTGGCATGTAATCCATAAGCCCTTCGCATATGCCATATTTTTGGTTCTCACCTTACACATTGTTCTCACCATAAGCTTTGGATTCACATGGATTTTCTGAACAACGAATCATTGCTCTCCTGGCTTATTGGAGGCCTCTTAATTTTTGCCTTTACAATCCCCTACCTAAGGCGCTGGAATAGGAAACAGCAGCAAACCAGGGTCAAGCTGGATGAGGCGATGCGCACGGGTGCCAATAAAGCACTGATGCAGCACCCCATCATTGACCTCTCACGCTGTATCGGTTGTGGTATTTGCACCAAGGTTTGCCCTGAAGGTGAAGTTCTGGGCTTGGTAGGCGGAAAAGCCGTACTCATCAATGGTAGTAAGTGTGTGGGTCATGAAGTCTGCATGGAAAGTTGCCCGGTGGGAGGAATTGAGGTCGCTCTGGGTGACACCACGAGTCGTGAAGACATCCCCAGCCTGAGTGGGGATCTTGAGAGCAACCTGAAAAATGTTTTTATAATTGGTGAACTGGGTGGTTTGGCTCTCATCAGGAACGCTGTAAATCAGGGTGTCCGTGTGGCAAATACCATACGGGAGAGGCTTGAGGGAAGTCTGCGGAGCCAGCCCGTGATCGTTATGGGTGCTGGTCCTGCAGGACTTTCCTGCGCTATTTCTCTGCTTGAGATGAATATTCCAGTGATGCTCCTGGATCAGACTGAACCTGGTGGTACCATCCTTCAATATCCCCGTCGTAAACTGGTTATGGTTCAGCCCATTGAAATGCCCGGCTATGGTTTAATGGATAAGCAGGAGTATTCTAAGGAAGAATTACTGGATATCTGGGACCAAATTATGGATACGCATCAGCTTGAATTTCATAGTGGACACCAATTACTCGCCCTTGAAAGAAATGGCGATGCTTATAGCTTACAAACCAGTTCTGATAGATTTCATACTCAATTTGTCGTTCTGGCTCTGGGGAGAAGGGGAACCCCTCGCAAACTGAATATTCCCGGTGAAGGGCTGAAAAAGGTTTCCTATAAGCTCATGGATGCGGAGAGTTATCAGAATCGCCACATTCTGGTTGTTGGGGGTGGTGATTCAGCCGTTGAGGCTGCAGTCGGTTTAGGACAACAGACTGGTAATACAGTGACCCTCTCCTACCGAAAACCTGCCCTGACCCGAATAAAAACACGCAATGAAGAGCAACTTGTAAAAGCAGTTAAAAATGGCTGGATCAATATTCTCTATGAATCAACTCCTGAATCAATCCATGAGGATCATGTTATTCTGCAGCATAAAGGAGAGACGGTTCAAATCCAGAATGATTCTGTTTTTATTTTTGCGGGTGGTATAGCCCCATTCAAATTGATGAATTCAATTGGTGTACAATTTGGAACTGCTACCATAACATGAGATCCTTCGCCTTTAGATTTATCTGGGCATTGATTCTTATGCCTTCCCTTTTTGCCCAACTCAGCCCTGGTCCACTGGCTGAATCGCATGCCCATCTCTCGGGATTCACAAAGTGTTTAACCTGCCATACCTGGGGCAGTCAAGATTTGAGTCCCAATTGCCTGAACTGCCATGCTCCCATCAGGCACAGAATTGAAACCAAACGTGGATTTCATGGTCAACTGGAGGATGAGAATTGCCTGGTTTGTCACCGTGATCATCTCGATCGAGATTTCGAAATGATCCACTGGGAGCCTTCTCAAAAGGAGTTCGATCACTCACTTACGGGGTACAGGTTGGAGGGGAAGCATATTGGTCTGGATTGTCGGCAATGCCACAAAGCTGATTTTGTGCGGGATAAAGTAGTGCTTGAATATGCCCAGGATCAAAACAGTCATGACGCACTCAATTCAACTTTTCTGGGACTCAGCCAGACGTGCGCTGAGTGTCATGTGGATGTACATGTGGGTGAATTTAGCCCCCAGGTTTGTGAGGATTGCCATACTACCAATTCCTGGCAGGATGCCAGAGAAACATATAAACATGATCAGCGCACCGATTTTCCTTTGAAAGGCGCCCACAAAAAGATCAGCTGTGAAAAATGTCATAAGGAACAACTTGATCCTGTTGAAACATTCCAGGCTCAGCGTTTTACTGGTTTAAAATTTGAATTATGCACGGACTGTCACGCTGATGAGCATAAGGGTTCGTTTGGCAATAATTGCCTCAAATGCCATACAGTACGTACCTTTAAAATCGAAGATATGACCAGCGCTTTTAATCACAACAAAACCAGATTCCCTTTAATCGGGAAGCACGTGAGTGTGGATTGCAATACCTGTCATACTTCTGAAGATCGCTTTAAAGAAATCGCAAGTTATGATGCATGTTCAGATTGTCATGAGGATTACCACAAGACCACGTTCCGGCCATCAGAGCGTAACAGCTCTTGTGATGGATGCCATAATGTACGCGGTTTCTTTCCATCCCTATTCGGTGTTATCGAACACAACAAGACTCGCTTCCCTCTAGATGGTGCCCATCTGGCACAGCCCTGTATTTTTTGCCATCTTGAAGCGGGTGAACCCATCTATCAATGGCAATCTAGGGAATGTGCAGTTTGTCATGATAATGCTCATGGAGGGCAATTCTCACGTTATCAAACAAACGGAAAGTGGTGCGAGAATTGTCATAAGACCACTGAATGGGCTGATTTGATTTTTGATCACTCCACCACCTTTTTCCCTCTGACTGGCAAACATTCTGCGTTGAGTTGTGGAGCCTGTCACAAAGCTCAGGGGAAAATGATTGTGTATGAGAATACCAATCTGAATTGTGCTGACTGCCATCTGGAGGTACACTCAAAGCAATTTGCGGATAAAGCATGTGAAGATTGTCATGGCACCGCCACCTGGAGTATTGCCAATTTTCAACATGGCTCGCTTACGGAATTCCCATTGGATGGACAACATGAAAACCTGAGTTGTGGACAATGTCACAAATTCGAGGCAGCGATTGATAATATCAGGTTTAGACCCATTCCCCACACCTGCCAGGATTGTCATAGTTTTGGGGATTTCAAGCAATGAGATTCCTTTGGGTGACAATAGCTCTCTTGACTGGGTTGCCGGGATTGTCTCAGGATGGCCAGGGAATTGATACAGAACTAACCTGTAGCACCTGCCATACAGGGACAGACTGGACTACTGATGTAGGTCAGGGATTCCTGCATGTCTCCACAGGGTTCGAGTTAAAGGGCGTTCATGGGGAAATTAGCTGCAATCATTGTCATACGGGTTCCACCCCCAAGGAACAGCATGATTTCGGTCGCATTTCACAGGAGTGCAGCTCCTGTCATGAGGACATTCACCAGGACCAATGGGGTGATGATTGCAGACGCTGTCATTCCTCAGATTCATGGGCACTCTCAACTCAGCAACAAAACCATGATTTGACCAACTTCCCTCTGAAAGGCCCCCACCGCTCACTGGGCTGCGAAAGCTGTCATGTGGGTGGCCCCAGCCAGTCCAGCAGCCTGGCTCTGGATTGTTATGGCTGCCACAGTAGTGAATTTCAAGAAAGCCGGACTCCATCCCATACTACACTTGCCCTGGGAAAGGATTGTGAGAGCTGTCACTTAGAATCCGCTCTAAATTGGGAGCCATCCATTTTCGATCATTCCGAGACTCAGTTTCCACTCCTTGGTAGCCATAATACTGAGACTTGCACAAGTTGTCATACGCAATCTGCAGATGCTGCACCTACACAATGCGAGGGCTGTCACCTGGATGATTACAATGCTAGTGCCACTCCTGCGCATGCTACTCAGGGATACCCCATGGATTGTGAGGATTGCCATGATAGTTTTGACTGGAACTCACTCTTTGCGCATGAACAGACCGGCTTTATTCTGAAGGGGTCACACGTAGAAACAAGTTGTTCTGGATGCCACGAGGGGCAGCATTTTGATGATACACCCAAGACCTGTGCGGGTTGTCATCTTGACGCCTGGCAAACCACTGAATCCCCCCCCCATGAGGAAGCAGATTTTGATCAGACCTGCGACCACTGTCATACTGAAGTGGATTGGGTACCAGGTTTATGGGATCATGATTCAGACACTGATTATCCACTGACTGGGGCACACGTGGAGAGTTCCTGCACAGACTGTCATACCTTAGTTCCATGGGCTGAACAATCTACCACCTGTTATGAATGTCACAGGGATGATTATGAATCTTCACTAGAGCCCAATCATATATCAGCGGGTATACCTGACAACTGCGAGGTATGTCATTCTACCACAGATTGGATGTCAGAAGAGATTGATCACAGTGAAACCCAATTCCCGCTGGAAGGGATTCATGCTGATCTGGAATGCATGGCCTGCCACTCAAGCGGCTATGACCTCCCCACCACGTGTGATGGTTGTCATGTTTCTGAATATGCAGGAACAACCAATCCTGATCATGAGGCTATTGGAATTCCCATCGAGTTGTGTGAGACCTGTCATACTCAGAATGTCTGGATGCCGGCAATATTTTCACACGAGACCCAGGCACCGGCCTGTGTCACCTGCCACCAGGTTCAATACGATGCAACAACGACCCCACCTCATACTGCCGCCGCCTTTGGGACTGATTGCGAAGGATGTCATGCATCTGCGGCCTGGACTCCAGGCACCTGGCTGCATGCTGAGAATACAGATTTCGATGTTTCGGGAGCCCATCTTGGAATACCCTGCCAGGATTGCCATACAAGTTCACCCTACAGCTCGCTGGATGATGCCTGTTCTAGCTGTCACCAGAGTGATTATTCAGCCACCATTGATCCTGATCATGAAGCTTCAGGTATACCCGCTGATTTATGTGAAACCTGTCATTCCCAGTCCAGTTGGAAGCCAGCTATCTTTTCGCATGAGAGCCAGATGGTGGCTTGTGTTAATTGCCATGCGGTACAGTACAATGCTTCCACCACGCCACCTCACCAAGATGCTGACTTCGGGACAAGCTGCGAAGCCTGCCATACGTCTGGTGCATGGATTCCGAGTCAATGGCTTCACAACGAGCAAACGGAATTCAGTATCAGCGGAGCACATCTCGATCTGGCCTGTTTAGACTGTCATACAACCACTCCATATAGTGATCTGATTAATACCTGTACTGGCTGTCACCAGTCCAATTATGACAACACAGCAAATCCTGATCATGGAGAATATGGATACTCCTCAACGCTGTGTGAAAACTGTCATGACCAGTCAAGCTGGCAACCTTCCATATTCGAGCATAGTTCGACAAACCTGGAATGCAGCACCTGCCACATGGTACAATACACCAACGCCCTGGAACCAGCTCACCTCGCGCTTGGATATCCAACCAATTGCGCCCCTTGCCATTCTACTGAGCAATGGAACCCCAGTGTTTTTTCACACTCGCTTGAGTTGACGGGATTTGAGTTGGATGGTGCCCATTCTACTCTGGATTGTAGTAATTGCCATGCAAGCTGGGGGGCCACCACAGAAATCAGAACCTGTGCCTCCGCAACCTGCCATGCGGACAACTTCGAGGCAACTAGCAATCCACCTCATGAAAGCATGGGAATTGGAGATGACTGTAGCGTCTGTCACACTACAAACGCCTGGACCCCCTCTCAGTTCGGCCATGATGAAGCTAGCACCGGATTCATGATTGAAGGTGCGCATACATCCCTGAGCTGCCAGCCCTGTCACACAGCCTGGGAAATTTTGCAGCAACCTCGGAGTTGTGCAGATGGTAGCTGCCATTTGGGGGATTATCAGTCTACAACTGATCCCAATCACCAATCCTCATCTTTCCCCTATGATTGTGCCTTCTGCCATGTACAATCTTCCTGGACACCTACATCCTTTGATCACGATGGGCAATATTTCCCCATTAATAGCGGGAATCATCGTGGCGAATGGAGCGACTGCTCGCAATGTCATGTCAATTCAACTGATTTCGCCACCTTCACCTGTTTTGGAGGGGGTTGTCACAATATCACTGAGATGAACAATGAACACTGTGAAGATGATGGGTGCGAAAGCTGTGACGGTTTTACCTATCCTGCAACTGGGGTAACACCCGAGGATTGTCTCACCTGTCACCCCAATGGTGATGAAGATGATTGTGGTGGTGACTTATTTTTTGATTTGCGACTAAAAAAATTGACTCAACCAGAAATGATAGATCACAATGATACGCGTTAAACTATCACTACTTCTGTTCACGGTGCTACTTCAAGGGCAGTCTGGGATTGAGATTGACCGACCCTGTTTGGATTGTCATCAATCAGGGACCTGGTATCCTTTGCCTGAAGTATCAAGTTTCGACCACGATGTAGATACAGAATTTCACCTGAATGGTGTCCACACAACTTTAAACTGTGCTCAGTGCCATTCAGGAGCATCCATTGAAGCCTTCCACCAGTTTGATGTGAGCGGTTCTGAATGTTCAGACTGTCATCAGGATGTGCATCAAAATTTCTGGGGGAATCGGTGTGAGCGCTGCCATTCAACCCACGGATGGAACCCAGAAATGTCATATCAGGCTCATGATCAGACTCTGTTTCCACTATTAGGCGGCCATTTTTCAATTGAGTGTTACCTGTGTCATACCGCATCAGGTCAAACGCCACCATTGGATTGTCAAAAATGTCATGAGGCAGATTTCCAGGCTGATATCGGTGCACATGCCGGTCTTTCGGCACAAAATGATTGTTCCACCTGCCACGCACCCACCACCTGGGATCAAATACTGGCC
The DNA here is from genome assembly GCA_016844955.1 of Fidelibacterota bacterium. Taxonomy (GTDB): domain Bacteria; phylum Fidelibacterota; class UBA8477; order UBA8477; family JABMPR01; genus JABMPR01. The sequence continues at coordinate 91,479 of JAERTH010000083.1, read as the reverse complement.
ATCAACCATGATGTGTTTTTCCCGATCTATAGTGGTAATCATCGTGGTGAGTGGGAAAGTTGCGCAAGTTGCCATCAGACCCCTGGTGAATACCACACGTTTACCTGTTTTGGTTCGGGATGTCACAATGTATCCAGAATGAATTCAGAGCATTGTGAGGAAAATAATTGTGAACGTTGCGATGGCTTAACCTACCCCAGGACGGGTGTCACTGCTGATGACTGTTTCTTTTGTCATCCACAGGGCAATGAATCGAAATGTGGTGATTGATGACCAGATTATTCAACAAAATGCTCCAGTGTCTCCTGCTACTCAGTATTGCAGGCTCGGTATTTTCGCAGGAAATAATTCGGGGCTCCATCACCTATGTCAGTGCTGAAAATGCCTTTGTCGACCTGGGCAAAAAAACTGGAGTAACCCAGGGCGACAGCCTTAGAATTGAACGTGGCCCCACTATTCTGGGGTGGGCAGTGATCACACAGTCAAGTGGTTCCTCTTCGGCAATACAGGCTGCTGGTTTGGAAAATATCGATTGGAAAATTGGTGATGTGGTAATTTTTACAATGCCAGAATCGAAGATGGTTAGCACAAGTATTCAGGACACGGCGGTTGTTCCTTCTACTGCAAGGCCGGTTACCCGAGTATTTTTGGACAGCAGTGCCTACCAGGCAAGGTCACGCAGCAACATGAGCTTGGATTCGGATCGATTTTCACCTGCTTTCACTGGGTATATATCCACCAGGATTGATGACCGCGGTGGCAACGCCAATACCACTCGTATCAGTAGTGGGTCAGTCTATGGACAATTCAAAATCCAGGATTTGGGCTTCAGACATCTGGATGCCAGTGTTTATATGCGTGGCAGACAATCAACCAAGGATGACACCTTTGATGGCAAACTCTACTCAGTCATGTTCAGCTATGACAACCCTGGCAAGCAATTGAGTTATCTCTTTGGCAGAATGTACCATCCGCAGTTCTCCTCCCTGGGTACTATGGATGGAATCGGAATTACGTGGAGAACCAGTCAGATCAGTTTAGCGGTAGTAGGTGGTGCAGAAGCCAATATTACTTCAATTGATAGCCCTAACCAGCGTAGCAAATTTGGCTTGTTGGGTGAGCGTCGATTCAGTATGGGTAATTTTCAGGTGGGGACGATCTCTGAACTCGAGGGATCTGAGCTCTCCCGGGAATATCTAATTCTGGGTTCATCGCTACGCTTTAAGCAAGGGATACGAGTGAGGGCTTATTCAGAGATTGATCTTGATTTGTTTGATCAGTCCACCACACAGGGGGCGGTCTCCATAACCAGATTTAGGACCTCTCTGAACTGGCGCCCCTTGCGATCCTTGCTCACCAGCGTTCGCTATAGCTACCGTGAGAATGTGATTGACCTGCTGGACACCGCCCGAACCGAATTCGATGAAGCTGTGAGACATTCTTTGAATACCAGTATGAGTTGGCTGCTGCGTTCCGGATTAACTCTGTCAGCGCAGGCAAATTATCGTAGTGATGGTAGTTCCCGACACATTAAAATATACGGTTTCACCATGAACCAACGTGATTTTACATCCCTGGATTTCAATATGAATGCTGGTGGCATGGCCATGTCATCATACCTGAGTGAAGGCGGTCGTGTCTATGCTTCTATAGGAAAGCGGGTACTCCCCTGGCTGGATATTGATTTCTATGATGAAATTTTCATGTACAAGATTCTTGGGGAGGATACCTTTAGAACCCGTCACCTGCCCGAAATCTCGCTGGGAGCCAGAGTAACAGGGTTACAACGGTTAAAGTTGAGATCACGTTTTGAGCAAGAAGATGGTCAGACTTTCTATCGCATTAGTCTTAGCGCGAGCCGGCGGTTTTAAGCATGGGTTATAGAGAGGGATGGTTCGGGTGCGCCAGGAGAACAGTGTACGAAACGGACTTTGGATACACCACTCATCAACATTCTGCTTGGAGAACTACTGCACAACCATATTGAGGAGCAATCAGATCAAGGGTTGACTTACAGGATTGCTTTTCCACGTATGGATAATCCGCCAGAAATCGAAGGTGGAGCTATTCAGATTTAGCTGCTACCGTCAATTCTGAGGCCAATCCGGGGGGCTCCCTATGCCTGCGGGCTGGGTTTCTTCTGCTTCATCATGAAAAACGAACCACAGAATAATTGCCGCGGATGCTGCCAGTGCAGCACTGCGTTTGGGGGATGATTTAAGTGCTCCCAGCCAGCGGTCCAGTCGCTTGCTTTTGGGGAATAATTCAGGCTGCAGTGTATGACCTAAGAGTGTCCAGACAGCTTTTTTAATGGTTTGTTGATTCAATTTTAGATTTGAACTAAAAATGATGGTTTCCTGACTTTTGAAAGAATAATCCAGAGGGTCAACCAGTACTAGTTTGCAGCTTTGCCGGTTTTCTTTGTGCTTTAAATCCCATACTAGTACCAGTTCAACCTCTTCCTGCTTGATATGATTGATGAAAGCACTATCACTTCGGAGATTTTCCAGAGGTGCTTCATCATACTGGCTTCGTGGTGCTAGTATGGCTAACTGGTGTTGAGAAATTTCAGATCGAATCAGGGAATCAACGTTCAGGATTAAACTTAAGTGCGCAGTATCTGAGTGGTTTCCGATGATCATCAGTTTTGGCAACTTGAATTCTGAGCTGCTTGATTCAGCACCGACCTGGAGTAAGCGGTTTAAGTCGTCGATTTTTTGGGAATTCGCAGCAGTATCCAATGCCCCGTAAGGTACTTCCAAGGCCACGCTATCACTTTGCATCTCGCTTGTGAATGCCTCTTCAGTAGCTCCATATGCGAGATTCCAAGAAATGGTAAGGACTATGATTAGAATGGCAGGTTTCATCGCACAAGAACCATCTTTTTTGTTTTCTGGTAGGGCTGTTGGCTATTCATAGGCACAATGGTAAGACGATACAGATAAATGCCTGAACCCAATTGTTTGTTCTGCGTGTTTAATCCGTCCCAATTCACGACATAGTGGCCTGTTGGTCTGGTTTCATTGATCAATTCTCTGACCAATCGACCGCGTATATCAAATATCTCGAGGTGAATCTGACCCCAATCTCGCAGGCTGAAAGGGATGCGTGTTGATCCGTTAAAGGGATTCGGGTAGTTTTCAGCCAACATACTTTTGTCAGGAAGGCTGGCAAGACGTTGATCCAATTGAAGATATACATCCTGTGCGGGACCACTAAAAAGCTCAAAAGAATGGGGGTAACCTGTTTCCAAACCCAGATCATCAAACAGCTCATTCTCCCCCAGTATGACCCAATTTCGATCCTGCATATCCAACAGAACATTCACATGACCTGTAGGCAGATTGCCAGACAGTCGCAGGCTCATAGCAACTTCCTCCATCAGATGATCTGTGGAGAGGTCAATTTCCCACATTTCTACTGAGCTGGTAGCAGATCGAATATCGCGGGTATACTCATGTACTCCCGGATGTAAATCCTGGTTAATAAACGTAAGCTTCAAGTATTCATCAAGGACAGGTGGCTCAATCCTATCATGGGAATCCCTGGCTGACGAGGCATCTGAGGCACGACCCAATTGATTTCCAGTATCAGAATGGCTACCATCCGTGGCACTTATGTTAAGGCGCCATCCCTCTGATCCGTTGCCAGGCTTTGCCAGGGTGGCGATTTCTCCATAGGGTTCCAGATACAGGGTCTGGCTGGTATCCTGCCAGTTAAAGACAGCATATCCTGCCCAGGGTCTTAAGCTATCGGGATACAAGGACCAACCTTCACCACCAAAGTCACCATAACAATAGGGACCGCTAAACTGAGATGAATCAATATTATTGGGAATCGCAAAGTTATAGGGGGATGAGATGAGATTCCAACCAGGTAGAATGACGATCTCTTGCCCGGTCAAAGCAACTGATTTGCCACTTCCCAACTGTAAATTGGATGCAGCGCCAAGACGTTGATGGAACCAGTACCCTTGTCCTGGAGCCAGGGTATCCGGTATCTGCCACTGACTGCCATCCCAGTCATAGACCTGCCAGGTCTGATCCCCCTGGGGCTGAACCAGTTTACTTGAAAGCAATGCTTCCACACTGGTAGAGTCTTGCACAGTGGGAAAGGAGATAATTCTCCACTTCTCAGACGGGACACCTTCTGGATAAACACTTGATAGGGTATTGGTCATATCATACGCACCACTCACAATATCCACCGGGACTGACCGCTTATTCAACCTGAGGCTATTCCCCTGATTATCAGCGGCTTTCACATAATAGCTAAAGCCTGTTCCTGTGATTTTATCACCAGGTATAGAGGCAAACCAGGCCTGAGATCGGGTCACATTTGACATCAATACAGAATCTTCACGACTGCTCCCACCTACCTGATAATAAAGCATGGCCATCAGCGGTGAGAAGTAGTCTGGAAAGACGATTTCGATTTCCAGTGCTTCACCTGCAGGAGTGGTGGTCTGGCTGAAATCAGTGGATTCAACTTCATCCAGCGGATTAATGCTGAGGGTCAGAGAATCCCAATCAGAGAAAAGCAATCCATCGAAGACCCTGAGTTGTACCAGCATTTCAGCACGATTTGTCAGAGCGGGAAGTTGAAGACTTAGTAATTCTCCATTCTGTACAGCCGAAAGTGAAGTGTCCAACTGCCAATCATATTGCAAAGGGTCACCATCCACATCGTAGGAGGCACCAGCATCAAGGCTAATACTCATACCGGCCAATACGCTTTTATCCCCTCCAGCTTGTGCGACAGGGGCATCATTGACATTCTGTATGGTTAAGTGCAACTCCAGCGTATCACGGCCTTCAAATGGATCAGAAACCAGCAACTGCAGAAGATGCTCCCCTACCTGATCATTGGAGGGACGACAGGTAACGCGATCTGGCTCCATGTACTCCAGCCAATCTGGCACTTCAGCAATGGAATAGATCAGGGAATCCTGATCAGGATCCTGAGCCCTTAATTGATATTCAAACAGGGCATCTTGAAAGACTGTGTCTCTGGAGCTGCTTACGAAAACAGGAGGATCATTCACATTCAGAACTGTCACTTTAAGGTCAAGGGTATCTCTAGCAGCCACAGTATCGGTGACAAATAGTGTGGCCAGATGTGTACCGACATCATCATTTCCCGGCAGACCGGAAAGCAGGTTTGGTTGTATAAAAGTCAGCCAGTGAGGCAGTATTGCTGTTGAAAATAGCAGACTGTCACCATCAGCATCGGAAGCAGTCAACTCGTAGTTAAATGAATCATCCTGCATGGTGGATACCTGAGCAGAGCTGGAAAAAACAGGAGCATCATTGGTATTAATGACTCTAATTTCGACATATTGGGAATCCTCAGCTCCAAAAGGATCTGCAACTCTGATCAAGAGGTCGTGCAGGCCAACATCCTCATTTTCTGGCAGCCCTCTTATGGTGTCTGGCTCCACGTAGTCTAGCCAGTCCGGAAGAGATTCCACTGAAAACACCAGACTATCACCATCTACATCAATTGCTCCCATCCGGTACTCATAAACCTGACCCTCACGGGCAGTATCTCCGCTCCTTGAAATGATGCGTGGAGCATCGTTGGTATTCAGGACCTCGATATTGAGGGTCAAGCTGTCACTGACTGGCCCATCATCTCTAACTATCATTATAATTTGATAGTTACCTACATCTTCATTATCGGGTATCCCCGAAAGCCTATCGGGTGCGATAAAGTTCAACCATTCCGGCAACGATTCAATGGAAAACACCAGACTATCACCATCATCATCTTCTGCCAGCATGCGATATTCATATGCCGAATCCTCTTGTGCAGTATCCATGGAGATGCTTGTGAAACGAGGTGGATCATTTGTGTTGCTCACCGTAATGTTGAAGGCTTGAATGACAGAGGATTCAGGAGCGATTCCGTCGCTGACATTGATTTGAACCCGATGTGTGCCGGTATGAGCATTACCTGGTATTCCCCAGAGCAGATTGCCCTCCTCAAATGCCAGCCAGCTGGGAATAGTATCCATCCCAAAGCTCAGGGAGTCACCATCCACATCCTCAGCTGTGATCTGATATACATATTCAGTATCTTCGCCCACCTGCAAGACCGGCGTGCTGGTGAATATTGGCAAATCATTCACTGAGTTTATCTGCAAGCTTATCATGGCAGTATCTGAGTAGAGCTCACCATCAAAGGCTGTATAACCCATGGAATCAAATCCGTAAAAATTGCTATCCGGTGTATAAATCCCGTCGCTATACTCCCCATGCAATGCAGCAATTACTACACTGAAGGCAAGCTGATCACTTTCTTCGTCCGTGCCAGTGAGGGTAAAGCTGATGAGGCTGTCCTCATCCACTTCAAAAAATTGACCGACCACGACTGGTGGATCATTTACAGCCTGAACCGTAAACAGGATGGTTTGCTGATGCGAAAGTGCAGGATTAGAGATACTGCGGGCCTCAAGGACGATTGATTCAGAACCAAACCAATTGCTATCGGGTATTCCAATGCTGAGCAGGGAACTTTCATTTATGCTGAAACTCAGTTCAATGTCACCTGATATGTTCCAGCTAACTTCCTCAGGCTCAGGATATTGCAGATGCTCATTTAATGCTATTATGTTGAAGGATTCTCCTTCCAGGATAGTTTGATCTGAGACGGCTAAAACTGCTGGAGATTGCTCTGGGAGAACTGTGAATTGAATGTGGGTGGAATCATAGTAAGCCTGGGAGGTGTTCTCATCCCGCGCATATAAAGTGATGGTTTCTGTGCCACCCCACTGGGGGTTGGCCTGATAAGGCTGGATTTGGTGAGGGGTTAAAAAGTCAATTCCGATATTTTGGGCGACGAGTTCCAGAGGAATTTCCGGCGTGCCTAATACAGAATTGCTTTCAAATTCAAATTGTTGGTGAATACCGATGGTGTCCAACCTGGTTTCATCGAAGACACGCAACTCAATTGCTTCAGCTTCAATACTGCTATAAATGGTCAGGAAATATAGATAATCCTCCCCCACCAGCACTGGTTGACCTATTCCTCTACAGACTTCGTTTGAAAATGCAGCCAAGATGTTTTCAGGATTCATGGTACGTTCACCTCGCAACGTAACCCGCGCCGTCAGGGACATTGTAAACTCGTAATCAGCAGGATTGATCGACCATCCAGGGTTCAAAACCGGGTCATCGCTAAGGGAATAATCAATGGACCAACTCACAGAATCACCATCTGGGTTCTCAAGATAATCCCGTAGATTCAGAATTTGAAAGTTGCCTCCAATTCCAATGGTATCATCAGGAATCGAGGTGATGTGCGGTGGGAAGTCGGGTCGATTAATTGTCAGACTTACCGTATCCTGACTGCTGAATGCATTGGGACTTTCATCAGTCACCTTGAAAATGAGTGTCTCTGTGCCAAACCATGCTTCGTTCAGCCGTGAAAAGGAAACCTGATTCTCAGTATCGATGGTCACGATGTGGTATTGTTCTCCACTGACTGACCAGAAAACCTCATCACCATCAAGCTCTGTAAGATAGTCATCCAAATCAAAACCAAGAAAATCACTGCCATAGGCCAGTACTTGATCTGGGATATCGCTGACGATGGGGACTCGATCCTGTAGAATGGTAAAACGCACCTGTGTGGAATCGGAGTACTGGTTCTCCGTGCCAATGTCAGTGACGTGGAAGGTTACCTCTTCAGAACCATCCCAGGTAGGATCCATGGCTACAATACTGACTTCTTCATTGGCATTTATAGAGACCTGGAGGAATCCTGCGTGCATCATATTAGGTGAGGCTGGCGTACCCAGAGAGCTGGAGGCCTGAAAGCTGAGATGCTCCATAACCGGTAAATCGACTCGTCGATTACCATCATACAGTCGAAAGCTCAGTTCCTCGCCATTTTCATTTGCAAAAAGGCTAAGAAAAAAGACCCAGTCGTCACCAAACATTACTGGATTGGCAACACCTCGGCAAGATTCACCAGAGAAAGCGGCCAGAATAAAATCTGCATTGCCAGCAGGGAGCCCACGACTAATCACTCGTGCAGTCAGCGTCATATCCAACCCATAGTCCGCTGGATTGACGGTCCAGCTTGGCTCAGGATCAGTTATGATGGGTTCACCCATGGTGTAGCCCCATTGAACACCATGACCGTCTATTTCAGTGAGGTGTTCGTTTAAAGCAATCACGCTGAAATCCCCGCCATTCCCTATGGTTTGGTCTGGAATGGAACTCAGGGCTGGAGGGTGGTCAACAGGTAAAATTGTAAAACTAGCCGTATCTGAACTACTGAACTGATTGGGTGTGACATCCTGTACGGTAAAAATAATCGATTCTGAACCGGTCCACCCTGCACTCGAGGTGCTGACGAGCACCTGGGACAAGTCTGACATATCAACTTGTAATACGGTATTAGCGCTTGTGGACCACTGGACCGCATCGCCATCGGTTTCTGTGAGGAGTGCCTGGAGATCAATAGGTGCGAAAGCAGTACCCAATTCAGCGGTTTGATCCTGAATGCCTGATAACAATGGTGTATGATCAGTCAGGATGGTGAAGGTTGTGGTGGTACTGTCACTGTAGCTGTGAATTCCATCCAAATCTTGCGCAACAAAAGTTAAGCGCTCCTGACCAGACCAGGTTGGATCCTGCACTGAGAACTGTACCAGGTCATCCTCCAGTTCAGCGTGAATAAATCCTGCCAGGGTTTCAATCGGAGTATCTGGTGCTCCCACTTCTGCGCCAGATTGAAACTCAATTTCCAGTGAAACGGGCAATTCCAGGTCCAATCGGTCATCCCACAGCATAAAACTGACGTCCTCACCATCACTGTCCCCATATACGGTGAGGAAGAACAACCACGAATCCAGCGCTTCTACTACCTGGGTCACACCCCGGCATTCACCATTTACAAAAGCCGCCAGAGTATAGTCAGCTGAGCCAATATCTGCTCCCCTCACTGCTATCTTTGTGGTCAAACTCATGGAGGATTGGAATAAAGCTGCATCCACATCCCAGGTGACTTCAGGATGTGAAATTTGGGGATTCTGGAAAATTACTTCCCAATTGATGGTGTTTCCATCTACTTCAGTGAGATAATCACTTAAAGCGAGTGACTCAAATGATCCTCCAGCACCAATTATCTGATCAGGTATGGTTGCCAGTTCTGGTGAATGGTCCTGTGGTAGCACGGTGTAGCCCACGCGTTGAGCACTCCATCTTGCAGAATCGGTTTGGTCAGTTACAATTATTTCAATGGAAGCGCCGCCGATCCAGCCAGCCTCCCTGGGTGTGACTCTTAAAACATTCTGTGCATCAATATCGATATCATAGACCAAATTCATGAGGGCGTTCCAGGTCACATCATCCCCATCATACTCCATGAGGTAATCCTCAAGATCAACTGGATTAAACGGGGTTCCCAGCTCCACACTCTGGCCTGGTATATCAAGAATCTCTGGGGGATGGTCGTAGAATAGAATGGCATTCAGCTCGACTGGTTCCAGGGGGCTACCATATTCTACACCCGGTTCAAAGTGCACGGTTTCCTCCAGGGTCAAAATGGTATCTTGCGTGTTGAGATAGGCTCGCAGTTCCAAATTCTCGCTGGTTGAATCAGAATACATGGTCAGAAAGAATATTTGAGCTTCTCCAACCGCTACTGGCTGAACCACACCCCTGCAGGAATCTCCAGCAAACACAGCCAGAATATCTTCAGAATCATCACTCAGGAGGTGATCAACGGATAGCTGAGCAGTAAGGTTGCCTGAATAAAGGTACGCTGAAGCATCTACGGACCAGTCCGGTGTTCCCTGTCCCCAGATGGTAGCCATCCCGAGACTCAATAGACTTGTGAGAAATCGTATCCTCATTAGAGACAATCTATTCCTTTTACTGTATGGGGTCCGTTTCCGAACCCCTTAATATTCCCACGCTAACTATTTCAATAACAACATCTTTTGAGTGGATGAAAATAGCTCGCGTCCATCTGATTCTGATCTGATCTGTATCCTATACAGATAAAGACCTGCACCCTGTGAACGGCCACGATTATCCACACCACTCCATTCAACGAAGTAGTACCCTGCTGCATGATTCTCTGCAACCAGGGTGTTTACCAGTTCCCCGCGAATATTGTATATCTGAAGCTGAACATCACCGGTTTCAGGTAATCCATATCCTATACGCGTGGATGGATTGAAAGGATTTGGATAGTTCTGAGCTAAACTGAATGTTTCCGGGATATAACCCAGGTCACCAATACCCAAGGGGTGGTGATTCAGTTCAAATGGCGCTTCAACAGTACCCAGGATAAGATTGGACTCAAAAGTCAAGCTTTGTTCCATATCCCAGATGTAGTCCTCACTGGCATCATAGTATTTAAAGCGAATATCTTCGGCATGGGCATTTCCATATACCATCATAAAGGTGAGATATTCATCCATGCTTTCCAGGAACTGGGGTTGACTCATCCCTCGACACTGGTCGCCAGCAAATGCTGCAATGACATCCCCTGAATCAGGTGTGACAAGATCCGGGCTAAGCATACCTGTCATATTCAAGTTGTACTCGAATTCATGCGGACTATAGGTCCAGTCCGGGATATCCACTGTACATAATGGCATGGATTGTTCCCTTATGACCGGAGCAGTCTCTCGAGCCAGGGCCGGCAGCTCAGGCTCTTCCAGATTTGGATATGTCAAATCTCCACCATTATAGGAATACAAGAGATAGCCCAGACGCGGATTCATGAATTGCAGTGATCCAACCCATCCCAACCCTTCCACATACATGGCAAAATTGAACTGACTCTTGATGACATCACCAGAAATGGCATCCAATGATCTTAGAGCCACATCTACTTCCATACCGTTCTGCGCCATATAGCTGATCCAGTTCCAACCGGCAGCCACTGAGATCGTATCCAGCTCCACGTTAACCGCATAGCCCACCATTTCCAGAGTATCCGGTCCAGCTAAACGGATCTGATACATCGATTTGTTATCCAGACTGTCCAGAGTACCTACCCAGCCAAAGCTATCCACGTATTGATCAAATGCTGTTTGACTCTTTATCAGATCGCCACCACTGGGTTCAAGGTTAGCTAGAACCGAGTTGACTGACATATCTGCATTCTCAAGATTCAATGAGAACCAGGTCCAACCTTCAGGATAATCCAGCTGCTGGATTATCTGACTGGTGGCGGTGATGCTCACTGGAGAGGTTGGAGAGCCCAGAATGGCGTTGGCTTCGAATACATAGTTTTCCTCAACCATACCCAATTCTGTACAGGTTGTGGCATCCCAGACCCGCATGGAAAGTTCCTCTCCAGAAATCTCATTGCTGTAGATCGTGAGAAAGACTTCGTAGGGATGGGGACCCCCAAGGTCTGCTAGTTCTGGTATGTATTCCACATCAGCCACTCCCCTGAGTTCATCACCCACAAAGACCCCGACTCGATCATAGGGATCTTCAGAAAGCGCACCATCATTAGAAAGTGTGGCGATCATGTTCATGGAATATTGATAGCTCTCAGCTGCAACTTCCCAGTAAGGTTCATAACACAGGACGCGCAGGTCGACCAGCAGGGGCTCATCCCCCATGGTTCCACTGGCAAAGAGAATCTGGGTATAATCCCCAGATCCTGGTTGTTCGCTCAGATTAATGGTGATAGTCTGCATACTTCCTGGAGTTAGCGTTCCGCTTAGCGGTTCAACATCCAGCCAGGCTGGAATATTGGTGATCTCATAGGCGCGGTTGGAGCCACCATTGTTCACCAATTGTCTGGTGGTCCCGAAGGTTTCATCTTCGTAAATGACGATATTGGAAATATCGGTACCCACCCATTCGATGGGATTGCGATTCACATAGAATTCCCATTCAATTGGAGCTGTACGTTCATTTCCATAGACATCACTCAGGTTGTGGACCTCTGCCCTCAGGGTTTGGTTCTCTATAAAGTGATTCTGAATATTGGGTTCAATACTAATGAGGTTGCCACCACAAGTATAGGTAAAGTCAACCGGATTCCCCGTTACCGTATTGAACAACATTATGTCACCAGCACCTATATTGATGTTCTCACAATCAATGTTTTCATTCAAGGTGACAATGATCTGATCATCAGGACCAAGAATTCCATCAACCGGTGTGGGCAGACCTACAACCAGGGGTCCTGTTCTATCAATGATACCGGACAAAACCTCCGACCGCCCTGGAACCAGACCAGCATCGCAGACAGCTGATGCGCGGATTTCATAGGTTCCATCCAGAATGATATCAGGACTCACATTCCAGGGAATCAGATAATAGTCCTCCACCAGGCTGTCTATGGGAATAGTAGCTGCAATAAACCAGTCGTTTTCCCGCGTGGAATTGTCTGATTGAAAAGCCTCACTTGCTTCATTTATATAGGATCGACGTCCTTCGAGAGCCTCATGATGACGATTTGAATCAAAATGTAGTGTCTTGCTGAGGTTCTCGAAGTATGACACATCCCCGAGCTCAGGTTCAATATAGTACGGACCTATATTCGGCTGAGTATACTCCCCAGCCCTGGCATTCACCAAAACATCCAGGACAGGTCGGTATTGTAGTTCAATATGAGTCAGATTCTCATCGGTATTGTCATATCCACTGAGGGTGACCCACAGGCTATCACTATCACCACCTGTGATGAGCCAATTGTCTTCAGGAACGGCAATGGACACTTCACTACAAGGGACGGAATACTCCACAGCAAAACTGATGGATTCGGAAATGTCTCCATCACATATAGAGCTGAGTTGGACTTCCAGCCCCTCATAAACGTATGCTTCAGGACCACGCTCGATGGTCAGGGTAACTGGCGTTTGCATTCCTGCTTCCAGAAAAATTGGGAATTGATCAGCAAAGGGAATTCCATTCACGGCAAATACGGCACCGTGAGGATTGGTTTCCTGCAGAATTGAAATGGCATAATCTCCTGATTCATCTGTCTGACTGGTATTCCCCAGCAGCAATGAGAATACTGCAGGTTCATCAGGGGGTACATTGATAGCAATGGTTTCATCAGCAGAAAGTTGAACGCCTTCTCGAGGCGCAGTATCCGGTTCGTAGGGGCAGCTACTGGCTCCACTCACGGTTGCGAACACAGGGGTTCCATACGCTCCATCCCAGAGGACATCCACGCTGAAGAAATCGCCTGGATCATCATCAGCCAGCACATATCCGACGGTATTGGAGTTGGTAATCTCAGAAGTTTCACTGACACCCATTGAGGTCTGAAAGGAAACCATGACACCACCTGAGACCCCCACACCATTGGCTTCAGCACCGACTTCTACAGCTACTGATCCATAGATTTCCATCTCAAATTCCAGGGTCAGGCTGGAAGTAACTTCTTCCGTTTCTGAAAATTCAAAAGTCCCGGCGGCACCATCAAATGAGTAGTTATGCTCAAAAGTGGCAGCCTCTTTCAACTCTGTATTGCGTTGAATAACCTGCTCCCACAGCTCTGCCGATGCAGTATCTGCAATGGTCCAGAGTGATGGTATAACAGATTCTACGATATGATTTTCACTATAGATATAGGTCGTTTCAAATCCATTGGGAGCCAGAATTATATTCTGGGTGATGACAGGATCACAGCCTTCATTAATTTCCAAAATATCAGTTACACCATATGCGATATTCATGGCTCCACCGATGAAGACATCACCTCCCGAACCTACTATTGCATCTCCATCTGAGGTTTGAAATGTTTCTGAAGTGGAAATAGACCAGGTTTGCTCTTCATAAGCTCCCGCACTCACATTGAGTCCCATGGTAGCAGTCACATCCATGGTGGTTTCAACTTCCACATCTGGAATGCCCCAGGCACCGGCTGAAACGATAACATCCGCGCCAAGATGCACGGCAGCAAAGGATTCCACACCACTTCCCACATTGATACCCATCCCAAATGTATAGGATGATGAGGTTTCTTGAGAGAGGTAAGAGTAGCTGCCATCCCCAGGTGGATCCCGGAGGATGAGGAGTGGAATTTCAGGAGTAGCGGTAGTAAATACGGTCTCACGTGGACGATTACCCAGGACATAAGCCCATTCTGTAACACTGACATTTTCATCAGTTGCTGCATTTGTGGCCACCACCTGGATGCTCTTTTGATAGGGATATTCTCCCCCACCCAGAATGTTGGGATACCCACCACCGGGTATGGTATAAGCAGCCGCACCATTCTGAAAAGCTAGTTCTGATTCTCCAGCATCACCCATGTTGTCTACAATAAGCAGACTACCTGAGTCAACAGGACACGTGTTGGTGTCTCCTCGATTTACATATATTTCGAAGACTTGAATGTCCACAGTTACATCAACCAGTTCCTCCTGAATCCGCAACCCGCATGCATTGGTTGGAAATCCGCTAATGACAACATTGGGACTGGCCATATATATGAAGTCCTGACCATTATCACCCGCTTTCAAGGATACGGTATCTCCGGTAAAAAATGCATCAATATCGGGATCTGGATGGTCAATGGATACGTTGTAGATTTGTGGCGGCAGATCTTCAACCAGGAATTCACCTGTAATTTCATCTGGGACGGTCATGACTTCGATACAACCGCTGATACTTGAAATGGTTACCTCAATCTGGCCCTGGGATGGAGTAATCGGATACTCACAGTTCCCACCGACCACTTTTCCACTCAGGTCAAACTTTTGCTGATCATAAAAGGTGATCCCGGTCATGGGGGTATTAATGGTTGGTAGCTCAATAAAGGGCGGAATAAAGGAGTGATCATCTAGCACTGCAGTTAGGATGGCACCCGTGCGTCCGGGTTCAAATTCGGCTATATATTTACCTGCATCATCAGTCAGAATGGGTGGAATTTGTGACTCGCCATCAACCAGAATCTCAACGCCACCGGCAAAACAGTCAGTGCCTTCAAAACGAACAAAACCACTAATGGCAATCTGTGAGATATCGGTAAATTCTACTCGATCAACAGCCGTATTGCTGGGATTCAGGATAGCTTGACGGCTCTCAACATCAAATATATGGGTAAAATATTCATTGAGTGGAATGTCTTCCACCCAGGTATCAACCACGGTGTTCATCAGCACGCCACTATTGGAATGCCCACTCTTATCTTCAATGAGATCTCCAGAACCTTCGTTCAGGTTCCAGTAGGCAACAAGTCCAGATTCATCACCGACCAGGGTTTGGGGCATGGTGCCGGAAATTTGAGTCTCGATTCGTCCATAGTCCCACACTCGAAATTCATCGAGGCGACCTTGATAATATCCACTACTAATATCAGGGGTATCTCGAGCTATCACATACTCCACTTCCTCATTATAGAGATCAGTGTTTGTTGCAGTTGCCACAAGTTCTGCATCTACGTAGAGGGATAGATTTTCGCCGGTATGGGTAACCGCTACATGATGCCACATTTCATCGTGATATACATCGGTGCTACTGAGTACATAATCTCCAGTACCTCCGTGTCTAATCAACACTGTACCGTCACCGAGAACACGAATTTGTGATTTGACACTGCCGGACACGGGATCCGTTGCGCAAAAAAGCGTCATATCATACCCGGCTGCTGTCTTAAACCAGCATTCCGCAGTATACCCAGCTGAAAAGTCCAGACGTTTAAAGTCAAACTGGATGAAGTCATCTTCACCATCAAACTCCAGGGCGCGACCGATGGGTGTCTCTTTGATGGGAGTCACGTCAAAAGTAGTTCCGGCACCATAATAAATGCCTTTTATGGCATAGTTGCCATCCTCATCGCTTAGCCCACTTACCCAGACTGGCGCTTTCTGGTCAGTACGTGATACACTACAGATAACACCGTCATAATCATTGTCTGTGAGGTCAAAAATCTTGGTACCTAAAACTTCGTCAAATTTCCAATACGCGACCAACCCGGTTTCCTCACCGTTCATGGTTCGTTGGTCGTTCAAACGGATGGTTTCACGATCTTGTGCAATATTCCAGAAGCGTATATCATCCAGACGGCCGTGTAAATATCCTGAGTCATCCTGAGGTGTCCATTTCCCCATACCCAGGTTCACCAAACTCAGGATAGGGTTGTTTTCGGCCTGACTAGCCACCAGGTCACCATCTACATAAAGCATCATTTCACTGCCTGAATGCGTGGCAGCCCAATGATGCCATTCCAGGTCATTAAAAGACTCAGGGCTATGCAATTCAGCAGGATTTTCAGAACCGGCAATCTTTGTGTGGGTAAAACTGACTTGTCCGGCGGCATTCAGACCAATCCAGACATACAAATCTCCAGATAGGGTACCAATATCAGTTAAGCTGATAAAGGTCTGAATCCGGGCATCGGGAAATGCTCTAAACCAGCCCTCCATGGTGTATTGGCTATCAACAGGTAGAACGGTCAGTGTATCAAACACTACAAAATCAGACAAACCGTCGAATTCAAGGGCACGGCCCAGGTTGGGAGTGAGCCTAACCTCAACATTGGGCACAGGAACCAGGTTGGGAGTTTTGATTTTCCCGAGGATTAAACCGTTGGGATTCAAAAAGCCTACATCGCCCTCTGTATAGCTCTCTCCGTAGTCATTTTCCACCACGACTTCATACTCATAAAACTCACCGGGAAAAACATTGTAGTCCTGGTAGGCAGTTTGATCAACGGGGATAGTGGTCAGAAGATTGCCATTGCGAAAGAGCTTGGCCAATTCCCCGGTGACTGGGGGTCCCTGGTCATCATCTGTGATTTCCCAGGTGATTTCGATGCGGTCATCATGATCACCATCAGAGGCATTGACCCGGGGCGGGATGGGTTCTGTTTGATAATAGGAGTAAAAGCCCCAGCTGGGACTGGTTTCGCTAAGATAGAGGTCAGTGGCACCCACAGCGGAGTAGACCACGCTGAAACTTGAGTTGTTGCTGGTGGATTGACCCTCAGCAAAACCCAGAGAGCTGTTAAAGTTATCCACGGACCATTCTGGCTGGCATTCATATTGGGGCCACAGCGCCAGGGGCAGGACAATGAGGACTGCTGATAGCAGATATTGATGGAAAGATTTCATGGGATCACCTTTGTTCACAAGGTTAAAGACTTACTAGAATTGAGATCAGTAAATCGATCCTACTTGGCTACCAACATATAATTGGCGGTGCCACTGTGCCATGCACCACTGCTATTGTCACTACTCATACGATATAAATATTGGGCGTGTACTTCCCATTTATCCACTGCAGCAACTGATGTGTAACACCTGATCATCATCATGGCATTGTCGCCAAGACTACCCGTTTCATCTATACCCATAGAGTTTACTGAAACAAATATGCTCCAATCATCTCGTGTTCCCCAAGGGACGGTAATGATATCACCATGACTTGCAGTACCTGAAGCGGACATTGCATGTCCATGCCGAGTGATTCTACCAGCAACATCTAATTTTGAAGCTGGATTTGAGGTCCCAATACCCACGTTGCCGCCATTGCTGGCAATACCTACATCCAGAGGCGTATCAGTTTCATAATCGTAAGCATCCAGTTTGGTTTCAGTGGTGCTGGCATAAAGATACACGGATCGATAGCCAACATTGGCTGCCAGGCCAGCAGCTGATGTTCCAGTGGACATAATCTTAAATCCACCATTTCCATTATGAGGAGCACCTGTTCCCACGTCAAGCAGCGCTGCTGAGGCATTGTTTCCGATACTAACCGTTCCATCGAATCGTGTTCCCCCTGTATACTCTCCAGCATGATTAAGAATTAACCTATCCGAAGCCTTCTCTCCAAGCAGGGCTAAATTCCGACCATTTCCAGATGCATCACCCCCACCCTGAAGCCAAACATCGTAAGTGGCATCGCGATCAATCCGAAAATTGCCGCGTACATCCAGAACGGTGGTGGGTATTGCCACGCCGATTCCCACGGATTGATTCCTGAAACTCATGATATCAGTTCCATTGGAAACAGCGAGCAATTCACCATCACCTGATGATCTAAAACCAGTGTCACCATCTCCTATGGCCACATCAATAGTGGCGGAGCCTCCATGGCCAAGATTATCCATATACAGGTTGCCACCGGATACGGTGAGCTCACTCCCAGGTGTGGCCGTTCCAATACCCAGCTTTGATTGGAAGTAGGTTGGTGTTGAGGCAAACCCACTAAGCTGTGAGATGGTTTCCCCTGATCCAGTTCTTACACTGACCTTTCCATCACTGTTTTCCTGCTCCACCTCAAAGATTTTGGAATCTGATGCATGCGAGGAATGAACACTCAGCAGGGATTCATCTGCATCAGCATCAATTGATAGTTTTGCATCTGGTAGCAAGTCATTGATACCCATATTCCCCTCATGAGTGATGACGGCCCGAGTGTTTACTCCTGTTTTCATTTGAATTTCCCCCGCTCCAGCTTCATCTGAGTCGGCAGTTATCAGGGCATTGCCAGGAGTCGCAACAGCAGACGCAGAACCGCTCAATGAGCTGGTGGCCAATGATGATCCATCTGCGAAAAGTAAAACACCTCCGTTGGAAATCTTGAGGTTTCCAGCAACATCCAGTTTTTCTGAAGGTGTATCAGTACCTACTCCAACATTCCCAGTTGGCTCCATAGTTAAGATGCTCAGTGGGTTGGAGTCGTCAGTTCCCTTGGATTTGATATGGAGGTTGCCGGTATTGTTAAAGTCGATTTCATTATATCCACCATCGTTCATAAGACGCAGGGTTGCTTCAAAATAAGAACCACCCGCTACATGGAGCGCTTCAACAGGTTCTGTTGTTCCTATTCCAACCCTTCCATTTGAGGTAACAGCCACTCGATCAGCCTCGCCAACGTAAAAACGTATATCGTCGGTTCCACTTGGACTTAAGATGGTTGCTTCTCCTGCACCATCTGATTCAAAGCTGATTCCAGCTTGATCATTGGATGAGGCGACTTTGATTCGCTGAAGACCTGAACCGTTGACTTCCAGTTGTCGCGTGGGGTTAAGCGTACCAATACCCACATTACCAGTGGAAGGCACAATATTGGCAGAACCGGTCACAGCAGTTGCGTTTGGTGCGCTTTGCAATTGCATACGCTGAGATATTTCGGTGCCATCATCAACCTGGATCCCCAACCAATAGTTATCAGTAAAACTTAGAGACGCCAGTGAGTTTGTCTGGCCCAGGTTTGCGGCGAATACACCGTGTGTGGTTAAGACGGATCCATGATGTTCTGACCAGAGTTCAGTGCCACCGCTTTCTGCATCATAGAGCCGAAAGATGACCATATGGCTACCATCAACAACAGTCCGACCTGCTGGATCACGCAAAACTCCCTGTACAGTAATGCTTTGCGCACTGAGTATCTGAGTAATAATTACAGTTAGGAACACAATACTTGCTAATCGTTTCATGACAAACTCCCTTATGATGGTATTTTTTTCGTAAGTTCTTGTTTCATCCCCGCTGGAACTAATGGCAGATGGATTTATCAGATTGGCTCTTGCCGTATAGACGCTTTAGCTCATACCCATCTTTTGGCTTCAAATGAAGCCTCCACTTCAGGTGATCAATTCATAATGGGATAAGACATTAAGCGCCATGTCTCATCGCCCAATTCCAATTCCTTAGTATATGTCAATAGTTGATACTTACGCGATACCATGCAAATACTGAACCTAAAATGATCTGCTACGACATTATTTTTATTATCTTTATGGAGATAATATTGATCATCTTTTTATCTCCTTATTTATATTCATATTATAATTTCAGGATATTGAGCCTGACCCATTCCTGATTGGGTAATCAGTGATTATAGCATAGATATTTTCTGGTTTGATTTAGGTTGGTTTAAATCAAAGGAAACATTTGTCAGAATAAAATGACTTATCTGTCAGGGTTTGTAGACACAGGTGAAGGGGTCGGAAAGCGAGGGTGAGATGTGGTATGTAGCCAGCTTTTTCTATTAAGGACGGGCTCAGCCACCGCTATGGTATTATGATTTAATAGAACGAAGCGGGGCCGATGGTTAATCGACCCCGCTTTTTACATCTACTAATTGTAGGGATCTAGTGCTTGTAATTATTTCAGCAGTACCATCTTTTTCACATCTCTAAATGACTCAGTATTCATGACCACCAGATATACACCTGAGGGTAGTCGATGCTGATTATCATTTAGACCGGACCATTTGATGTAGCGATAACCAGCTGTCAGCGGTCCTTCCATAAGATTTGTAACCAATTGCCCCCTGAGATTGTAGATCTGTATGGATACTTCGGTATCTTCTGGTAGTCCAAATCCAATATTGGTCGTTGGATTGAAAGGATTGGGATAGTTCTGAGCCAGTGAATACACATCTGGCACATAGCCCTTATCTCCGATTCCAAGTGGCGCTCTGGCCAGCATATAAGGATTCAGAGGCGTTCCATGCACAGCATCCGCCTGGAAGTTCATTGACCGGGTAGCCTGGTACTGGACATCATTCTCGGAGTCCCAGATTTTCAGACTGATTTCTTCCCCGGAATCACCCTGAATCATAAGGAAGACACGATAGGCATGCAGCTCGGGGATGTAGATTGGCCTGGCAATCCCACGTACTTCTTCACCCGCAAATGCCACGACAGCATCACCAGGATTGTTGACACCGATGGTATCACTTTCCAGCAACGCTGTAATAGTCATATTATTCTGAAAATGAGGCATTTCCTCGAGGGTCCAGGGTAACTCAGGCAATTCAACGGGGTCATTTGATGCGATTGAACGGCCCAGGGTGATACTTTCACTGGGGGGGTAATTCAGCATACCACCTTCAAAGGACTCCAACTTGTATCCCATTCCAGGGTGCATGCGATTCAAGCTTCCCAACCAGCCAACGCCATCCACGAATTGAGCATACTGTGACTGATTTTTAATCAAATCATCCGTGCTATTCAGCAGTGAGGACAAGGCGTGATTCACATTGATATTCTCAACAGGAAGATAGGAAATCCAATTCCAACCTGAGGCGATTTCAATATTGGTGATATCTGGCTGAACTGGCAAACCCACATGAATGAGTTCATCGGCATTTTCCAGATCAAGCTGGTACATTGAGTAGTTGTCAAGGGAGGTAAGCGTTCCAGACCATCCGGAAGAATCAGAATATTGAGCAAAAGCTTCATGCCCGATAATGCGATCTCCAGGGGTTGCTTCAATACCTTCAAGAATCGAAGCCATACTCATATCATCTGCATCCAGATTGAGTGACATCCAGGTGAAACCACTGTGAAGATCGATATTTTGACCCAGTTCTCCAGTGGCGTTCAAGGCGATAGGCTCCATGGGACTTCCGTAGGCTTCCCCTTCAATAAAGGTCACGCTGGTGTCAGCCTGCCAGTATTCAGAACATTCGGTGCGATCCCAGATATGGAATTGGACTTCTTCCCCACTCCATTCATTACTGAAGACAGTGATAAAGGCCTGATAATCATCCAGTTCAGGGACGTACTCCAGTTGTGCCCAGCCACGACACTCATCACCGACATAGGCAGCCACCCGGTCATAGATGTCATCTGACAAAGTTGACATCTGATACACATTGGCTGTGACATTCATGGAGTATTCATATTCAGTAAAATCGAAACTCCAGTCAGGATATGGACACATGGAAACCACATGCAGCACAAAGGGTTCATAGCCTTCTGGTGTTACGGCATAGATGACGACATCATATTCACCACTATTCAAATCGGAAGCCACATCAATGGTAATATCAAATGAGCCACCTGGATTGAGTGATCCTTCTAAGGGAGAAACAGTGAGCCATTCAGGCAAGGGTGTGCCATTCTGGTCTGCTGTTCCTGAGAAGAAAAAGGGTTGTGCCGTGGACCCGGTGTTATTCAACTGTAGAACAACAGGTTCAGGCTCTCCCTGGAAGGCAATATGTTCCAAATCCGAAGTACTCCAGGCCACGGGATTACGATCCACAATGAATTGCCAGGATGTAGAATCTCCCGGATTCCCGTAGAGATCTTCATGTCCCTTCACTGTAGCCATTAAGGCATGATTCTCAATAAATCGGTTTTGCAGGGTTGGGTTGATTACCAGACGTTCTTCTGAAACAGATAGATCAAAATCGGTGATGGTTTGATCCATGCTGAGATCATACAGAGTAACGTTCACAGCATCCACTGATTCCGGATTAATTGACTCGGTAAAGTTAAGTGCAATCTCATCGTTGAAATTCAGCACTTCATCCAGGGGTTCAGGTGATCCCAGGACTTCAGGGATTTGTCGATCCAAAACACCTCGAACCGGATCCATCATATTGTTCAGCAGGCCATCAAGACAGCGCGACATCAATCGTATGTCATAAACGCCATCCTCCAATAAGCCGACATCCCACTTGAGTTGACTGTACAGATAGTCATAGTGGCGTAGCGTGTCTGCAATGAGAGTATCCACTGCAAACCAGTCTTCGCTTCCCATGGCTGAGTACTGCACAAACAGCTCATCAAAGTATGATTGTCCCAGATCGTAGTCCTGTACAACCACGGTCATTGTATCACCTGTGATGGTATTAACGACCCAATTTTCAACGGGTTGATAAATATCGGCCTCAGTACAGGGTCTGGCGAAACGGACATCAAAAGATGCAGTATAACCTTGCGTAACACCTGCGTAATTGGTTTCACATTCCGGAGCGAATTTGATCATCAGACCATCAAATTCATAGGTATCCGAACCCTCGGGTCGTGAAACGGTGATTAGCGCGGAATCATTCCCCAGATATTCTAATTCAAAGGGAATGGGTGCGGATTCATCAGCATCTTCACCATTGATCAGAATCTGTGCCCCATAAGTATTACTTGAGCTGAGATAGGACAGGAAATAGACCCTCGATTCATCAAGACTGGATAGATTACTCAAACCGATCCACAACTCTGCCGGATCATCGGGGGGAACATTGACCACCGTGCTGGGTGATATCCAATTCATACCTGGCTCATCCCGAGGTGTGGTAACCACCGAATCCACTTCATTGCGCCATTCCTCATAAGGGCAGGATGAATTTCCGGCTATCACCCTAAAAACAGGTGTTCCATAGACAGGATCGCTCCCGACATCAACCGTATAATCATCGTAACCGTACTCAGCATTACCATCATCATCCATGAGCGTATAAGAGGTGGTGGTCGTATTCGTCCATGTTTCTTCCTCAGAGCTTCCAAGGTGGAAGCTTGTGGTCACTTTTGAGGTTCCACTTACACCAACTCCAGATACTTCCAGACCCATGGTTTCAGCAAATGATGATTCCAAATCAAGTGTTTCTTCAAACACCAGGGATTCACTGCCTTCTGAAGTGTGGGTGACTGTCATAGATTGACCACCGCCATTAAAGCTAAAATTAGAATCAGAAGGAGTTATCCACCGCAGCGAGTCTTCGTAATTCAAAATGTAATTCCAGCGATCTATACTCCTAACCAGATTGCTGTCGGTTGCTGACAGGAACTCAAGTTCGGGCAACAAAGAGTCTTCAATATAACCTCTCGTATAGATGTAGGTTGTTTCAAAACCGTTTGGCATGAAAATGACGGGGTGAGTAACTAGATAATCGTATTCACCATCATCCTCAACCAAGCTGAGCATATTAGTAGAACCATAGAGCAAGTTCATAGCTCCCCCCACAAAAACGGTACCCAGATCACCCATGAGCTCTACTGCGGTGGCCGTAGTATACTCTGTTGATGTTGTGGTTGTCCATTGCATAGTACTGCTGTTCTGAAGTGAAGCGGTAGTAGAAAAACCTGATTCTATATCATATTGGGCATCAATATCGAAGGACATCCCAACTCCCCAGGGAGCAACATTGATCTCGGTTTCTACACCCAGGCTGGCAGTAATGCTGCCTTCTTCGCTATCCGCGCTTCCCAAACTCATGGAGAATGAGGTAGATGAAGTGTTGGATTCAGAAAAGCTGGCCCAACTACCATCACCGGGAGGGCGTCTCAAAATCAACAAAGGGATTTCAGGTGCTGTCGTAGCAAAATTTAGTTGATTCGATTTTTGTCCAAGGACAACTGCCCGGTACGCTTCAGAATCCGTACTTATGTTGCCTGACGGATCAGTAGCCATGAGTTCAATATTCTTTCTGTGATCACCCTCAAAGCGAGGGAATCCCGGTATGAGGCCATACCTGAGGCTAGGAATATCATAGTCGTCCCTGTCCTGGGCGAAATTGAATGCAACACCATCTTCAGCATCACCATCTACATAGCGATCCGATATCCAATCCTTGATATGGACAATACCGGAATCCATGGGACACTCTCCCCCATAGTAATGCTCATAAACATAAACATCCAGTGTGTCAGCACCATTCTGTTCAAAGTAGTAATCATTCAACGGGTTGGTGGTCCAACCTTCAACCCTCAATTGTATGGGTGACCGATAATTGAATTTTACCGTATCTTCTTCAGTGATCCAGACAGAATCTATTGGATCAAATGATGATTCAAGATCTATGGTTGCACCATTATTCTGGAAATACGTGTTCATTTCAAGCAAATTGGGAATATTGCTAACATCAGTATCAATACCCACGCCAAGTGAGTATGCCATGGGTGCAATATTGGCAAACTCATAATTTCCCGCTGCATCAACGGGGGTGTCTAAACTGAAACAACCATCGTCAGCACTCAGGGTGATGGTAGCAATCCCACTGGGACCTACAGGATATTCGCAGGCACCACCGGTTACACTACCTCGTATGGTACGTAGTTTTGAATCTACAAAATCCTTGCTTTGAGGAGATACTACACTGAAGAAAGTCTTAGTCTGGGGCGAAAAATGTCCCGGCTCCCGACCTCCTTTGTGGGGAACAATCGTCACTGTACGACCGGGTTCCACCTCGAGCATGTAAAATCCGTCTGCATCGGTTCTTTCACCCATATTGGCACCATCAACCCAGATTTCCACATCGGGTTCACCACAGGCTGATCCATTGGTTCCAACCTCTGAGTAAGTCACATAACCAGAAATGGAAATCATGTTGACCACATTAAAATGTGTGGTGTAATTGGCTGGTGTATAAATGCTGAGTGAGACATCCTGATGGGGGTTGTCAAATTCATGAAAGGCCTTTAAGGGAACCACCCGAAATGTCCTACCACTCCCAAAGTTCAAGTTCTTGATCGTATAGCCGCCATTGGCATCTGTATAGACACAGGGATAAACCGGAGCCTGGGTGGTAGACCAGCCTCCCATAAGGCTTCCATTGTTCTCGATATCGACTGAATTGATCAGAGTTTGTCCGGAGCCCATATCCATGTGAAAGCAAGCCTCAAGTGTGGGTTCGGCAATAATCCCTTCAACCATGTAGTCGAAAAGTCGGTCATAGTCACGCTTGATGGCCGTTGAATCACTGGATCCCCAGAAGCCATCACCATTGATATCGGTAAAGAAATCAGATGAGTCCTCAAAGGCACCACTGTTGTTTACATCGGAATAGGGTTCCATGAACATCTCATCGCGCGCCTCGCTCCAGCAACGGAGCTCATCGACGAGACCACGGTAAAAATGATGATCTGCCCCATCGCCCAGGGAGACAGAGGCACTCGTCCCAATCTGATTGGACACAGTGACGCTCTCATCTCCGCCATTGATGGTTGCCAGCCAGCCGTTGATATAAACTCGCAGGGTAGTAGCATCTCTCACCAGGGCTACATGATTCCATTCATTAATACTGATTGCCTGGGATTGAAGGATATCCGTAGTGAAGATGGGTTCATCATTCATGTTTAAATAAACATAGTTGAGGCCATCGACATTGATACCCACCTCCCATTGGCTTCCCTTGGAGATCAGCGTCTGGAGTCCGGATACCTCAGGCCTAAACCACATTTCCAGGGTTCTGGCATCAGAAACAGCCGCATCAAACAATTCAAAGGCATCTGCATCAGCTATGGTGACTGAGTTCTCGAGGCCATCCAAATAGACAGACTGCCCCCAGGCCGGACCGCTCCCGGCCGCGTTCATGGCAGTGACTCTCACATTAGGTATGGGTGTATTCAAAGTTGTTTTAATGAATCCACCAATGGATCCATTGCTGCTGGTTTTTCCAAAAGAAATCCCTGCATGGGTAAGGGGCTGGTAGGTTGTAGCAGATTGAATGCGATTGCTGCCACGAACCAGGTATTCATACTGATGACCCGCTGGAAGCTCAGTGTCCGTATAGCTGGTATCTCCTGAAGGTGTCTCGTAAATGTAAGCAGGATTTGAACTATAATTTCGATAGATCTTGTGTTTCTCTGTTCCGGGAGGATCATTTGGATCATAGCGCCATTCCAATTTAACCTGATCCGGATATATGTCATAGCTTGCCTTAACAATAGGTGTACCGGGTGTTCTCAGCATTTGAGACCAATACCCCAGGTCTATTTTATAAATTCCACCTGACATGGTCTGGGTTGTCATAATCGGTTGATTAACAATCACACTAACATTTCCAGAGATGAGTTCCCCATTAAAAGGAAGGGAACCACTCATGGTACCAGCACCTCCGGAGACGATCTGAAGATCAACCTGGTAATCCTGGGTAAGTGCAATTGTGGGCAAGAGCAACAGGATCAAAGACTGCCTTAGACGTCGATATCCCGCTTGAAATGATTTATTCATAGCATCCCCTGAAAAAAAATAGATTTGAATTATCAGAATTTTGGTCAGAGGTTGTTTAATGCCCGACTGCAAACCAATTGACTGTCTCAGACCCACCAATGCCATCATCTCTGTTAACAGTGAAACTTGTCGTACTCCATGAGTTTACAGTGATGGGCGATTCCACATTTGATTCCTTGCGGTTTGAATAAACACCGAAACAGGCATTGGGGAAGGCAATTGGAAAACTTTCAGTCTGTGTGTCATCCAGAGTACACTCAAATACACCCCACTGCATGATGAGTCCACCCATCTTCACATAACCATTGGCAGAAAGATCCTGTGTTTTCCATGAATCTATATCCAGTGAGCCTGCAACATCCAGCTTGGCATCCGGGGTTGCATCACCGATACCCACTTCACCCGTGGCACTCTCAAAGGTGATCACTCGACCATAGTCATAGGTATAGATACTGAGATCGTTCATGTCATTATCGAACCCAAAAAGAGCCTTGTTTACACCTCCAGTACGAAACTGAAGAAAAGCTTCATGTGTGTTGTCTGTTCGTTCCATGGTGAGCCGCAGTGAAGCGTTGGGTCTTGCAATATGAAGGGGATATTCTGGACTACTGGTCCCGATGCCTACATTCCCGTTCCAGTCGATTCTCATCCTTTCAAGCAGTCCGCCAGCATGCTCATTGTTGGTATGAAATGCCATGTATCCAAGATTGTAATTATTGGTATTGTTTCCTGTGACGATGGCACCGGCTTCTACGTAATCATCCCAGGACATCCATTGCTTGAAACCCAGTTTACTGCGATTACCGGAGATCTGATTTCCACCTGAACGTGCCATGTTAGCGATGGTCAGCCCCGGAAGAGTACTGATATCCGTTTCAACAGAATTTACTTCCACGAGGGTTGCCCCTTTAACGTGGAGCAATTCCGCGGGAGTGTCAGTCCCAATACCAACATTACCAGACTCGGGTACCACATTCGTCGTTCCTGAAAGCCCTGCCATAATAGCATAAGGTGACAGGATCAACTTGGTGCGGGGCTCCAGCTGTCCATTCCCTTCAATCTCGATACTTAGCCAATACTCATCATTGAAATCGAGATCGACCATACTGCTTTCTCCATCAATAATCTCACCCAGGACAGTACTAAAAACTCCATTCAAAACATCCAGATTCTGATTCTCTGTCCATTCTGCGGTCCCACCTGTTTCTGTTGTATACAGACGAAAAGTAAAACTATAAGAACCATCAGGCAGGGATTGTCCAGAATTGTCTCGAGCAACCCCTTGCATGCTAAGATTTTGGCCCAACAGACTTGAAACAATAAACAAAAACACTACAATCACTTTACAACTTGAACGATACATGCACTTTCCCCTTTAATTGCTAATTGTCATTATTTCATACAATATAGGTCAAAGATTGTGCCCAACAAGACTATCTAAGTGTTTGTTATTTATATCTATTTGGTGATACAATTTATCATTTTTGTAGTTCGCTATTTCTACTCTATTTACAAATGATACCCAATTGCATTGATGGACAATAAATCGTCTTGATCCAGTTGTTTGGGAACCAGGATAATGAATAATGAGCGCTAAAAATCTACATAATGATTAGACTCGTCTGAAAAAATGACATAAGTGTATACTTTTCGGAACAACGAGGAATTTTCCAAAGCCGGGTAGTGGTGCAATTTGGTTCATATTCTATACAACACTATTTCTATCATGATTCAAGTCACACAGCTTGCCTGCCATATGTTTAGATTTATACCTGATTCACATGGTGTGAATCCCAAACAGGAGATAACCAATGAAATCTATTGACACACAAAAAATCGTTCTGATGGGACTGTTCCTAACATCCCAGTTGGCTTTTGGCCAGTTAGACGCCCCCAATGTAGAAGCTGTTTATGGTGGAAGAATTAATGATATCACCGGCATTTCACTAAATGCTGATACAAGTAGAATTTTTATTGCAACTGAAAGTGCCAACTCTCTTTTTTTTGCAGATGTTCATTCAAATACCAGTTCTCAGGTCTATGGTGCTTTTCAAGTTATGCCTGGAGCTGATGCCACAGCCGGCTATGGATCTGGTATACAAAAGATTGCAGCCCATGAAACATCCGGGATGCTCTATTTCATTCAAACACCAAACTCAGTCATCAAGACGGAGCCTGCTTCTGCAACCAGTTCTGTTTTATACACTGGATTGAGTATCAACGCTCTGGAAATTTATGGAGATCGCATTCTCATGGTTGACGGTAGTGATCTTCATTTTGGTGATCTGGATGCCAGCGGTGGGCTTTCCTGGGATTCTGCCTCACCGTTGAGCTTCAGTTCACCCGGGGGTTTTATGGCTATTGACGTGAATCCCATCGATGAGAAGGTTTACATCTTCACTGACGGAGCCTCCCCCACGATTGTGAAAACCTCAGATCCACTTTCCTCCCTGAGCAGTGCTACCACTTTTTCCACCGTCAGCACTACTGGCCTAAGCAGTAGCATGGGTTGGGTGGCTTTTGGCATTGCCCCCAGTGGACGCTTATTTGTTTCCGCTTCAGATATGAGCGATAAATATATTGGCCAGACAGATGATGAACTCACCTGGACCTATGCTGCCAGCAGTCAAGGTGGTGTGACAGGTCAAGATTTTGCCTTTAGTGGTGATTCAACGACATACACAGTGTATCATGCTAAAATGTACAATCACTCCAATGGTGCGTCTGGATCCTGGCAGACTTTTGGAAATCCTGGTGGCTTTGAGACCCACCCAAACGATGGAACAGTTTTTACGGATCCGATAAATGGCAACATGGTTTATATGACCACGGATCAAGGTATTGGTGTCTCTGAGGATCAGGGGGCTAGCATCTTCGAGATTAATAACGGTGTAGAAGCGGTTCAGGTAAATGACTTTGATCAGACCGCCTCAAAAATGACGGGATGGGTTGCCTCTAAATCTGGTATTCGTCGTGTTGATGATTATCTCACAGGCGCTCTGTGGACCAATGCTATTTTTCCCAATGGTGATGGATCTCCATATTATTCTGCAGCGCTAAATCCATCAGACAGCAATGATGTTTATGTTGGAAATGTCAGGGTCTACAAGACAGAAGATGAGGGCTCAACCTGGAATCGGGTATTCACACCGGAGAATGCTCCCTACAATTATTCAAATGTAGGGACTAAATGTCTTGCCATTGAAGTGCTTGAGAGTGATCCCAATGTAGTTTTCGCGGGTTTTGAGATCCAGGGTAACGATAAAGGAGGCGTGTTCTACTCCCATGATGGTGGTACCAATTGGGATCAGTTGCTACTCATAGCAAGTTCAGCCGGGCAGGATGTGGATATCTCGGATATCGTTTTCAATATTGAAGGCTCAGATACAGTGGCCTATATGAGCGCAATATATGATCTTGGTTCACCACAGGGCTACAGTGTATATCGTGCTGTGAAATCCGGCGCTTCCTGGACTGTTTCCCAGGATATGAGTTCCAGTAACACAAGTACTGGTTCTGTTATCGTGGTGACCCTCTGGGATATGGAACTCTCGCCAAGCACGGATACACTATACGCAGTGGGAACCGATGCGGGTGCGAATCACCCAACAGCCTATTACAAGCCCATCAACAGCTCCAATCTTTGGACCGTCATGCCAGTGAGTGGGTTTCCTTTTGTAAGCGGTGCTGAAGCCACAGCGGTTACAATCGGACTTGATACAGTTTACGTGGCAGTAGCTAACGAAATCTATTCCCTTCCACTCTCGGGCAGTGCCTGGAGTCTTGGATATGAATATCCTGTAGGAACCCGCATCAATATGCTTTTTTATGATGAGTTACTGGCAGGTACAGATCTTGGCCTCTTTGGGCACAACTCATTACCAACAGTCTCCATTGATAAGTGGTCAAGTTTCAAACCCCAGGCATTCTCGTTGGCACAAAATTTCCCGAACCCGTTTAACCCCACCACGTCAATCAGCTATGAATTGTCTGGGGATGGCTACAGTCAACTCACCGTCCATAATTTACTGGGTCAGCAAATCGCTGTTCTGAAGGCTGGATTCCAGACAGCCGGCCATTACACATACCAGTGGAAGGGCCAGGATTTTAATGGTACTCCCGTAGCCAGTGGTGTCTATTTTTATCGACTATCCATGGGATCAAATGTTGAAACACGGAAGATGATGTTGCTCAAATAGTTACTTCTCAAAAGGCTGTAATTAAGAACCCTGCCAGGTGCAGGGTTCTTTGTTTTTTGGCCAGGTTATAGACAATGAAAAGCTCATGAGCTGGTTTAAGGATTTTGGCTAGCCTCATACCAGAGTTGGTAACTTTAATCCCCAATTGAAGACCTGTGGGATTTGGAGATTACCCAGCTTTAAATTGCGGACGAGCTCAGACACTGGTTTAGGGTGAGGGCTTTTAAATACAAACAGGGGCTGTTATGTTGGCCCCTGGTTGTTTTTATCCAACTATCTGGAGTTTTCCAGGAAACTACTTAAGGATTAACATCCGCCTGGTGGCTTTGAATAGTTGAGTATTACTATTCAAAGTTAGCGCGGATAAGCGATACAGATAAATCCCGGATCGTAGATTTGAATACTCCGGATTGCTTAGATCGAAAGTATGCAGATGACTTCCCTGAGCTTTAGTCCCAAGCATCTCATTCGCCATACATTTCCCATGAATATCAAATACCTGCAGTATAATGATCGCAGCTTCTGGTAGTTCGTAGGAGATCTTTGTCGCAGGATTAAATGGGTTGGGATAATTCTGACCCAAAGAAAAACGCTCGGGTAGGTATGAAATTGGATCCGTATTTAGCAGACTTGAAATCTGGATTGAGAACGTATCGGCAGACACGGTCCACCCCCAGCCATCATAAGCAACGACATGCCAGTCCAGCCAGGTGTCACGGTTGTGGTCTTCAAGGTTGACTGTAAAAGTATTTGCATCTGTACTGTAGGATGAGTCTAAAGTCACTCCATCATAAACATTCAGCGAATAGCTTATAGGGTCGCCATCAAGTTCCTCGGGGATTTCCCAGGTGAATTCCTGAAAACTGCTACCACCATGTTCAAACATACTATTGTCATGAGGGCTTTGGAGATGGAATGCTCCCAAAGGATCATCTATGGGGGTAATATTCACTTGCACCCAGGCTGAATCAGCACCGTATTCATGAGCAACCCGGTATTGAAAGGAATCCTGACCGAAAAAGTTCAGATCTGATACAAATGTGAAAGTTTGATCAACATTTTCAAACAACATCCCATGTTGGGGCTCTATGGGGAAGGTCACGACCATGGCCAGACTGCGGTCATAAACATCATTCCCCAGGATATCAAAGGGTACACTCTCATCAGTATCTTCGGCTTGTTCAAATACATCGGCAAAAGCTTCAATGTAGCTCAGACTGTTGGTCCCGGAGAGTTGGTAGGGAGCGTCAACTTCACCCAGGGCTGCTCCACTGGAAAATAACATTTCTTCATCCAGGAGCACCACGTTGCCTATGGTGGCATCCCAGGCCCGAAATTCGAGGCTGTCACCTACTGTGTTTCCATAAATGAGTAGGAAAAAAATTACCTCATCACCAACCGTGGTTCCTTCCACGACTCCGCGACATTCATCATTGTGAAAGGCGGCGACAGCGTTGGTCGCTTCCAGTTGAAGTTCATCATTTATAAACAGTTCACCGGTTAATGTCATGGTGTGCTCGAAGGCGTGGGCATCCACTGTCCATTGCGCCGGGTACTGTGCCCAGACTGTAGAGATAAGTAGGGTGAGAAACAGTATTTTGAGTGATGTTTTCATCGTAATTCCATTTTTATATTTTGTAAGTCAGGGGCAAGATACATTTCGACTTCCCCGAGGCAAGCCCGTTCTTTCTCCCTCAACAATCCCATTTATGGTGTGCCATTCTGCCCTGATAAACTGAGTATGTCGACGTACTCACGCCTGTCTTGCTGAGCCTTTTGAAGCATAACACACCTGGGGTTTTGGACTGATACCCAGGGGCCGAAAGTTATTCGACCCCTGAAGTACCATTATGTCAACTGTATGGATTACCCATACACTATTTCAGCATCACCATCTTTTTTACCTCACGGAAAGAACCACTCTCCATAACAGTGAGGTAAATACCTGATGGCACCTTGTGTCCAACATCATTCTGACTGTTCCAGATGACAAAACGATAGCCGGCTGTGAGGTCTTCATCCAGCAAAGTCCGTATCTGCTGACCACGGATATTATAGATGCGAATACTCACGTGACCGTCCTCAGGCAATCCAAATCCCATGGTTGTAACCGGATTGAATGGGTTTGGATAGTTCTGGCTGAGACTGAAGACTTCTGGTATATAGCCCTTGTCCCCTATCCCCAGTGGAGTTCTTGTAATCATGATGGGGTCAACCAGACCACCCAGGCGTTGATCTGCCTGAAAGTCAAAGCTAGTTCCACTCTGATAGGTAAGATCACCCTCCGCCTGCCAAATTCTGAAATTGATCTGCTCACTCTGATCACCATAAATCATGATATAAATGCGATAAGATTCAATTTCCGGGACATAGACTGGTCGGGCTACACCGCGACACGCATCACCCACAAAAGCAGCGACGGCATCGTCTGGATTATTAAGACCCAGTGTATCACTTTCCAATAGAGCTGTGATAGTCATATTGTCCAGGTAGTGATTCTCATCGACAGTCCAGGGACAATCAACTCGCAGTTCTTGCTCAGGTAGATCCTCTTCATAAAGAGGATCTGAGGACCTGCCAACTCCAGATGGATAGATCAGCGTATCGGCCTGGGCCAGATGCATCATGTAACCCACACCTGGTTCCAGATAGTCCAATGATCCATACCAGCCATAGGTGGCATCATACTGTGCGAAGCCGTACTGGCTCTTGATCTGGTCCTCGGGGGATGGAGTTATCCCTGACAGGGCTTCAACTGTTTCCATATTCACCTGGGGGGTGTAGCTGATGCGATTCCAACCTGATTCCATCTCAATAGAGGTGATATCCGGATCAATGACAAAACCCACAAAGGGGAAGCTGGCTGCTTCCAGCATGTCGGCCTGATACATATCCACATTGGTGACAGGCAGACTGGTGAGTGGACCAACCCATCCAGTGCTCTCAGAGTACTGGGCATAGGCCGATGTATCAGCAGCGATAATGCGATCACCGGTTGATGCTCCTAACAACTCAAAGACATCATTGAAGTTCATCTCTCCATATTGGAGATTGAAACTGAACCAGGTCCACCCCTGCGATAGATCGATATGCTGGGCGATGGCCCCCGATGCATTCAACACGAAGGGATCATCCAGGCTACCCTGTATGGTATTGGCCATGAAGGGAATGGGTTGCTGGATTTCCCACAATTCTTCACAGTCCGAAGCATCCCAGATGCGGAACTCCAACGTTTCGCCTACTGGCTCCGGGCTATATGCAGTGAGAAATGTGCGGTAGAAATGCGTGGTTTCGTAGATGGCGTTACCCAGGGAATCCACACCAACTGAATCAGTGGACTCCAGGTGTTCAACATCTGCCACTCCCCGACACTCACCATCAACAAAGGCACCCACACGATCATAAACATCGATTGAGGCGTCACCTTGAATGCTGAGTTGGCTGGTGATGGTCATGTTATGCTGAAACTGACTTGCATCAACGGTCCACTCTGGTGGCCGACAAATGGCATGAACCGTCAAATCCAGAGGTTCATCCCCCAGAGGGGTTTCCGCAAAGATGCGGGCATCATACTCCCCGAGATTCAAATAAGGATCCAGGGTGAGATAGACTGTCATACTGCCACCTGAATTCACCTCACCATAAGCTGGTTCAGCAACCACCCACTCCGGCAATGGGAATAGATTTCCAAATTCGAAGTAAGCTGCATCAGCGCCATTATTATTCAACGTGATGGGAATGATGGTTTCCTCACCCAGATAGGCGATCTGATCGTGGGCAGGTACATTCCAATGCAATGGATTGCGATCGACTGTAAACTCCCAGGCTACTGTATCCAGGACCTCTCCTGTGACATCCCACAATGGATTACCAACCATATCCCTTACAAACTGCACCTGGGCTCTGAGCAACTGATTCTCGATCTCCCTGTTGGAGACGGATGCTGCTGGTGTAATGATAATCTCATTGTCATTACAAGTAACCTCAGCAGCGATAGCCTCACCCGTATGGGCGAAAAACAGTTCACCTGTATTGGGATAAACCTGTTCACAATCAATTGATTCAGTCATGGCCAGAATGATCTGATCATTTCCATTCAGAACATGGTCAACAGGAGCAGGTACCCCCAGAATCTGGGGCGAGGTTCGATCAATGATACCGATGCGTGTTTCGGAAAAGCTATCTCGTAATCGGCAACCCGCATGTGCGCGAATCATATAGGTGCCTTCAGACACTCCAGTAGTATTCCAGTACATGGTCCAAAAATCCTGTTCCAGCGTATCAATCCCCTCCAACACGATCCCATTGAACCAGGTCTCTTCATTTAGACGTGAATATTCAAGGACAATATCCTCCAGCTCGGTATCAGTGCGGTCATAACCTGCAAACACAATCTGCAGGCTATCTGATCCAGCTGAATCAGCATTGGCTTGATTGATGACCCAGCCATCTGCTTCAGGGGTTGTGAGCGATACTTCTGAACAAGGAGCAATAAAATGGACATCGAATTCAGTGGTGGCCGAATTCTGAGGATCACGACCCAGGGCATCGGCAATCTCCACCTCACCAGGCGGTGCAAATTCAAGCGTCAACCCCTCGTAATGGTAGGCCTCCGGCCCACGTTCGATGACCAGGGTTGCCATGGAGCTGGTTCCGGCTTCGATCTCGAAAATAAGATCGGTTCCAGTGATGGGCGTCCCGTTAACACGTATGATGGCTC
Source organism: Fidelibacterota bacterium (assembly GCA_016844955.1). Taxonomy (GTDB): domain Bacteria; phylum Fidelibacterota; class UBA8477; order UBA8477; family JABMPR01; genus JABMPR01. Next base: position 55,934 of record JAERTH010000083.1, on the reverse strand, counting down.
CGTCTGGATTGGTTTCGTTCCAGGCTGCAAGAGCATAGGTCCACGTCTCGCCAGTTTCACTCAAATTACCCAGGGTCAGGTTTAGTATGGCATCCTCATCCGGTTCATTATCCAATGAAGATGCGGGATCCACATCGATGGAGCACCATTGGCGTTTGAAGGTGCCAGCTTCCCACGGGTTGGAGGTTTGACCGGCCACCAGATCAAACACGGGCATTCCCCAGACTGTATCACGTTTGACATCCACAGTAAAGGCATCACCTGGATCATCATCACTGAGGAAAAAGCCAACAGTCCGACTATAACTCGCCACATCCGTTGTATCATTGGTTTCGGTTTCTGTATCGGTATCATTGAATCCACCGACTACGCCGATCCCACTCCAGGTGACTCCAATATCCATTCCAAATGCATCATAGGTAGATATGGTAACTGCAGTCTGATTGGTAACAGCACTGTCTGTGGTGGTTGAATACTCATAATTGGCCAACGCATCAAAGGAGATGTTGGTCAGTGCTTCACCCGAATTGGATTCAGCATTGGTGGGGACTGCACTGGCCTTGGCAGCCTCATTGGTTTCAAGCAGGGTTGTCCAGTACGTAATAGACTGGTCAAAGCGTGTGGAGTCCTCTGGCTCAGCATGGTTCCTGAGTTCAATAAGGTCAGGAATCAGCGTGTAGCGAATGTGATAATCGGAATATACATAGAAGGAATGAAATCCATCCATGTCATTGATCCCATGACTGGTGTCAATCACCACTTCACAGTCCTCAACATATAAATCCATAATACGACTATAAGTCAGGTTGAGCGTCGCGCCGACATACACATCACCCTCCCCCCCTACAATCAGACCTCCATCGTCAGTGGAAAAAATTTCTGAGGTTGTGATACACACCTCTGTTTCTTCCAGTGACAGATCTGTCTGGTATCCACCCCATGTGGGATTGAAATCCAGCGTGGCATCCAACTCACTGGACCACAACAGACTCCCAAAGGGCGACGAAACACCAGTCTCCAGGCCAAAATCCGCTCCCAGACTCACAGTGGTGTAATTATCATCAGCCTCTTCATCCTCGATCTCCAGACCAATGGTTCTACAGATAGTTTGGTCCTCTGAGAGGAACGAGTAACTCTCATCTCCCGGTGGGTCACGCAGGACAAATAAAGGAAGTTCAGAGGTTCTGGCAGGCATGGACGCGAAGTCGGTACCGTCAGTAGCGGTGCGACCTTCGATTATGGCCCAGACATCATCCGAGGCATAGCGTCCAAGTTCATCGATGACGACAATTTGCAGGCGTTTTTGATAGGGATGTTCTCCCCCACCCAGAATATTAGGATTTCCGGCCTGAAAATGGTACCAGAACTCACCATTATCTGATCCAAAAGGTTCGCGTTCGGTATAAATTCCACTCCAATCATCCAATATTTCAACATCGAAGATTTTTATGGGACATCGATTGGCATCAATACCATCATAGCCACCGTACTCCTCATATACAGTTGCTTTCAAACTGTCTGCTACATGCTGAGCTATCACAGCGCAGTCTTCGCCCCAGGGGAAGTCTGAAAACGTCAACTGCAGGTCTGAATTATACATGTATTCCACATGCCGACTTGAATCGTAAAGACTCAACTGCATTGGATCAAATTCAATATCCGGATTGGTATGTGTCACAATCATTTCGTAGGACAGGGGTGGTAAGCCATCGATCTCCTGGTATCCATCACCCGTAATTACTGAGATGTCATCTACCTCATAACAAAACCCTTCTCCCTGCCCTGCTACCCTGAGGTCCACTGAAGCATCACCAATGGGAAACATGCAAGTTCCACCACCAATATTCAAAAAGATGGACTTCGTATGAACATCCATGAAATCGGCATCAGCAATATCTGCCTCGATGTTTTCAACAATATAGCTTTGCTCAACACCGTCTAGGTGGAAGGTATGAGCTCCCACATAGGATGTGTCTATATCGATATCATCAGAACCCTCATAAGTCGTGGTATCGTAGACAAAATTGCCACCAAATCGGACGGTTAATGCAGCACCATCATTGGGCTCAAAATCAAGCGTGAACTTACCATATGCATCGGTGAAAGTCTCTGGGCGAGTACTCATTGAATCGGCCAGAATCTCGGCATGCACAACCGGACAATTGGTTCCATCATAAACCAGGTATCCACTTACCGTGAATAAAGATTCATCGATAAATTTAACTTCCGGCGCTTCAGGACTGTTGCGACTGATGGTTGCTTCTGAGTTGTTCGGTGAGAAAAAATCGTGATTTTTCTTGAAAGGTGTAACCGTGTAGGTCGTGCCATTGTCATCAGAGGCATCATACCAGACATTTCTGATTTCGTAAAAGCCATGAACATCCGTGAACGCCGATAGGCGTACAGCAGGTATCTCCGAGCTCCATACGGCCCCTTCCAGCGATGCCAACTCTCTGGGAGCTGTTGCATCATAAGAGATATCATTCACCCCTTCATCAAATTTCCAATACCCAATGAGTCCGGCCTCATCACCAAAGAGCGCTCGATCCTTATTTTTAGAAATTTCATCTTTGCTGCGGGCAGTTTTCCAGACACGGATATCATCCAGCCAGCCATCAAAAAACTGTCCCAGGGTTCGGTTCTTACCAAACCGGAGATCTGCGCTTTCAGGCATGAGAGCTACAGCGGCTGATTTTACCGAATCACCATCCAGATACAGGATGATCTCGTTGGTATCCAGAACGCAAGCCAGATGATGCCAATTCTGTTGTGATGGTAACGCAACGCTTACTTCAACACCTCCAACATTTGCAGTTAGGTCTGTGTTATCATGGTAAACCTGGAGTCTCTCACCCCAATCAGCGATTGTGCTCAACTGAGGAGTTGCATCAATGTTGATCCATAATTCTACTGAATAGGATTGGTCGATTTCTACCTCGTAGTCACCATCTATCCCAATGAAATCATTCTCCCCATCCAGGCGGGCAGATTTTCCACGTATGGGTGACAGGGATACTTCTACATCAGCCACCGGATTTCCGGCTGGATTCCAGGGAGCCCCTGGAGTTGGACCTGGAGTAAATACCCGCCCGGCAATTTTACCATTGGGCAGGGTAAATCCAGCATCAAAGCCTTCCAGGCTGGCACCAAATTTATTACTCACAGTCACTCCATAGTTATAGAGCTGACCGGGGTAAATACTCTGGTCATCATTAAACGCAGGGTCTTCAACGGGGATGTTGGCTTTCCAGACACCATCCCTGGTCAGGACCCAATTTCCAGCTGGAAAATCCGAGGCATCCGATATTTCACCGGTGGCAGGTGGACTCAGAACGTCCTGAACTGCCGATATGGTGATGTATGCGGGATGCTCACTTTCTCCATCAGATGCATTCACGAGTGGTGCATCAGGTTCTTTGATGTAAAAACTCCACAATCCCAGATCTGTTGAAAAGTGGGGAGCCTCCGCTTTCCCGACCACAACCTGTCCAGCAGTTATGGTCATGCTGGCTGGTCCTGCGGGATTATTAATTGTGTTGGTCAACACGGCCTGTCCCCCATGGACATCACTGTGTTGAGTAATCTGATATTCAGAAGAGCTGGTCTGTGCCCAGGTTAATGCTACCACGAGAAACATCATCGTAGTAAACACTCCAGGCAGAACCTTGCTCTTTAATCTCATTTTATCCGTCATGGTAATTCTCCTGTCAAGACATCAAGCAAATTGAGTTATAGACAATAAAGCTTAGTATCATTGATCAGTGAGATTTGTAACCAGTGGTGGCTGATCCAAGTTTTGTACTGACAAACATTACGTATATTTGCCAATCTGGATAATTGTTATGGGTGGGTGCATCACAGAAGATTTCCCAATTGCCATCTGAGGCAACAGCACAATTTATCTGCCACAGATCCTCAGTTCCCCCTTCATCGATATCACCAGATCCGGCATCAAAACCAACCACAGCAGCAATCCAGTCATCTTCGCTATAGGTGGTTGCAATAGTACAATTTTCACCACTTCCGCTGTAGCGTACGAATTGAAAAGGTTTGGTAAAACTGCTACCATGCTGGACCTCAATCTCGGACTCGAATTGGGCATCCCCCCCGACATTAACGGTTCCACCCTCTGTGTTTAAATACAGCGTCGAGGTTGAGCCATTGTTACGTGCCATGATCTCGTTGTCATCAATCCCGATATTTGATCCGCTGGTTAATCCTGTTTGGATGTATGCACCACTTGAAACGGTTACATCTGAGCCACCATTAACGACCAACTTCTGATCCGGAGTAGTAGTACCTATTCCAACTTTTCCAGACTCTAAAGCAGTCAAAACAGAGCCAACACCGCCTGTACCACCGGCATAGATACGATAGCTATCTGAGTCAAAGCGTAGGGTTGTTCGAGCCGAAGTACCCTTTTCCATGGACTGACCAATATTGGTGGTTCGTGTGGAGAATTGATTGGGGGAGTATATCGTTCCTTCAACATGCAACTTAGCGGCAGGATCCTGGGTGCCAATACCGACATTTCCATCTCCGCGCCAGAACATGATCTTATCCACCCACTGCGATCTTAACTTCAGACCATTAGCACCACCAGCAGGGCTGAACATCCCCTGGAAACTAAATTCTTTTTCCGAATCTGAATTTTCATCAAAATGGAGCAAATCTACATTGTCACCAGGAGCCACAATACTGAGCTTGGCTTGAGGATTGGTGGTTCCGATACCAACATTGCCACTCCCTGGTACGGTATTACTTGACCCTGATAATTCAGATAGCTCGTAAGGTGAAACATTCAGACGCAGACGCGGTGTCATGGTCTCATTTTCAACAGAAATCTCCAAATAATTGCTACCATCCGAATTAAAGGAGGTTATGGGTGAATCTTCACCTAGAACGACATGATAGATGCCATTCTCTACAGTAACGGTTTGAGTTCCTGGACCCCACAGGAGGGTTCCACCTGTTTCAGCTCCGTAGATGGAAAAGGTCATGGTATAGTCACCATCCTCTACGGAATGTCCATCACTATCCCTGAGGACACCCTGGGTGCTGATAGTCTGGGCAGTGGTGCTCAGGACCAGAGCTACTACTAAAAGGCTAATTACTAGAGCTGTTCGTTTCATTGTGAATTCCTCCAAAGTTTCGGGTGATAATTAAATGCTGATAGATTTGAGTGAGCATAGCCCGCCATTGAGACTGCATTCCACGCCTGCAATACTATAGGACAATACCCACCTGATTGATTCTGAATTGATATAGTGTTTCCCCACTCCCACCGATTTTAAGATTCATATCTTAAGATCGGGTAACGACTGAATTTCTTTAATTGATAATATTAAACTATTAGCAACTAATTACAAGATAGGAAGTTATAGAAAGGCTCCCGGACGACAACAATTTGATTGTCATCAAGGGGATCCCTCTGGGGCCAGCGTGGTTTATACATTGAATTAAAAATCCCCCCACCACTTTCATGATGAGGGGATTGTGCAGGGTTTATGGAACTATGAATTACTCGTATCTTAGAGACTTGACGGGATTGACAACTGCTGCCTGAAGGGATTGCAGAACTACGGTGATAATGGCGATGACCACAGCCAACAACGAGGCACCGACGAAGATGATTAGACTGATATCCACCCGGTAGGCAAAATTAGCTAACCATTCCTGCATGGCGTAATAGGAAATAGGAATGGCTATCAGGATGGAAACCACCACCATTCTCATGGTATCCTTGGATAACATTATCAGGATGGTGATAACCGAAGCTCCCAGTACTTTGCGTATGCCAATTTCCTTGGTACGACGCTCCGCCGTGTAAGCTGCCAGGCCTAAAAGCCCCAGGCAGGCGATAAAGATGGCCAGAGCTGCAAAAAGCATAATGATGTTGGATGCTTGCTGTTCTGCACTAAACAATTCATTGTAGAATTCATCAAAATAATCGAATTCCAGAGCCTGTTCTCCAGCAAACCGTTTCCATGAGGACTCTATATGAGCCAGACTTGAAGTCATCTGATCAGGATCAATTTTTATGGTGACAAATTTCCCCCAATTGACCCGAGTCCTGCTAAACTGATCTGGTATGAGAAACATGGCCAAGGGACGAATTTCCAATTGGGGTGCCTCAAAATGGTAATCCTCCACAACACCTATAATTTTCACAGGTACTCTGTCCGGCCCCCGCTGAAAAGTGAGCAACTCCTTGCCGATGGGGTCCGTGATTCCGTATGCTTTCACTGTGGCTTCATTGATCACTGCTGCCAGGGTATCAGTGCCCCAATCACGTGAGAAAAAGCGTCCCTCGGCCATGTCAAGACCATAGACATTGGCATAATCATAATCCACAAAGAATTGGGCCAGCAGGCGAACGACCTCTTCATCATTTATCATCATTCCGGTGGCATTTCCATTCACCCCATCAGGGTTTCCAGGTATTACCGTACTATTGGATACCAAAATTGTACCCGGGTTATCACGAAGTGCAGTTTTAAAGCCCTGGATAGTCCGACCAATGTCATCAGTTTTATTCACGACGATCAGATTTTCAGGCTTAAGTCCCAGGTCTTTGGTCTGCATATAATCCAGCTGGTCTTTAATAATCATGGTTCCGATCAATAAGGTGATTGAAACTGAGAATTGAAAGATCACGAGACCGTTTCTCAACCAATTTCCGCCCTTTCCTGCAGTTGGTTTGCCCTTCAAAACCCTGAGTGGATTGAATGAGGACAGTAGAAATGCCGGGTAGCTACCAGCCAGAAGACCCACAGGAATGACCCATAAATACACCCATGGAATATCCGACAATTCCAGGTTAAGGGGAGTATCAATGAGTCCGGAAAACCAGGGTAGGAGAATTTTAACCAACAATAAGGCCAGACTGAATGCTATGAATGTCACAAAAATTGACTCAGCCAGGAATTGTACAATAATCTGTCCTCGTTTTGAGCCCAGTGTCTTGCGAATCCCAATCTCCCGGGCCCGGCTCATTGATCTTGCAGTGGAGAGATTCATATAGTTGATACAGGCCAATAGAAGTATAAAGACAGCAATAAAGCCAAAGATTCTCACTGTTTTTCCATCACCATTCACCTCAATTTCCCCTTGAAGGTCAGAGTACAGATGAATATCCACCAGTGGGGTCAGAAAGAGCTCATAGGCATCGCCGCGCGCTTCAAGTTGATCCATGCTTATCCCCATGAAGCGTTGGAGTTCTGGACCAACATTGCGCTGTATCAAATCACGAAACTTGGCTTGTAGCTCGTCTGGGCTTGCCCCCTCTTGCAGCAATAGATAGGTCTGGAAATTGTTATTGAGCCACATGGTACTCCGAGAGTCTCCATAGGTGACCATGGCTCCCAGAAACTCAAAGTGCCAATGAGAATTTGGAGGCATTTCTTGTACAACACCAGTCACTGTCCAATCGGAGCGGTTATCCGAGTTTAATACCTTGCCGATGGGATCTTCATCACCGAAATATTTCCTGGCCATTTTTTCTGTGATGACGACTGAAAATGGTTGTGTCAGGGCCGTTTTCGGATCCCCAATTGTCATGGGGATATTGAAGACCTCGAAAATAGTGGAATCAGCCTGCCACCAGTGTTCCTCGGAGAACACTTTATCTTCATAGCGCAAAACAGGGAAGCCGGTGTTCCTGATACGAACATAATTGATAACTTCAGGATATTCTTCCAACATCGCTGGCCCGGCAGGGGCTGTTGAGTTGGTCATTCTAAACTCATTGTCCCCTAATTTTCCTGCGAGATTCAGCCGCTGGATCTGATTTGCTTGAGGATGAAACCGGTCATAGCTTTGCTCATAGCGAACATACATGAGTATGAGAATACACGTGCTAACGCCAATGGCCAAACCGGCAATATTGATAAAGGCATAGAGTCGTTGTTTGATCAAGGATCGGAATGCCACTTTTAAGTAACTTAACCACATAATCGATACTCCATATTTGGTGGTGAGTAATTACAGCTATTGGGATTAAACATGGAAATTTCCATTAAGGGTCTCGTCTGCAATTTTACCATCAAACAAATTGACGGTTCGGTTGCCATAGGCAGCATATGCTGGTGAGTGGGTCACCATCACGATGGTTGTCCCCTGCTGGTTCAAATCTTTCAATAGATTCATGACCTCATCACCATGTTGTGAATCCAGATTTCCAGTGGGTTCATCAGCCAGTACAATTTTTGGATCAGTAACCAGAGCTCTGGAAACAGCAACACGCTGCTGCTGTCCTCCTGAGAGTTGCTGTGGGTAATGTCCGTTTCTATGGCCAACACCCATTTTTTCTAACATGGCATTCACACGTTCCTTACGCTCTGCTGCCTGCACTCCCAGATAAAGCAGTGGCAATTCAACATTCTCATAGACACTCAATTCATCAATCAGGTTGAAGCTCTGAAAAACAAAACCAATATTGGCTTTCCGAAAATCAGCCCGCTGACGTTCGTTGTACGAGCCTACCTCTTCACCCAGGAAGTGGTATTGACCAGATGTGGGATTGTCCAGAAGCCCCAGCACATTCATCAGGGTAGATTTACCACAACCAGATGGTCCCATAATGGATACAAATTCACCTGCTTTAATAGCCAGGTCAATTTCATTGAGGGCAGTGGTTTCAATTTCCTCGGATCTAAATACTTTGTTGAGCTTTTCAGTTTTTATCATGATTTTCTCCTTCAATAATTATTGCGTGTTAAACTTCTTCGGCAAATGTGAGTAGTTCATAATCCCCGAACTGTCCGTAGTTACTGGTGATGACACGATCTCCAGGTTCCAGCCCTTCCAGCACTTCGTAGTAATCCTGGTTCTGGCGGCCCAATTTGATGTTGCGTTTAACTGCTGAGCGATTGTCCTCAGCCATGACATAGACCCATTGGCCACCTGTCTCCTGGTAAAATCCACCCCTTCTTAACAGGAGGGCCTGGTTTGAATTTCCCAATTCCAGACGCAAGTGCAGGGTCTGCCCTCTACGGATTTCAGCGGGTTCCACTTCAGTGAATTCAAGCTCGATTCTGAATTGTCCATTGAGTACTTCTGGATAAATTTTTGTCAGTGTAATAGTGTATTCTTGATTACTTAAGGTAAAAATTGCAGTCTGTCCCAGGTCTACTCGCGTAATAAAATGCTCATCGACTGGGGTAGAGACTTTAAAACCATCCAGAATATCTATCTGCCCCAGTCGCTCCCCACGATTCTTGGATTCACCAATTTCAGCATTTAGTGCAGTTAATTGACCTGATACTGGTGCTTTGATGACAAGATTATCTAAATTTTGCTTCACAATTTCCATATTGTCCTGCATGCGCTTCAAGCCACTCTCCAGTTGCTCGATCTGGACTTCCCGGTAGATGGAATCCTGTCCAAAAGACAAGAGTGTCAGGTCACGTTTCTTTTCCAGAAACTGGTAGTCATCCAGGCTGGCTTCGTATTCCTCGTTTGAAATCATTTTTTTCTCGGCCAGCTTTTCATTTCTCTGATAGACGCGTTTGGATTGGCGAATCTGGTAATCAAGATCCAGGAGTTGGGATTGGATGGTGAGTCGATTCTGCTGCATGGCGAGTTTCGTATTTCTCAAATTATTGCTCTGCTGAAAGAGTTCGGCTTCACGATACATAATGTCCAGCAGCAAATTGGTATTGGCCAGACTGAGGATGGGATCACCCTTTTCAACAAAGGTGCCTGCTTCAATGTAACGCATCTCCACTCTGCCCCCTTCAATGGCATCCAGGTAATAGGTTTTAAGAGGCACCACACTTCCACTCAATGCAATAAATTCCTGAAACTCACCTCTTTCAACCGTGCTCAGCTGTATACGTTGACCATTAATCTTTAGTGATTCGCCTCGACGCGTACTCATAGCAAAGGCCACAATGACCAGCATCATGAAAACGGTGGGGTAGACTACAGATTTGTATTTCTGCCAGCTTGTTTTTTCAATTTTTTTATCCATGGTTAATTCATCCCTGCATTTTGTGGATGCAGCAAGCTTTTCCACCGATCCAATTGTTCTGATTAGTGATGCTTCCTGCAGATGTCATGTGGTTTCTTAACACAAGGCATGTGCCAAGGATGGATTTGACAATTCTTACTGCCTGTTATTTATGATTTTACAGAAATTTTTCACACCAGAAGGGTTTTCCGAACAATGAATATCTATTCAGATCGATATATAATTCATATCAATTGGATATGAATTGGCAAAGAAAATTGTGGTGCAGCACCTGATGCAGGTAGCTGTCGTGCAAATTTGGGTGTGGAAGAATCAGGGTATCTATGAATTAATGATGTTGTTGCATGAAACGTATCAAATTTTAACCAGACTTGCTCAATTTTCTCACTTTTATCCGATTAGTATCTGGGTGAAAAGAATCTTTGGTAGAATTGGGGTAAATCCAAAGACTAGAGTATATGCGACGATGATGAGTGTAGGGATAAATAAAGAACTCTCTCCTTTATAATAAACAATCCCTCCTTGACATTCAGAAGCCCCGCACCGCGGGGCTTCTGAGTTTTACCCTGAAATTAGTAGATATCCGAATGCGTCAAGCGAGTTTCAGGTGTGATTTATCTGCATACCTTAAGATTTAGTTGGTAAGCGACTCGTCTGAATACAGATTGATTTTATCAACATCTTCCAACTTAGAGAGGTCTTTTACCAGGTCATTGCCCTTGGTTGCATCTCGTAGTGTGACATAGTACGAGATTTCATACTGGGTGCTGCTTCCCAGTGATCTGACATTGATCATGGTGAAGCGACGGCAATGGTTTTGAATCGTTTCCAGATAGGGAGGTTCTCCCCCATTGTGATCTCCACTATAGGCAAATTGGAGCAAATTCTCATCACTCCGACTGGAGCCGTAACCTACTTTGCTCATAACCAGTAACACGCCGCTGACACTCAAAGTGCCAATGATGGCGATTTGGGCCAAACCCACCCCTGCTGCCAGACCCACTGCCAGCGAAAAGAATATGAAGACAATATCCATGGGATCTTTCACGGCGGTGCGAAACCTAATAATGGACATGGCACCTACCAGTCCAAAGGCCCGCGCTAGATTGTTGCCAATCACCAGAATCACAACTGATGTGATCATGGCGAGCACAACCAGCGCATTGGATATACTTTTTGAATAAGAGGCACCACCAAAGGTGATCTTGTAGGTCTGGGCAATAAACCAGCCACACAGGAAGGCAACCAGGAGGTTGAACAAGACATCCCCTGTGCGGATATTCATGTCCATAACGGTTTGTAGGTCTTGTAACTGCATCATTTGTCTTTCTAGTAATGACTCATTGAAACTATTTCACGCTTGGTGCAATCCCCCACTGCGCGATAATGGGCGTCAATGCCCCTGACATATTTGGAAAAGGCCTGTTTCCTCAAATTGAAACGCCGGATAATTTTTTTGAACCATTCGGGCATGGGATTTTCTGATTTGTATTCAAGTACAAACTCTCTATCCAGAAAAGTCCTGAGACGCTCTTCCTCGAAGAGGTCATCCAGACCCGGATACATCATGGATCTGATATGGGAATCAAAAGTAACTCTATCGGAATGATTGAATTTACCGATATAGGCTTCCCGGGTGTAAGTCACGAGGTTCAAAGGAACTCGGGAGTGTCGTTTCAAGTAGAACAGAAACTTACTGGCTTTTTCTCGGGCCTGGGGAAAGTCCTTCCGATACGGAAAATAATTATCCAGGTCACCGCCAGCCAGAATAGCCCGGGCATCCTTATACTTAATCGGTGTACGGTCCTTGGAGATAAACAGATTGTTCTTCCATTTGATCTCTAGAAATACTTCACTCTCCTCAGTCATAGTATTGTAGCCGCGCATCCGCAATTTCTTACGCATCTGCAAACCAGCATGTTTCTCATAATAATCTTTTAGATCAAAACTGTCAAAATAGATCGAGCGAATCTCATAGATGTTGGAATGCTGAAGCGCTCGGTGGTTATCAGCGCGGACATAGGGAGCTACGGCGGCCCGTAGATCATCCATGGCATACACGGGAATAACATATTTGCTTTCCTGGCGACCGGGCATGCTGTTTCCTAAAACATGGCTTTCAGAATTTGAAATACACTTTTGGCTCTGAACTTCAGTGAGGCTTCTAAAAATTGACCTGGAATTAATGTGCCATGGGGGTTGGGCAGTCTGGCTCGGATAAGAACCATCTGGTTGGTACCAGATCCCAAAATTTGTTCCGTCACCTTCACCTGATCAGGTGTCAGAACCACTGAAAAGTCTGTTCCCGACAGGCTTAGGTCAGAAGTCCACTCCGACATGCTATAAGTAGCCCCATCCAGGGGAACCAACACAAGCACTGTGTCCAATTTTCCCAGAGTAAACAGTATATCGGTATCCTCGGCGTAATTTAGTTTTCCAGAAATTGGACTGACGAGCGTCATGGAAGCCAGCGTTTCTCTAGCCAACTCCAGTTTACGCTCCTCATCAGCTATCTGCGTGCGGTAGATATCCAGCTTGCTGGATTTTGATCCCGAAAGGGCAGATCCCAGTTCAGCTTCAGCAATAGAAATGCGAATAGCATTCAGTCGCTCGCGCCGTTGATCCTGCTCAAATTCTTCCTGGGTGATGATACCGCTTTCCAACATGGCGGCTGATCTATCCAAAATTTTCAGCTGCTCGGCGTGGCGGGTTCTGGCATAATCCAACTGTAGTCTGGCAGCCTGAATTACGGTTTGCCTGCTTCCGGACTGTTCAAATTCAAGGTTGGCTTTCAGGGTGCTGATATTGCCTTCCAGGGTGATGATTCTGTCCAGGACTGAACTTGAAATCAGCCATCCCAGTGTATCTCCAGAATCAACCGTTTCAGAACGTAATTCCAGGTTGCGCTCATACTGGATCACTCCACCGCGTTGGGGTATAAAATCTTTTGATGACAAGATGTGGTTGTTCCACAAATCAGTGAAAATACTGGAAAAACCGCCTGCCCCACTTGCTGTCACTTGAAACTCAGCAGAGGGCATGACTACAGCCTTCTGGGTGCTCCCCTGTGGGAATGGGATAAACAATAGCACCAGTACAAGTACTGCTGCCAATCCTATATACCCTGTTGTTTTGTTGTGCTTCACTTTCATTCGATACCAATTCCCCAGATTATTGCGGTGTCTGCACCTGTCAACAGATGAGACGCTATTTGCTCAAAAACCTTTGCAGAAAATTTTAAAACATTGGTTTTTAATCAAGGAAGGTACAACATTTTTCTGGTTTGCTGGACATCCCCTGATTGTGCCCGATATAAATAAACACCTGCAGGCACAAATGCACCATCAACATTTGAACCGTTCCAATTTAATTCATAGTCAGCAGTCAATTGATCACGAAAGAATGTTTTTTGGATACGCCCCTTGAGATCAAGAATATCAACCTGGACCTGACTTGCTGAAAAGACATCCACTTGAATAGTGGTGCCATTGTTAAATGGGTTGGGGAAATTTTGTCCCAAGTAAAACGATTCAGGCAACTCAGGATCAGTATGCACGGAATCCAGAGTGAACATCATTGCTCGCATATTGAACCCGGATTCAAGAATTTCCAACCGTAGCTCATGTTCACCACTACCAATGCTTAGACCTTCCACCACCAGGGGCTCATAATCAGACCACCCTCCTGTATCTGGAGGATCTGTAATCGTGGTCAATAACTCATTGTCAAGATAAAGTCTCAATTGACCTGCTCCATCAGGGCTGGCGATTTCAATACTCATACTATACAGACCACTTGAAGCTGCGGTGAAGGTGTACTTCAACCATTCCCCTACTTCAGTCCAGCCCACATTGGGTATTCCAGAACTGCCAATTTCCAGATCGACGCCATCATTGCGATATTGATGACCACTGTTCCAGGCGGTGTAATTGTCCCATTGGGTGGTTTCATAGACATTGTCCTGATAGGCAACACCCTGCGCGCCGATATCATAGTCCGCTGTCAGAATGGTCCCCGGGATATTATGCGCTTTCAGAGGCACATTTTCACTGGCATAAACAGGACTGAACCAGGAAGCCACAATGCCAGGACTGAAGCGACAGTTCTCCGTCTTCAGATTCTCTGCCAATTCAGTGAGAATCACCTGTGCCGCGGCAGCGCTTGGCTTGGGACCAGATCCTCCCCAGTAATCCAGGAGTTGCTGGTAACCAGCGGGTCGATTTGCAGAATAAGGCGAGGTGATGGTATCCACTTTTTTGGTGGTCCACCAGCACCACCCGATATTGTTGGCTTCGAAGAGCTGAACCGCGTCGTGAAACCATGTATTTGAGTTTTCGCCCGTTTCACTCATCCAGAGCGGTGTGTTGGTTTGATTACTCAAGGCAATGAACCCTTGAATAGATGCATAATCGTTAGTACTCCAATATTTATGGAAGCTGTAGGACATATTTAAGTCAAAAATGGGGGTCAGACCGGAAAAGTCGGTAGCATACCAATTGCCCTCGATAAACAGGTGGTGATTGTTGTCCACACCTCGAATGACATTTCTAATGTTTACGTATAATGATCGTAAATCCTGTCCGGTAACTCCATCAGGTAGGACGGGTTCATTGAGCAGATCATACCCCCCTATCCAGGGTTCATCCACATAACGCTCTGCAATAGCCTCCCAGATTTCGATGGTATGGGATTTATTTGAGTCTGCCAGCCACAACCTTGCCGTACCATCGCTATCGCTGATAGGACCCCCATTCTGGCCGCCAGGGGCACAATGCATGTCCAGAACCACATGCATCCCTACATCAGAACACCAGGCAATTAGAGAATCGGTGACCTCAAAGCCCCATTCGCTCCATACACCACGTGCTGGTGAAAACATATTGTAGTGGAATGGCATGCGTACATGGTCAAAGCCCCATTCTGCCAACTCGGCAATATCTTCACGGGTGACATAATTTTCATGATAGGCAGCATAAAACTCCTGAGCGCCGGGCTCTCCCAGAACATCAACTATTTGTGCCCGGATACTGGTTGGAGATCCCATGCCTGGGGTGTGCAGCATGTAGCCTTCAGGAACCAGCCAGCCTCCCAGACCCATACCCCTTAGTAGTGCCGGGTTGCCATCTGCGTCTACTAAATTTGTTCCCTCAGCGTGGATAAACGCCTGAAGGTTGGTGGCCACCACCAGAATGAGCAAAAAAATTTTAATTTGCTTTAGCTTGTTCATAAATTCTCACATATTCTATATCATGATATTGGGGTAAAATGGTGGTATTGTCTGGAGATCCAGGCCAAAACCCACCGATTGCTGTATTCATGATCAAGTACATTTCCTCATGGGGTATACCAATTTCACTCTTAAACCTGACCACATCATCTACCAGCCATCTCAGACTGTCAGGATACCATTCCAGGCTGAAAAGATGAAAATCTGCTGTAAAATCTGGTCCTGTAAAATGGCCAGTGGCAATCTGCTCTATATCCCAGGGTTTAACGCCATGTGGCACTGGTCCCCAGTGTGCGGACATATGAATGGTGTTTGGATCATGACCAAGTAGTTCTAAAATGTCTATCTCAGGTGGCCAACCTGGATTCTTGGGTAGCAACCAGAGCGCTGGCCACATCCCCTTGGTGCCTGGTAGTCGAGCACTTATATCGATACGACCATAGCGTTGGTAATAGTGGGAATGCACATGACCAGAAGTGAAGGATTGCTCCCCGTATGGTCGATATTGAGAACGTAGACGTAGCTTCCCATCCTCCGGGTAGACATCATCCGGTGCATAGTATTGTTCTTCCCCGTTATGAGACCAATACCCATCAGCAATCACCCATTTCGAGGTATCAACAACATCCCCATTAAATTCATCATGCCAGGTTAATGTCCAACCCTCACGCTGATAAGGATTGGGGGTTTCGTCTTCTGGTTCAGGGTTTTCCTCACATTGAATAATCAACATGAGGCTCAGAGTCATGAGCAGTAAGTGAGCGGCGCCTATGCGCTGAAAACTCATTTTAGCAGCAGTAGTTTACGACTGACGGCACCATCTTTATCTCTCACACGACAGATATAGGATCCGCTGGGTACGGCATGCCCCAGATCATTGTTGCCATCCCAACTCAAACTGGTAAACCCACCTGCAGATTTGTTAAATACCCGGCTGGATAGGATTTGGCCTTGCGTATCAATGATATCCATGGTCAGAGATCCAGGTTCGAGATGTTCGAAAGTGAAGTTGGTAGTTCCGTTAAAAGGATTGGGATAGGCCGGGGATAAATGAATCTTTTCGGGCAAGGCTCCCTGCTCGCTATCCACGGGCAAGGTCGGTCCACGGTAACCGGTGGCAGTGGGAGTGGTCAGACACAGAATGAAAAAACCTCCCTGGAAGACTGCATTGGCATGAATAAAGTCGCAATTGTTACCGTCCCAGGTGTGGGTGGCCTTTTGCCAGCGGCTGGTGTTCCAACTTTCAAAGTCATCATGCCAGAGTTGAATAAAGTCATTGCCTGTTCCCGTGTTGCCAGTACCTGGTACATAAGCATAGTAGCGGGCCCAGTCATAGATGGCATAGCTGGGTAGATCGGCTGAATTGAAATTACCGACCCAGTCAGGATAATTGGGTGGCCAGATGTTCATCATGAATTTGGCGGCCCGATCCATGAGGGTAATATGCCCACCGGTTTGCCGGAATACCTCTTCCCCATCTACAAACCAGGCTACATAGTTGGGGGTCCATTCAAAAGCATACACGTGGAATTCTGTGGCGGGGTCATAATCCAGTTCATGGAGGTGCTCATGGCTTTCTTCCCAATTGGTGATGGTATTGAATTGCACCTTGTCTGTGTAACGACCCAGAAATTCAATATCAACCTCACACCAATCCTCAACCCCGGCTGATCCCAACTCGTGATAGGTGAACATGCTGGATACGACTCCAGAATTTGGAGCTGATTTCATGCGGGTCTCGAAGCGACCATAACGGTAGCTATCTATGGTGCGAAGCTCTGCTCCACGATAAGCCTTGGCAGATACAAATGTTGCCAGAAGTATGAGTAGGAGCGATTTGTAGAATATATTTTTTTTCATGGGGTCTCTATTTCAGGTAAAGGATTTTGCGATTTTGTTGGAATGCTGGACACTGCATTTCAACAATATACAACCCACTTGCCAGATCACCGGCATTCAAGCTCAGGGTATGTTGTCCTGCAGTATAGATATGGTCTTCTATGTCCATCATCTGCTCACCCCTGAGATTATACAATGTAAAATTAACCGATTGGGTGAAGGGCAATGTGAAATCCAAATGGGTGGTACTGTTAAAGGGATTGGGATAAATCATTTGCATCCCAAATTCCTCAGGTAGCTCGATTTCATCCAGCCCCACCAGGTACTCACCATTAATTTCAATGGCATTAATTACAGGACCGGCATAGACATAACCTGCTCCATATTCGAGGGCGGCACCAATAATATCCAGGGTTCCGTCCGTAATAAGCCAGTTACCCAGATTTACAGTGTAGACAGCTGAATTCCCGGCCAGATCAAATACGTCCAATTCGGCTACCACCAGGGAATCCTCAACAAAGAGTTCAAAGGTCCGAACACCGGACTCATGGTAGGCGTGTTCAGCAAAATGGAGCTGGATGTCGAATACACCCGGTGCCAATCTTACATGGTAGCGTGAGTAGCGATTCAATGAAGTCGCCACTACACTATCCAGATCAGTATTGGACAAATCTGGAAAATTTACGGCCTCCTGATAATTGCCACCTTCATGTCCATATTCGGTAGTGGAATTCCAGAGCTGATCGGGTAAGAAACCCTGGCGACCCGGACCAGCGCAATCAATTCGAATGGGCAGAGCCAGCGGTTCAGGCATATCAATCGCTACCTGAGCTCCGATCTGGGTATTGGCCGGGGATGCCAGATCCTTGAGACCCAGGGCGTAAACATTTGCCGGACCAGTGAGTGGGGGTGTCAATTTCAGGGTAACCGTCATATTGTCTTCATTCAGCGTGGCTGATTGCACAGAAGTACCGGGGACAGCAAAGGTAGTCGCTGTAGAAGCAGATACTGGGTCCAGCCATTCGCTATAACGAACAATAATGGAGTCCATGGTCAAAGCACGGGCCGAGAGAGCAACGGGGGCTTCATTATCTTGAATCCCCTCCTCTCCAGACAGGGTGAGACACAGAATCATGTGACCATTTTCATAAACAATATTTTCTGCTAGCAGGAGCGCATTGTTGCCATTCCAGGTGTGACCATCGCTTTTTTCCCATCTGCTTTCATCAAAGACATCAAATGAATCCGTCCATACGGGGGTAAAATTCAAGTCAGTGCCCACAGAACCTGCATCCGGTGTGTAGCTGGCGTATGATACCCAATCATAATGTGCATATCGAGGGAGAATGCGATCATCCATGATCCCCACCCAGTCCGTATAAGCTGGAGTCCAGATGTTCATCATCAGTTTTCCTGGCTCCGAGAGTGTGCTGATATGGTCACCGGTTTGACGATAGAACTCCTCACCATCAAAGAACCAGGCCACATAATCAGGCGTCCATTCAAATGCATAACGATGGAAGTCCAGGTGGACATTTACCTCAGTGGGATGTTGTCTCAGGTGAGATCCCCGCTCATCGATAATATTTACATCGATATTGTTGGGCCAACGACCGAGGACTTCAAAATCTATTTCAGCCCAATTACTGGCGGGATATTTATCATTGTAGGTAAAAAAGCTGGAGAGATACCCATCTCCCTGGGAGGAGCGCATTGAGGTTTCAAAACGACCATACTGCAAACTGTCCAGGGTGCGGAGCTCAGCGCCACTATATTGTTGTCCCTGAAGCATGGCAACCAGCATAAACTGGCAGACTACCATCAACGGCATGCGATTTAACACGCATCTATTCAAGCCGCTCACCATAGTCCAGGACATTGTCAGTAGTCAATCTGGGAAAGGCAGGCACAACCAGGGGAAAGGGTACATTTCGACTGCTCACCATCATGGGTACAGTCGTCAATTCAAGACTCTCAAACAGGTCGGTATTGATTCTGATTACCTCAGCATATTTATTCTGGAGATGATCGATGAGAGGATTCATATACATCTCAATCACCGCAACTTCTGAACGTTGTGTGCTGTCTTTACTGGCCAACATTTCGGACCTCACATATTCATTGCGAGTCTGTCGACTGACGTAGTGATCCTGCCACATATTTTTAAGTTGTCTAACGTTAGGAATCTCGTCATAACCGAGTTTATACGCCTCGTTGGTCAATTGCCTATCACGAATCAGATCAGCCATGGCATATTTCAATTGTTCTGGAAACTCCCGGTGGCTCATATTACGTTTTCTGAACACCAGCGGATGGAGTGCCAGTTCTGACTCAAAGCGGTCCACCGACCAGGCTTCACCATCCACACTAAATATGGTGGCTTCACCAGGTATTTCTGCATGACCTGAGAGAGATTCAGTATAGATTTGTTCTTCTGTGTTCCAGATGGCACTATTGAGTAGCTGGTCCTTCTCCTCAGGAGACTTCAAATAAATATCAGCGGCCTGTTTTGCGTAAGCTCTAAAAATTGGTTTGTTCAGCTCAAGTGATTTTCCAGCCATAATGTTGGTGACGTAATCCTTATAAATGGCATCTGCTTTTTTCTGAGATACGCGATCCTGAACATCTTGGTAATGCTGTTCGTACTGAAGACCGCTTACCACTGGACGGTCGACCCAGCCTGCAACCTTAATGATCATAAAGCTGCCATCCTCCAGTTCCAGAGGCTCCAGCAGGGCACCCTTTTTATGATCGTTCTGGAAGACATAATCATGAATCAATTCATCCCCACGTTCGAACCAGGACATCTCATGGGTCGGGATCGTATCTGCACCGGTGAGGGTTCGGGCGAGTATTTCGAAATCATACCCATCAGCCCGTGCATGTTTCCAGCCATCAAGTGCCTGACTATCAGGCAAGTTCAAGTATTGCAGGTTATAGGTTCGGATGGATTTTCGCAAAGCACTGCGAAGTTCACTGGTGTCGATCTCAACCTGATCCATGGCTTGCGTCTTATATAGCCATTTGCGCATGGCCTGTTCCTGCCGACCCTGCATGTAAGCTGTGAATTCGGGGTTATTCAGGAGTGGGGAGTTGGGCGATTCCAGCGCTAATAATTTTTCAGCAATGAGGCTGTTTAAGACAATTTTGCGGTGGATATAATTTTCACCGGCACAGAAATCCGGACGGATGGTGTATTCTGCCCGCCGCATAAAATCTTCACTGGTAATTACACGATCACCAACCTTCGCCAGGACATTACCGGCAAATTCTGGTTGTTTGTCACAGGTGGATAAAAGCAACAAAGCCGCCCCGAATATTATAATCAGGACGGCTTTTAGAGAAAGATGTTTCATTATTTAGAAGGTCAGCCCAAGGGTGTACGCATGGGTGCGACCCATTATTCCGGCTTCTTTGAATGCATAATCAACTATTACTGATCGATTGCCCATCATAAAGAGCTCGACACCACCACCGGCGGTGAGACCAAACTGGGATTCTTTCATGAACAATGCTTTGTAGCCACCGCGGATATAGAATTTCCCACTATTGGCCACGCGCAATGCCCACTGTCCACCCAGGTTGATAGACTCAGCATTATTATTGGGATGGAGGGCATCCACTGCCAGGGTCAGCGTCTGAAAACTGGTTTGAATCGGGCTATAGGATAAGCCAATTCTGAACATGAGGGGTAATTCCCACTCATTGGTTCTGTACTGACCGATTACATCTCCATAGTTACCAGTTTCATCGATTGAGATGTCAATGGGTTGAATTAGATCAATACCATCATACTGCATTCGGGTTCCATAATTGGAAATACTCATGCCAATATCCAACCCTTTTCCTTTTTCACCTCCCGGTGCAAAGAATTGAGTTTTGACGATGACCCCAAGATCCATGGCAAATGCCGAGGCACTCTCGTGCCAGATCTGAGAGTTGATCATTTTGGCAGTGGCACCAAAGGAAAACCAATTTGCAATTTTTCTGGCGTAGGTAAGTCCAACAGCAAAATCATTCGCCGTAAAAAATTCACCAGTTCCATCCTGATTTGCCAGATTGGTTACCAGCATCTCACCATAACCCACCTGAGTCATGGAAATAGCGATGGTACCAATAGTAGGTACCACCACGGCACCACTGGCAAAGAGAGTGTTAATGTCAACCAGCCAGGGTTGGTACATCATGGTGAAAGCACTTTTTTCCAGATAGGCAACCCCTGCAGGATTCCAGTATACTGAAGACAGGTCACCACTCATGGCCACATATGCCTCACCCATGGCTGAAGGCGCACTACCCATCCCTATTTCAAGAAAACTGGCACTGGTGGATCCAACACGGTTGATTTCTTCAGCTGAGACCATTGTGATCACCAGGAGGATACAACTAAGAAATACGATTGTTTTTTTCATCTCTCACCTCCCTATTTGATCACGGCAAATTTGCCGGTTTTAACTTCACCCGTCTGGGTGGATTCAACGTGATAAAGGTACATACCTGCCGCAATCTCCAATCCCTCTCGAGTCAGCATGTCCCAATGGGCAATGCCATTTTGGGGGTCTGCATTCTCAACGATCAATTTGTCAACCAGGGTTCCACTCACTGTGAAGATATGAATGGTACATTCTGAAGGAAGATGTGTGAACATGATCTGTCTTCTCTGATTCAAGAAAGGGTTCGCCACCGCTGATTCCATCATATTGGTCACCACATATGGGTTGGGTACAACCTGTATACTATCCATCTTGGTTCTCAGATAGTCAAGATCCAGATCGTCAGTGGCCTCTACTGAGAAGCGAATAGAATCTGTATTGAAGAAAGGTCGGTCAAAAACGACGCGATACACATCATCTGGTTGAGGGAGCGTGTTTTCAGTCACGAATTTAAAATCAATGGTGAAAACTGTTCCCTTCCAGCGTAATCGACTGTCGGTAACACCCACGAGAACTTTATCTTCCAGGATGTCATAGACGCCATTCTGATTGAGATCATCGATCACCATATCAAACTGTTCATATTGACCCAGCGTATCGGTAAAGGTGGTATTCTGAACATAGAATGGGTAGGCCTGACGCCACAAGGGATTCTGGATGGTTACCCCATCATAATCCTTGGGAGAGCCACCTCGCGCCTTGCCAACATAGGCAGAATCATTATCAGTAAAAATAATCTCATAATCCCAGGCCAACATTCTTGACTCAAAGACAGTAGGTGTGACATTGATGAGGCCACTCCCCTGCAGCCAACCTGATTTTGGATAGCTATATTTGGCGTACTGAGTCCCAAGATCAATTGAGAGCTGAAGCCCATCAAAGATGTCAGTACTTACGTCTGTGTTATTCAGTGTATAGAATGGATAGTAACCCAGGCCAACATCCAGGGAATCGCGATCAACGTGGTAGATATTCTCACCAGAGTATGAGCTGCTGTCTTCCGAATAGACCAGACGTGATGTATCTGTCACATCCCAGATCGAAAACCCTGATGTAGAGTAAAACAAGCCGTAGTCATAACCATCCATTTGTTTGATGGTATCCACATCGAAGGTCACGAGGTATTCATGATTTTCGGCAAGGGCCCCGATTGATAGGATTTCCGGTGTGATAGTACCACTACCTATAATCATATCATTCTCTTCCTGAACAATCTCAGGTGGGATATACCCTGCAGCTTGTTGACGTGGGACCATGATAGCAACGTTTTTGCCGACGGAGCGAACATTCTCAGCTTCATCTAACTCAATGACAGCATTGTTTTCAGAGGGTGATATACCGGGACCAACATCGGGCGCTCCAAAGTCATAGGCAACCAATGCATAATAATAAGTCCGACCATTCTGAACATTGTTATCGATATAACGGTGAGACAAACCCGTTTCACTCCCCAGATAATAGGCAGTACCATTCAACAGACCAAAATCTGTAAATCCCTGAATGTCATCTTTTAAATCACATTGATAAATCGGCGTTTTAAAAGTGGGCTGACCAAATCCATCAGTAATAATCTCAGGATCAGATAGGAATTTATCAGTGGAGCGATAGATTTTGTAACCCTCGAAATCATTAATATTACCTACAAAGGGATCACGTGTACGCTTATCAGCAATATCATCCCAGGTTAGAATTACCCGACCATCATCAGCGGTGGCTGTGAGTGTGGGCATCTTGGGAGGTTGTGCAAAACGATAATCCTTTTCATAGATGACCTGGACAATTTTCTTCAACTCATAAAGGGCAGGAGCTCTGTGCTCATCAGAGTTAAGTCCATCGATATCATCATATGAGTGTAACTCACTCATGGAAATACGCTCGGTTAAGCCCTGTGCCAGAGGAAAAGGACCGGAGGCAAAGACCTCAATCAGATTGGAAACATTGGTGGTATACTCTTCCAGTGTATCACTGGAGACCAGATTCCACATAGCCTGATCATTTTTAAACCAGAGGGTGGTATTTGACTGCGAGTGTGATGGTACGGGAAACATCTGAAAGGCAGTTAAACCAATCATATCTGATTCAGACACATCGGTGAGATTGAAATTAGGTTCACATCCAACCCCTTCCTGGAACGAAGGCATATGATCCCCTTCTCCCTGGTCAGGACCATAATAATTCAATTCTCCAGGTCCCACACCATCCAGACCAACATCATCACCATAGTACTCGGAAACCTGGTAGATACCGTCACCGTTGGCATCCACACCATCTTCCCAATCCTGGTCTTCATCTGCATCCCAATGGGGACGGAGATCTGCTTCGTTCAATTTGTAAAACTCCAGGAATTTAGCTAAATCGTCGATACCATCATAGGCACCAACCATGGCTATGGGTTCATTGTCACGTTTTTCGTCCGTAAGTCCATCACCATCATTATCAATGAAATCATCGGGTACACCAGGGCTTTCAAGGTAGGCAAATCCCAGGGTCCCAGTTTTAAGATTACCTACACCACGACCAGAAACATCCCAGGAATAGGCCATATCAAGTTCATCGTCAAAATACCCTTTTTCATCATCACCATCACTGGAGCCGCCACCACCAGACTGACTGTGACCAATGGCATTGTCCACCCAGTAACCAAAGGCAACTTCCAGCAGGTCATAGTCCGAGGTGTTGGCAATATTGTATTCCCAGAAGATGGCATCACGGGCCTGTGGGTTATTCCACTGAAAACCGCGGGTAGCAACACGAATACCTAATCCACCCCATGGGGCACCTGGTTGTTGTGTAGCATCACTTTGAATCAAATGACCTGGTTTAGGATAATATTTTATGGCATCTTCAAATCCCAGATTCTCCTGATCCTGGGCATCATTGACGACAAAGAAACTTTCCATATCCGCGTATGTGACACCTCGGCCGAACCGACCATTCCACTCACCGGGCCATTTCAAGGCACCATTCAGAGCGGGCCATCCAGCTTCAGGCCAGGATTCTTCAAGGTGGCTCATGGCAGGATAATCGCTAAGCAGGTTTGAGTAACCTTCGACGGGAAACAAGCCCCAGATTACATCACCCACAAGTGCCCGATCCATCTCCTCTCGATAACTGGTCTGGAGATAATAGAGAGTGTGGTGGTCCTGATTTAAAACATCCCCCAGCAAACCCTGTATTGGGATGGAATCTACGGGAGCACCATTATCTTCGATGAAGACCTTGGCTCCTATGAGCAGACCAATACCATCGGTCATTTTGGTGCCGCTGGAGTTGTTTGGCCAGCGAGACACATTGGGCTTTTGCCAGGATGAAAGTTCGGTTGAATTTTGAAAATACATCAACACTCTATTACCGGTCATATACCCTTCACGATTAAAGGCTGGATCTCCAGCATTATCCGTGGGACCTTCATAGGGACGTCCCTGGGCATTTAATTGTACGAGTCCCAGCACCATGAGGAGCATGAGAAACAAGGGAAGTTTTTGGTTCATTCTCATTTCATACTCCTAGAAATTGATTCCCACGCCCAGTTTGATCTGGCGAGGAGCGCTGTATGCGCTGGGATCTTGATAAAGTTCACGATATTCACTAAAGTCACTCTTAAAATTAGATAGTTCGGCATCAGTTACGATAGCAGTATAGGCTCGGCCGGTCTCGCCACTGACCCAGTTCTCGTTAAGACGATCAAACAGGTTGTAAATGGAGAGATCAAAGCGTAGACTGGTTTTACCCATGAGTTTCAGATGATAATAGGCCGTCATATCAGCATGATATCTAATGGGACGATAATCATTGTTGGGATCCAGATTCACACGGGCCAACACGCTCTCTCCCTGGGGTGAGAAGGTGTATGGTGCACCGGAGTTAAAGTATCCAGTGATGGAAACTCCATAATTGTCACCAATATAGCCCAGCGTCCCATTCAGCGTGTGGCGTTGATCCCAACTCATAGGAATAAACTTGTTCACAGGATCCTGGTTGGAACCGGCTCGGTCAAAGGACTGATTCGGTGAATCTGCATTACCGCGAGTGTATTGAAGTGTGTAATTCACCCAGAAGTTTAGAGGTGCCTGGAAAACATCAAATTTGACTTCCAATCCCCTGACATTTCCATAGTCCTTATTGGTATACATGCCATATTCAATCTGGTTATAAGTACTGATCACTTTTGTACTCAACAGATTGTAGATGTCTTTATAGAAAAGCGATACTTCCAGTCCCATCCCTGGACCCACTTCCTGCCAGAGACCTATTTCGTAGGCCACTGTCTTTTCAGATTTCAGGTTTGAGTTTCCATTGGTTGTTGCGTAATCACTGGGTGCAATCAGGAAGGAATGATTCTGGTACATGGCATACATGGGCGGCAACTGGAAAAAGTGGCCATAGCTAAAATGGAGAATGGCCTTATTTCCTAATTGATAAGCCAGTCCAATACGAGGGCTGATTTGTGAAGTTGTCGGCGTTTCAGGATATTGTGAAGTTCGGCTTGAGTCGTTTTCAAACTGTAGCTGATTCGCAGGGTTTCTAAGGTTGGTAGGATAGACGGTTGCAGGGTCAAACCAGTCATAGCGTAATCCAAAATTGATAACCATCTCATCATATTCCATTTTATCCTGAATATAGGCCGAGAAGTCAACTGGATTGACGGTGTACACGTCTGCATAGACTGAGCTATCACCATAGGTTACGGGTGTATAGCGTTCTGACTCAAATTCCGTATTCTCCCAGAGATTTCGAATTTGATACCACTCATTGGTCAGGTCATGTTTTACATAGTTAACACCGGTTTTAATGTTGTGGTGTGAATTCATCTGCCAGGTCAGATCAAACTTGGCAGCCAGATCGGTCATCCAGCGTTCGCTATGGTCCTTATTCTGACCTCCGGTGAACAGACCAGGGCCATAATTATTGGAATAGACATCATTAACGTAACCTGAATCGGCTACATTTTCAAAAATGTAGTACCCGTTGTAGTTAACCATCTTAGATAATTTGGTTTCATAGAACAGGCTATTTGAAAGCATGTGATTTAACTGCAGGACAGTAAAATCAGTTTCTCTGTATGTGCTGGCCACACCATCTGGATTGTATTTATAACCATGATCGTATCCATCCCATCTGTCCCTATTGATGGAGTGCATAATCGATACCTTGCCACCACTGAAAATATTCATTGCAATTTTGCCCAGAAATGAGCGATTCTCAGAACCATTCATGGGGACATAAACGCTGTCTCCAGTATTCTCAGTTATCCACTCCGATGGCTGCTCAGATGTATAGTCACTGAGATCGGTCACTTTAAATCGGCTCAGGGCGTTCAAGTGGTTGCGATTATTCTGATAACGCGTATTAAAAAAGAAAGTAACTTTGTCACCGACCAGGGGACCGCTCAATTGAAACTTATAGTCCTCATTTCGGTTCACTCCCGCTTCATCAATCCCGGGAAAAATAGTATCATTCGTGGTTAAATAGTTGGCTAATCCAGTATAGAATGAGCCTTCAAAATTTTTGCTACCATCTTTTGTCACGGCGTTTACAACACCACTCATGGCACGGCCATATTCGGCATTAAATGTACCGGTGATGACTTCCAGATCCTTGATAGTCTCTGGTTCAATGTCAACTGCAGCATATTGACCACCAAAGGTCTCATCCACAGCCACACCATCAATCATATATGAAACTTCAGTTGAACGTCCACCGCGGAAGTGGCCTTCGACTACACCTGCCTGCATGGCTACAACGGCCCCCAGGTTCTCAACCGGTAGGATTTCCAGTTGTTCGGAAGAAATATTCTTAATGGTTCCGGTCTGGTCCTTTTTCATGGCTGCTCGTTCTACCTCAACCACAACAACCTCACCACTGATGGTGGCAGGTGTCATTTTGACATCAACTGGAACCGTCCTGTTGATTGAAACAGGGATATTTTCCACGATAACCGGGGCATATCCAATCATATCTACCCGTAGGTCATAGTGACCGGGGCGAATATTCAGAATATAATAGCGTCCTTCAATATCTGCAGCTGCACCCATACGGGTATCAACCAGTACAATATTGGCACCGGGTAAAGGTTCGCCGGTTCCCTCATCAACGATTGTCCCAGCGATCTTGCCAGTCGTCTGCGCCAGCAAACCACTACTTAAAATCATAAACAAGCCTGATGTCAGGAATGTTCGGCGGAGTTTACTCAAGTGAAATTTCATCATCTATCTGTTACCTACTTAAAAAGGGGGAGGAATGTCTAATCTCCCCCCCCTTGATATTTATTTACTTATAACGTCAACGATCCTATTTCATCAGGATCATTTTTTGTGTACTTGTATAGCCACCAGCTTCTAATCTATACATATAGATACCTGAAGCCAATGTTCCAGCATTGAACTGTAGTTCATGCGCACCAGCATTCTGAACTTCATCCACTAGAACTGCAACTTCCTGACCAAGAACATTGTAAACACTCAGGCGAACCTGTTCTGCGTTTGCAATTTTATATGAAATAACTGTGCTTGGGTTGAAGGGGTTCGGATAATTGTTGTTCAGGCGATATGCAGAGGGAGTCTCAACGTCATCGATGGCAACTGCGTCCATATCACCAACAAAGGTGTAGTTCCAGACGCCAGGTGTCTGCCAGGCATTATCTTCATTCAGATAGGATGACTGGACATTTCCTTCCCAGGTTCCATCATTGTCATGAAGAATGGGCTCGATGAGAATGCGATCACCATTTGTGGGGGCATAGACCTGATCAGTAAAACCACCACCAGAAGCGAGAGAATCCAGAGGAATCATGGCTTCTATAACATAATCGGGGTTAAAACCTTCAAAGTAATACATGCCATCATCATCTTCAGCAAGTGTGTAACGATCACCATTGTCACGGAAAATGCTGCTGTCAGCGAAAATTAAACCATAATCTGGTTCATCCCCACGGAGCAATGCATTGTGACGCTCGCCACGTTGGTTATATAGACCTATAAACAGCTGTAAAGCATCCATATCCCACCAGTTGCCACTATTTAGATAACCATTGTATACGTTATCCAGCACATCTGCGGCTACATAGAGATACTCATCATCCATGGCTAAGTAGATGGATGCAGAACAATCTTCATCATTATCTATAGTTTGCCATACACTTGAATAGCCCCATGATCCAGGTGTGAATCCAATCTGGAAAGGTGTGATGCCAGCCCAATCATCAAAAAATCCATCCGCAACAAAGTTGGTTGGTGTAACCAGTGAAATAGTTGGAATACCCAGAGCAGTGTTGGTATAGGTAGCTGCAGCAACACCGGCTGGTCCAATATTCATTGATGCATCGACACATTCAACGGCGTAGTAGAATTCCTGCACTTCGTCATTCAGAGGAGCATAGAGATAATGAACAACAGTGGGTGAACCTTCAAGGTGACCAGAAGCAACAACATCAACATTGTTGGAACTCAGGTCAGTAATTGGGAAGCGACTTGCATAAATGTTATATGTCTCGCCTTCTTCACCAGCATTCTCATCCCAGGTTACCATGTTGAAATTGGTACCAGCAATGGCGCTGACATTGGCAACTTCAACAGGTGGCTCAAGATCCAACACACCAACACTCATGAGGTACATATCATCAAAAGCATAGTTCACATTGGAACCATCCCAACGGGTCACCACCAGAACGGCTGCTACATTGGTAGTATTTTCAGGCATTACTGCACTGGTAGTAAACTTTTGATAGTCGGTTGTGATATCAAACAGTACATCACCGGTTGTGTAAAGAATGTCTCCAGCATCATTCTTGGCTTCAATCTTATATCCACCAAATGCTCCGCCGGTTACTGTCTCGGAGATGTCTTTAATGTATCCACCCAATTCCCAGGTTTCACCCTGTGAAGCAGGAATGGTTTGCTCAGTATAGAAAACACCCCAGGCTGAACCATTCTCAACACCTAATTCAGCATAGTAGTCACCTGTGCGGGCAACGTCAGCATCCATCACAATGTTTGTATGAGCCTGGCCGTCACCAGCATGTGTCCAACCCCAACCCATGTCATCTTCATTGGCATCGGCAGTTTCAAAACTGCCATTTTCAAGACTGTTCTTGGATGCAATCAGTTTGAAATCATCAAAAATCACACTACCTGTGACCACATCGCCATCACCACTACCACTGACGGAAAATTCAAAGGCCCAGTTTTTGATTCTGTCTGTATCAAGCTCGAGGTTTCCAGGGGTTCCTGACCAACCTGTATGGTTAAAGGCAGTTCCACTCTGGGATTCTGAACTTTCTAGTGCCATCTCGATGGTGTGCCAGCCTGGTTCTTCATCCAAGATGTAATGGAAAGAATACCAGAACTCACCCAGTTCACTATAGTCAGGTGCATCGATATCGCCATAATCTCCAAGATTGAGTCTCAGATGCACACGACCTGTTGAGTCCTGTGGTGTAACATTATAGTAGGAGAAGGACAAACTGTCATAAAGAGACCAATCATAAGTAACAGAACTTAGAGTATCTGGTTCAAAATGATGCAGTTTGGAGTAACCACCCCAGGTTTCTGAGTTGTGGATACTATAATCTACCTTCATAGCTCCATCACCTTCCAGTACAATATCGGTGACATAGCTAACTTCGATCCAACCCAGTTCAGGATCGGCACCGGTGCTGATGGCATAATGTCCAGCAGGATTGGTTTCCAACCCGCCTTCAGTTACTGGCTCGTACCATTCCCAATAGTTGGTGTCAGCAGGAGCAGCATCAAAATTATTGATGACCTGTGCCTGTCCGATAACTACGAGAAGGGTGAGAACAAGTGTTAAGCGTAACATTGTCTTCATTGTGTAACCTCCTTGATTGTTAATAACATATCGTTAAACCTATGCAAATTTCACCCAGAGTATGAGTATGCTTACTACCAATACAATAGATGCAATAATGTTAATTCTATTCCAAAGTGGATCCTGAACATCCATGCGACGACTCATATCCGTCTGCATTTCGGATGCTGTAGCCATTGTTAAACCAGTGATCTGTTGCTGATTGGGTCTGGGTGTAGCCAGGCTGACCACATAGACTATCCCAACCGAAATAATGAAGAGAAAGACTGCAAAATGGAGAAAATTCATGGTGGCATACCATTCAAACATCCCTAATGACACACCCTGTTTTACCAGGATTTCAAGTACAAAGCGTAGAGCACCCAGCACAGCTCCGGCTCCCAGGGCAGATATTGCCCCCCTGGAATTGGCCCTGTGCCAGAAAATTCCCATAATGAATACAGCAGCGATAGGAGGACTTATATAGGCCTGCACACTTTGCAGATAGACAAATAATTGGCTACTCAGCATGGTGATCAAGGGTACTGCAAGCACACCCAGGATCACCATGACTGTTGTAGCTAATCGGCCCACCAGGACCAGCTCAACCTCGGAGGAGTCGGGTCGAAAGTTTTTATAAAAATCAATAGTAAATAAGGTAGATGTACTGTTGAACACACTGGCCAGTGAAGACATGAGTGCTGCCAGCAGGCTGGCGATGACGATGCCCTTTAAACCAGAGGGTAAGAGATAGCTGGTAACCAGTGTAGGATAGGCTTCATCCCCTGTGGTACCAAAAAGTGCAGCTGCGATCAAACCGGGCAATACCAGAATAAATACGGGCAATATCTTAAGAAAACCAGCCAGGATGGCACCTGAACGGGCATGGTTGATATTTTTGGCACTGAGTACTCGCTGTACGATGAATTGATCCGTGCACCAGTACCATATTCCCAGAATAGGTGCCCCAAAGATAATACCGGTCCAGGGGAAATCCGGATGATTCATACCCTTGAACATTTCAAAGAATTCTGGTGGCAATTTTGCCTGTAACCCTGTGAAGCCCCCTACTTCGTTGAGACCAAGCACGGTCAAAACTATAGCGCCACCGATCAGGATGATGGACTGAATCAATTCTGTATAGATAACTGCACTCAAACCACCAGCTATCGTGTATATCCCCGTGACTATAATGAGTACAATAGCTGAAGTCATCATATCCCAGCCCAGAATTTTGTTCAGGAGCAATCCACCAGCGAACAGGGTGACAGATATTTTTGTGATGACATAAGCTACAATTGATACGGAAGTTAAATACATGCGACTGGACCGCCCATATCGTCTTTCCAGAAATTCGGGCATGGTAAAAACACCGGATTTTAAGTAGAAGGGGACAAAAACCCAGCCCAGGAAGAGGACGATAAAGGCAGCCAACCATTCAAAATGACCTACAGCAAGACCACTGCTGGAACCTGTTCCAGCCAGGCCTATAAAATGTTCACTGGAAATATTGGACGCAAAGAGAGACGCACCGATGGCTACCCACCCGACATTCCTTCCGGCCAGGAAGTATTCGGTGCTATCAGAAGTTCTACGGGAGAAGTAAACACCTATCCCCAAAACCATGATAAAGTAGAGGACTATAACAACATAATCCAGGCCACTCATGAATGATCCTTGTTCAGTAAACGATACGTATTAATAAATATTTTCATAAATTGCGAAGTACTCAGGTTCAATTACCAGACCACTTTGTGCCGAATATAGTCCATGGATGCTTTTTTTTTATCTGAGTAAGATCAGACATTAACGCATACAACTGTTACTTATTGTAATACAGTGACTTACAATTTGTAAATCTTAAAATATTTTCTTAGAGTGGATTTGCTGGATTGGCTGTTGAAGTTGGCGATGGTCACAAAATTTGGTGATTCACGTTATTATTGGAATAATTTTCTTATTATTATAATAACTATTCCTCACACGATTCTAATCTATTTCAAACCTAATTCCTTACACATCCGATGAAAATTTGGCGGGGCAAGACCCAATTTTCCAGCGGCTTCAGTGTCGGTTTTGCAGTGCTGCCTGACAAACTCGAAATATTGACGCCGAAAACTCTGTTCCACATCTTTTAGGGGCAGGATATTCTCGGTTGAGAAAACCGGGTTTACCAAAGATGATATGGAATCCTGACCCTGTAGATCAAGCGCCATATGAACCACATCTTTGGTAATTCGATCATTACATAAGATCACCATTCGCTGCACCACATTTTTAAGCTGACGCACATTTCCAGGCCAGTGAAAAAGTTCCAGTATTTTCCAGGCAGAATCAGTGATTTTGGGGATAGTGATACTTAAATCACGGCAATGGTGACCGACAAAATAATCAATCAGAAGTCTAATATCTTCAGTGCGTTCCCTCACAGCGGGTGCCTGAATTCTGAGGATATTGAGACGATAATAGAGATCCTCGCGAAAATGATTCCGTTTCATCAAATCTTTCAGGTTCTTGTTGGTGGCGGAAATAACCCGCACATCCACCTTGTAGCTCTTCTTGCGGCCAATTTTATCCATCTCCCCCGTTTCCAATACACGGAGCAGTTTGGCTTGTGCCTGATAGGGCAGTTCAGAGATTTCATCCAGAAAGATGGTTCCGCTGTTGGCCTGTTCAAATAAACCCAGCTTATCTTCCTTGGCCCCGGTAAAAGCGCCCTTCACGAATCCGAACAATTCGCTCTCAATAAGTTCATCCGGAATGGCGGCACAATTAACGGTGACAAAGTTTTCGTATTTACGAGCGGATTGATAGTGAATGTTACGTGCAATGAGCTCTTTACCAGATCCTGATTCACCAGAGATCAAAACATTGGCACTGGTTGCTGCGTAGCGCTCTATATGCTCTTTAACCTTTAAAATGATCGGGGAATTGCCCAGCAGAGGTCTCTCCTGGACGATTCGATCAATTTTACGATCCAGCCGGTTCTGTGATTTTAGCCGGTCCTCTTCCAGTTTCCGTTTTTCTGCAGCATTCATGATGGTGAGTATGAAATCAGTAGGCTGGTAGATAAAATCTTCGATATCTGAAGGATATTTTGTGCCAAACCAGTAGGCTCCACTCTCCATCATCTGATTGGCAAAGTGCAGGTCGGTCTGGTTAATTGTCATTTTTGTAATCACAATGATCTGCAGACTGGGATCCGCAATCTTCATGCGCTTGATGAGCCGTTCACCATAGAGTCCGCCAGAGATCTGATAATCCAGGATCGCTACGTCAAAGGGACCCTTTTTATCAACGGCATTGAGTGCATCCTCACCGGTGGACACGATGTCCTTGATACTGATTCGTTCCCGGAATGGATAAATTGTACTCTGAATCCGGCGAACATCATAT
Source organism: Fidelibacterota bacterium (assembly GCA_016844955.1). GTDB lineage: Bacteria > Fidelibacterota > UBA8477 > UBA8477 > JABMPR01 > JABMPR01. Next base: position 22,261 of record JAERTH010000083.1, on the reverse strand, counting down.
TCCTCATCTTCAATGAGTAAAACCCGTATCTGATCATTGTCCATGTGTTATCCTACCTTGGCCTGAATGGTGAAACAAGCGCCACCTTCTTTAACATTATGTGCACTGACCTGCCAGCCGCAACGGCGACTGATTTCCTGGGCCAGATAACAACCATAACCTGAATTCTGATCGGTATCCTTGGTGCTTACCAGTTCTTTAAAAACCGCTTTTACTCCATCAGCATCTACATCCAAAAATTCCTCGGGAAAGCCCTTCCCATTGTCTTGAATCTCAATCAGCAAAGTATGCTCGTCCGGCATTGAGGTTCGCAGGATAATGGTGAGGCTTATTTCAGAGTTATGATCGATGGAGTTCTGAATAAGTGGTTCAATGATTTCCCAGACCACATATTCATTGACCTGGACAGTGGGTAAATTCTCAGCCAGATCCAGCTCAATATTTACCGCATTGGTTTTTCCCTCACGATAAACACGCTGAAAAATATTATCCACAATAAATTTAATCACCTCATTGATATCCGTTCGAAACAAGGGATTTCTGATCACATGAATGGGTGGATCGTAGGATTTCATATCATAAATCACCCGGGATACAAAGTTGGCGTACTTGGTGACGCGATAACGCGTATCATCAAGATTGTCATTGTTGAGTGTGCGCAGATCTTCCTTGATGAAGCCCATCACCTTTTCGGCTTTGTGGTGGGTGTGGTAAATACGCTTGGTGAAAAGAGATTCCTTCTGGTGCTCAACCTGCTCCCTGAGTTGTTTTGAACTCTGATCAAACAGCTGCTGTTGAACCAGATCACGCTCCTTGGCTGTGTATGAATAAATAAAGAACATGGCCATAAAGCCCATGAGAATCAGGCCTGTAAACAGGATTCCGGATTGATTGTAGGCAGATTCAATTAACTCGAGAAAACCGGCAATATCCGGAGTAACCCGCATATAGGTTGCACCGGCAATCTCACCTCGATCGTAAAACGGTACCAGAACATGGAAGGTGTTGTCACCCTCCAGAGAACTGATGACCTGCTCACTTCCCAGAACGAATTGTCGGTTCGTTTCAAAATATGAAATGGCGTTCAGTGGAGTGGAATCACCATTGATGGCACCTTCAACCCCACCTCCCAGATACAGATTATAAATATCCTGACCTTGACTTAAGGCCAGCACACTATCTCCCTGTGTAACCAGAAGGTATACTTCATCCACATTACGCTGCAGGGTCTGTTGACTCATGAGTTTATCCAGCGATTGGATAGCATCATCAGCGTTGGCTGTGTTCACTTCACCATCAACGCGCCCCTGCTCGATGAGCAGCTCCAGGGCAGTGGTGGTCAGGTCTGCGACTCGTTCAGCCGAATCTCTGCGATAGTAGTCCATGGCTTGCTGGAAAATGTGATTGGTCGATTGATTATTAATAAAGGAAAGGGCTGTTTGGAAAACGACCACGATAATAAACAAGACCAATACATGGCGAATTTCAAAATGATATTCACGCAATCTGTTCTGCACTGTCAAAATGATGTGCCTCGCTGAAGGGCGATGGATATTTCTTCCTTCGCCAGTTTCAATCCAGCTTCAACTTCCAATTCACCGGACAAAATCAGATGCAGTCGTTCTGATAGGATATCTGAAAGTAAAGTGTAATGATCCAGTGCAGGCCGATGAATGCCGTTGGCCATCATCTTTTCAATGCTAGCGAGCCGCTCCCGTTTCCTGTCAGTCCTGGCAGTATCATAGAAGGTCTCTTGAATGGGCAATAGTCCTTCCGCTTCGTAGAAAATAGTTTGCCCTTCCACAGAGGAAGCAAATTGCATAAACAAAATAGCCGCTTCCTTTACTGGAGAATGGCGGGACAGCATCATATTCCAGCCCCCAAACACAGGGGCTGAATTTTCTCCCTCAAAGTGAGGCATGGGTGCAATGCGTAGCTTCTTAAACATTTCGGGATCAAAACGAGGGTCGGTTTCATTGTTTAAGGTGGGCCATCCTCTGACAAAGGGGATATCGTGGGTCAGTGCATAACTGATGCAATCATCTTCAGTCATATCCAGAGCTTCCAGTGGAGCTATACCATTTACAAACATATCCCGAAAAAACTGGGTCTTCCTCACCACAAACGCATCCGTCAGATTTAAAATCTCGCCTGTATCCCGGTGCTGAAGCGGTATTCCCAGAATTTCATTGAAATTGCAGATTAGTCCTTCGTAGGCATCCGCTTGAGGAATGTATATGGGCTTTTGAGGAAAATGCTTGCGCTTGATTTCCAATAGCTCTTCCCAGGAAATGGATTGCTTGATGCGCTCAAGAAGTGCTTCCCCATCAGGTAGTGACTTTATGATATCCTCACGGTAATACAATGCTCCGATATCTGTGTACATGGGAATGGCATATAGCACCCCATCCACATAACAGGTGTTCAGTGAAGACGGCAACATGGTTTCAATTGAAGCTGGAGAGAAATAAGGTGTCAAAGGTTCTGCCCATTTGGTAAACCTATGCAACCAGATCAAATCCACTGAAAAGACATCTATCCGACTCCCCCGACTTCGCAGATTGCGGGCAATAAGCTCTTTACGCTGATTGGTATTAAATTTTCTAAAGGGAAGATCGATAGCTATTACTTCAATTTCCCCCTCATGAATCTCATTAAATTTTTGAATGATGCTGGAGTGTCCTGCGGCAATATTATCCGCAAAATAAACACGTTGTATCTGGTTCTGTTTTATGGGATTACGACCCAGGGGGAATGAAGATATAACAAAGGAAACCAGGAAAATTAAAATGCCTACAATAAATAGGAAGGGCAAGCTCGTTGTGAAAGTCTGCAAGCTGGACAAAGAGGTGGTCTTACGGGTATCTCCTGATTCATTCATATTATTGAAATGATAATAATTTTTATATCAAAACAATACAAGCTGTATATTCTCACATATCAAAATATCGCAGCAGCAATTGGTCTTGAATTTACTTTTTCAGGGCAATCACCTTCCCACTTTTGGATTTCACCATCCATTTCAACAATCCTGCTCATCAGCTTAGCTGTTGGTTATGTTGTCTTTACTGCAGCACTATAGATTCATATAGCAGATATCAATCATGGCAAATGAGTTTCAGTTTGCCCAGGTTTTGGGGACAAATATTTTCGTTTTGCACCTGCTCATAAAGCCAGGCTATGTGATGGCATTCAAATTGCCACAATATTGTATTAGTCTTAAAGATTTTTACCAATAATAGTACCCTCCCGAGGAGAATACATGTTCAAACTTCAAGATAAACACCTCTCATTTTTAATGCTGTTAACTACGCTGGTTATTCTCGGCTGCAATACGACCGAGCCCATCGTAAAAGCCGAATCAATCCATGGCAAATCGGTGGAATCCATTGTCCAATCCATGACCCTGGCAGAGAAGGTGGGTCAAATGACCCAGGCCGGACGAGCCCACCTTGTACGGGAAAGCGATATCCGGGACTACAATCTGGGTTCCATTCTCAGTGGTGGAGGTTCCGCCCCAGATGTGAATGAACCAGCTGCGTGGGCTGATATGGTGGATGAATATCAGGACCTGGCGTCTCAGACACGTCTGGGAATCCCCCTGATGTATGGAATCGATGCCATTCATGGTCACAACAATGTTTATGGAGCGACCATCGTTCCGCACAACATCGGTCTGGGAGCCATGGGCAACCCCGAGCTTGTGAAGGCATTGGCAGCGCTGACTGCAAAAGAAGTTCGAGCAACGGGTATCAATTGGACCTTTAGCCCCTGTGTGGCAAATTCTAGAGATGAGCGTTGGGGTCGAGCGTATGAATCCTTTGGTGAAGATCCTGCGCTCATCTCACTTTTAGGCCAGGCAATGGTGGAAGGCTATCAGGGCAGTGCCCTCAATGCACCCGATGCCGTTGCCGCCTGTACCAAACACTATATCGGAGATGGGGCCCCCACCTGGGGAACCGGTAACAATGGTCAAATCGATCGCGGCGATGCCATCATCGATGAAGGAACACTGCGGACCCTGCACCTCCCCCCCTACATTGAAGCCATTGAGGCTGGAACTGCAACCATTATGGCTTCCTATAACAGCTGGAATGGCGTCAAACTGCATGGTCACAGGCAACTGCTCACCGATCTTCTGAAGGATGAGTTGGGTTTTGAGGGCTTCATTGTCTCAGACTGGCAAGGCATTGATGAAATTCCCGGCGATTACAAAAGTGACATCATCACCAGTATCAATGCTGGTGTCGATATGGTTATGGTGCCTGGTATCACCCGTGGTAGCGGTGAAGGATATCGTGAATTTATCAAATTATTAAAAGAAGCCGTGAATGAAGGCTCCGTTGAGATGACCCGGATTGATGATGCTGTGACCCGCATCCTGAATGTGAAGAAAAGTATGGGTCTGCTGGATTCAGCCTACGCCAATGATCGTAGCTTGATCTCCACCGTGGGATCTGCAGAACATCGCGAAATAGCTAGACAGGCCGTGCGTGAATCACTTGTGATGCTTAAGAATGACGGCACACTCCCACTTGCAAAAGATTTATCTAAAATCGTTGTAACTGGCCGTGGTGCTGACAATGTGGGGATGCAGTGTGGTGGCTGGAGCATTGCCTGGCAGGGCGGAATGGGTGACATCACCCCTGGCACCAGCATTTTGGAAGGCGTGCAGGAAATGGTTTCAAGCGAAACCCAGGTTATTCACTCCCTCACTGGATCTGATATTTCAGGAGCTGATGCCGTAATCGTGGTTGTGGGTGAGAGTCCCTATGCAGAGATGCACGGTGACCGCGCTGAACTTGAGCTTGATGAAGATGACATTCAGGTCATCAATAGAGTGAAGTCAAGCGGTATTCCCATGGTGGTTGTACTGCTCTCAGGTCGCCCCATGATTATCAATGATGTACTGGAAGATGCCAACTCCTTACTGGCAGCCTGGTTACCGGGAACAGAGGGCAATGGAATTACCGATGTCCTTTTCGGCGATTATGCACCTTCGGGAAAATTATCTGTGACCTGGCCGGCTTCCATGGATCAGATTCCAATCAATTGGAAAGACTCCAATTATTCACCACTCTTTAGCTATGGGTATGGATTGACTTATTAGTAACACCACCCATATAACAAGCCCAGCCCGAAAGGTTAGTAGATTAGCCCAAGCTATTATGGGTTTTCTGATTGTGATATCAGGCTTTTCCTGCTCCACTGACCCTGTTTCAGAAGTTAGGGTTGTGAGCGATGGTCAGGGACAACGGCTTCAGGTAAATGGTGAAGACTATATGATTTTCGGCATGAACTGGGACTACTTCCCCATTGGAACCAACTATAGTTACAATCTATGGTCTCAATCTGATGAGATTATTCTGTCCGCTTTGGCCAATGAGATGCCTTTGTTAAAAAACATGGGCGTCAATACCATCCGCCAATACTCTCATATCCCCCCCCGCTGGGTGCAATTTATCTACGAAGAGTATGGGATTTTTACGGTTCTAAATCATTCCTTTGCCCGTTATGGCCTGGAGCTAAATGGCCAGTGGGTGGGAAAAGTCAATTACTCAGATTTAACAGTACGTCAGATAGTGCTTGACGAAGTGAGCGAAATGGTAGAAAGTTTCCATGAGGTTCCTGGCGTGCTCATGTGGCTTCTGGGCAATGAAAATAATTTCGGACTGTTCTGGGAAGGTGGTGAGACTGAAAACCTCCCTGAGGGGGAATCAGTAGAAACTTACCGTGCTCGCCATCTATATTCGCTATTTAATGAAGCCATCAGCGCCATTCATGAACTGGATGACAAGCGACCTGTAGCCATTGCCAATGGTGATCTATTGTTCCTTGATATAATCGCTGAGGAAATTGAGAATCTGGATGTCTTTGGAACCAATGTGTACCGTGGGCTTTCCTTTGATGATCTGTTCCAGGCTGTTGACCAGAAATTAGGCATCCCTGTTATGCTCACTGAATTTGGTGCAGATGCCTTCCATGCTATTGAAATGCAGGAAGATCAGGCCTCCCAGGCCAGATACCTGCTGGAAAACTGGCATGAAATCTATACTCAATCCAGCGGCCAGGGGAAACTGGGCAATGCCATTGGCGGATTCACCTTTCAGTTCAGCGATGGCTGGTGGAAACATGGTCAACAGACCAACCTGGACAGTCACGACACCCATGCATCCTGGTCCAATGGTGGTTATTCCCATGATTTTGTACCAGGGAATAACAATATGAATGAGGAGTGGTTCGGTATTTGTGCCAAGGGTCCCAGTGACTCACTGGGACTTTATGATTTAATACCCAGAACAGCTTATTACACACTTCAAGAGATACATTCCCTGAATCCCTATACAACTGATGTTACCCCTGATCAAATCAACAATCATTTTTCTAATATTCAGTCAGCTCGAGAGAATTAAGGAGTCACGCAGATGAGTGCAGTCACACAATACAAAACTGCCCCGGAAGATCGCATTTCCCTGAAGCAAAAGTCGGCCTATGCCGTTGGTATGTTGGTAAACAACCTCCAGGCAGCAGCGTTGCCAGCTATGGTGGTTATTCTCAATCTCGGTTTGGGAATGGATGTACTCTGGGTGGGTCTAATTGGTGCCATCCCCCGTATTTTCGATGCCATCTCAGATCCCATGCTGGGCTATATTTCAGACAATACAAGGACCCGCTGGGGGCGTCGCAGACCCTTTATTTTCACCGGTGCTTTGCTGGCAGGAATCATTTTTGCCCTCATGTGGCAATTGCCCTCAGGCTACATCGATATACTGGCCAAGACCCCGGTGAAGCAGCATCAAATCCTGTCTACGACACAGGCTGATGCTGAATTCAACGAGGCCGGTGGCGCCATCCTCAATTATGATGCTGACCAGGAATCAGGGGCAGATTTCACTTTTTATGGTCCGGAACTCCTGGCGTTGAATATGGAGGAATCTGTAGCAACTAATCTGGATGGATTCCCTCAGGTTGAAATCAATGTTGCCCTCCCGGAAGTCGAATTGTTCCAGGTACTTTTCAATGAGGCTGGGACGGGTTCAGACGGTGAATCCTATTATGTGGACCTCAGTCTGGATAAATCGGAAGATAGCAAAGGCAATCTCTACAAATTCCAGTTGACCGATCTGGTTCGCAGCACGCTCTATGGAAATCAGGAAGGTGACAATGAGCTAGATATGCAATCCATTGGCAGTATTTCGGTGCAACTCTCAGGTTTTGAAGGTACTGGCGTAGCTACCATTCATTCTGTGAAGCTGAGAAAGAGTGAAACCTTCTTCGTCACCTATTTCTGGTACTTCCTGGCAATGTCTATCTTCTTCTTCCTTGCTTACACCGTTTATGCTACACCTTTTGTTGCCTTCGGTTATGAAATGACACCAGATTATCATGAGCGTACGCGCCTGCACGCCTTTGCCAACACAGTCGGACAGCTGGCCTGGCTGGGTGTTCCCTGGTTTTATGCTATCATGTCCAGCAATCTATTTAGAGATACTGTGCATGGAGCCCGTACACTGGCAATTGTAGTGGGTGCTGCAGTGGCCCTCTTTGGTATCGTGCCTGCAATTTTCCTTAGAGAAAGACAAACGCTGGAACCGGTAAAAAATGCGGGAAAAGGCTTTGCAAAAAATATGGCTGAGTTTTTCAAGGGTGTTGTCACCACATTTAAATGCAAACCTTTTGTAAAACTATGCGGGGCAACCTTCCTGGTATTCAACGGTTTCCAACTGGGAATGTCCTTTTCCATTTACGTCATGATCTACTACCTCTTCGGTGGTAATGATGGTGATGCCGGGAAGCTCATGGGTTGGTTTGGTATGCTCACCTCCATCGCTACACTGGGTGTTATTCCACTTACTGGCTGGATAGCTACAAAGATTGGAAAGCGAAAAACTTTTCTCATCACAATCTCCATCTCCATTCTTGGATATGCAATCAAGTGGGTTGGCTACAATCCAGACTATCCATACTGGCTATTGTATGCTGCACCCTTTGTAGCCTTTGGTACTGGCTCATTGTTTACGCTCATGGGCTCCATGATCTCGGATGTGTGTGATTACGACGAGTTGAAAACCCATCAACGCCGAGAAGGTGTTTTTGGTGCAATCTACTGGTGGATGATAAAAGTCGGTATGGCACTGGCAGGACTCCTCACAGGTGTACTGCTCAAAGTTTCAGGTTTCGATGTAGCACTGGGAGCAGCCCAGGGCGAGGACACCCTCTTTTTGATCAGGGCTTTCGATGTTGGAATCCCATTGGCCACTTCCCTGATTGCTCTATGGATCATATCCACTTACAAACTCACTGAAGTAAAGGCCTATGATATCAGATCCCAGCTCGAAAAACGCCGTGGTAAGGTCGCCGCAGCGGATTCTGAGGGTAGTTAAGCGTGAACGTACTTCCCGAGGGTCCGCTGAGAGATTGCGTCATGCTGAGCGCGTCGAAGCATGAAAGCACCATTCATCATGCATCAAATAACACAATTCATAAACCATTTTAGGATTTTAGTATGAGAATAACACATTTACCTCTCCGAATAACCATAGGATCAATCATTTTGCTTCTAGCGGGTTGCATTTCAAAAACAGCCTTAGAGACCGAATCCAATACTACTTCTGAAATCATCCTCACGTCAGCAGCAGGCGCCCGACAGGAAATTCAGGACAATGTCGCATTCAAAACAGGAACAGCTACAGGCGTGGTTGTCACCATTCTACCTGATCAGATCAAACAAACTATTGATGGCATTGGGACCTCCTTTACTGAATCATCTGCCTTTGTCCTGGCTCATCTGGAAACTGAAAAGCGTAAAGAGGTAATGAATCGTATCTATGGCGAGGACGGTGCCAACTTCTCACTGACTCGCACCCATATCGGGGCCAGTGATTTTTGCGTGGAAGGCAGATACTCCTACGCGGAGCAGGCCGGGGATACTGCGTTATCCGCCTTTACACTGGCACCTGATGTTGCTGGTTTTGATACCTTGAAATACCCTGGTGTTAAAGATCATAGCTACGACCTCCTGCCCATGATCCAGGAAGCTCTGACCATTAAAAGCAATCAACAAGATCAGGAGCTGCGGATTATAGGTTCTGCCTGGACTGCTCCGGCCTGGATGAAAGATATCGAGGACTATTACCAACCCATGACTGCTGAGAACAACTGGCGTGGGACCGGAGGCTCGCTGAAGCCTGAATATGTATCGACTTATTCAGATTATATTTTGAAATATCTTGATGCCTATCAAGCAGTGGGCGTTGATATCTGGGGACTTACGCCAGTCAATGAACCCCATGGCAACAATGGGCAATGGGAAAGCATGAATTTCTCTCCGGAATCTCAAAATGAATTTATTAAGCATCATTTAGGTCCTGGCCTCAAGAACTCCAGTCATGACGATACCAAACTGCTCATATTTGACCAGAATCGTGATGGTATTGAGGAATGGACAGATGTCATCCTGGCAGATAAAGAAACGGCCCAATACGTGTATGGAACTGCAGTTCACTGGTATGAAAGCACATTCAAAGTTTACGAAGATGTGTTTGATCGCGTTCACGCCAAATTTCCAGACTACACTTTTGTGCATACTGAGGGCTGTATTGATGATCTTGGAAAACCAGCTCCTGATGATTGTACCGACCCGGAAGGACGCACTGAAATAAACTGGTTTAAAAATGATGAATTCTGGTGGACTCCCAGCGCCTCGGATTGGGCCTATGCAGTGCCATGGGCAGGTCCCAACGCCGTTGATCACCCCATGTATGTCCCCGTCCATCGTTATGCCCGCAATATCATTGTCAGTCTGGATCACTGGGTAACGGGATGGGTCGACTGGAATATTGTCCTGGATCAGCAGGGTGGCCCCAATCATGTTGGCAATTTCTGTGGAGCCCCTATCATGATTGATACAGAATCCCTGGATGTCTACTATACCCCTATTTTTGATGTGCTTTCGCAGTTCAGTAGGACCATTAGACCTGGAGATAAGGCTGTGCAGACCAGCAAAAACCTGAAGGGTCTGGATACCGATGCATTGCACGCCTGCGCCACAGTGAATGATGCCAACATGTTGAGTGTGCAGTTGCTCAATACCAGCAACAAGCCCATCAAGTTCAGCCTCCAAGTGGGAGATGAATTCGCTAGAGTTGTAATTCCTGCCAATGCTGTCCAGACTGTGAGGACACAGCTCTAAGCTATTGTAGAAAGAAATATGTTTTCAGATGAAAGGTATGTCCCTTGAATAGTACATCCCCCACCCGATTTGAATTGAACGAACGCAATGAGTTCGTCATTGAGAACTATAATGCCAGTAAGCCCTTCTCCAGCTTTTTTCCGGGAATTGCCGGTAAATCGGGTATCCCCATGTGGGTTTTTTATGTCAACCGGGGTCAGGGAATCTGTAGTATGGGTATCCAGGATAAGGACAACCCCATCATGGAGTTCCTGCCTGCCAACTGGGCCTATCAATTGGTGTCCAGTCAAGGCTTCAGGACTTTTATTAAATTTCCCGGTGATTCAAAAATCAGCTTCTATGAACCCTTTCAGGATCATTTCCGCGATAGGGACATGCAGAAGACCCAACGCATGCTCATTTCTGCCTCACATCTCGTTCTAGAGGAAGTGAATGAGACCCTGGGCCTGAAATTCACCGTCAAATATCATATGGTTCCTGAGGATCAATACGCCGGGCTTATCAGGACGCTGCATATTGAGAATATCGCTGACAAAGCCATCAATTTTCAAGGGTTGGATGGTTTACCCCTGATTGTACCTCACGGATTGAATAATTTTTCCCTGAAGCACCTCCGTCGCCTCACTGAAGCCTTTGTGGAAGTAACCAACTATGACCATTCCGCCCCCCTGTTCAAGGGCAAGGTGGAGCCTGCTGACCGACCTGAGGTTGTTCACATCGTAAAGGGTAACTTTTACATTGGAATGGAGACCAATCAGGATAGCTCCCAGCTCTTAAAGCCGGTTGTGGATCCTCAGAAGATCTTTGGGCCTCATACTGATTACAGCTTCCCTGCCAACTTTCTCAATGCTTCCATCCAGGAAATTACCCAGGACCAGGTACTGGAGAACAGACTCCCCTCAGCCATGAGTCCCTTTGAAACAACAATTGAAGCTGGTGGGACATACACTCTGACTTCCATCATCGGGCACATCGAATCAAAAGAAAACTTAAATAAGTTGCTGCCTGTGATTACCCAACCAGATTATCTCAGGACAAAGAAAGAAGTGAGTCAAAATCTCATTGATGAACTCACTTTGAAGAGCCTGATTGTCAGTGGCGAACCCCTGCTGGATCAATATGTCCGTCAGAATTTTCTGGACAATGTCCTGCGTGGTGGATTTCCGTATACATTGAAGGGCAAATCAGCTGAATCTGTGCTCCATCTTTATTCCAGAAGACATGGTGATCTGGAGCGTGATTACAACGACTATCGTATCACACCAACCAACTTTTCTCAGGGAAATGGTGCCTACCGGGATGTGAATCAGAACCGCAGATCAGACCTGCTTTTCAATCCTGATGTAAAATCAAATAATCTCGAACATTTCTATAATCTGATTCAACTGGATGGATTTAATCCACTGGTGATCAAAGAGTTACGATATATTATTAAAGATGTAGATTCACTTACTTCAGCATTAAATAGTCACCTCCCTCATGATCAAGTTGCCCCTGTAGTTGAATACCTGGTAACCTCGCGAACGCCGGGTGAATTGCTGGCATTTCTTGATCAGCATAACATGACGCTTCAAGCAAGTGCGGATGAATTTTTGGGTGATGTTCTGGCTGTTCTTCACAAGATCCATGACACAGATCATGCTGAGGGTTACTGGTCCGATCACTGGACCTACAACCTGGATTTGCTGGAAAATTTTCTCGCTATTTACCCTGAAATGCTGCGATACATTCTCCTTGAGAAAAAGAGCTTCACCTTTCATGACAGTCCCTACCTGGTTCGTCCTCGTGATGACAAGTATGTGATCTGGGATGGCAAAACCATGCAGTTGGAAGCGGTCTACCTGGATGAGGAAAAACAGGCACTCATGGAAACCCGTGATCAGGATGCACAAGCTGTTTGCACCAAGCATGGTACTGGCCAGGTTTATCACACGACCCTCATCATCAAAATATTGAGCCTCATCACCAATAAAATGGCATCCTTGGATCCATCAGGTATCGGTGTGGAAATGGAGTCTGATAAGCCTAACTGGTATGATGCTCTGAACGGTCTTCCTGCGATCATGGGCTCCAGCCTTAGTGAAACCATGGAGATCAAACGTAATGTGCAGTTCCTGCTGGATGTTATTGCCACCCAAGGTGGTGATATCCCTGATCTGCTCATTTTCAACGAGTTATACGACTATATCCATGCACTGCAGGCTATTCTAAATAATGATTCCGACCCATTCATCTACTGGGATCAGTCCTCAGCATTAAAAGAGAAATATCGAGAACTGACACGCCTGGGAATCAGTGGTAATGAATCATTGATGAGCAGTGCTGATCTCATGGGCTTTTTGGGCGCCTGTATGCTCAAACTGGACCAGGGCATCGAATCGGCCTGGGACGAGGATGGAAATATTCCCTCAACCTATTTCAACCACGAAGTTGTAAACTACGACATCATTCAGATTCCAGGTTCAGATAACACTACTGTGGCAAAAACCAATGCAAAGGGACAACCATGTTTCCGGGTCAGGTCCTTCCGGGTACATCATCTCCCCCATTTTCTTGAAGGTCCAGTGCATTTTCTGCGCTGTCTACCAACTCAGGCAGTTGCCCAGAAGCTGGTGAAGGACATTCATAGTAGCGATCTATATGATAAAAAATTGAGCATGTACAAGGTCAATGCCTGCCTGGATAATGAGCCTCATGAGATTGGGCGAGCACGAACTTTTTCACCGGGATGGTTTGAGAATGAATCGATCTGGCTGCACATGGAATACAAATACATGTATGAAATGTTGAGAAATGGACTCCATGAGTTCTTCTTTGATGCATTCAAGCAGGTCTTTATTCCATTTCAGAAACCAGAGGTTTATGGTCGCAGTATCCTGGAGAACTCATCCTTTATTGTGAGTAGTGCCAATCCGGATAAGCATCTGCATGGAACCGGATTTGTAGCCCGTTTGAGTGGTGCCACGGCTGAATTCATTCAGATTCTCATGCATATGGCCATGGGTCCGAGACCCTTTAAACTGGATGACAATTCTGACTTGTCTTTCGCGCTCCAACCTGTGCTTCCCGCCTGGCTATTTACGACTGAGGCTCAGTCGATTGAAGCAGGTGCCCGCAGTTTGACCATTCCCGCTAAAACATTCAGTTTCATGCTATTGGGAGAAATCCTGGTCAGCTATCACAATGCTCAGGCGAAAGCCACCTATGGCACTGATGCGGTTGGCCCAACGCAATACGCTATTCTGGATAGTGAAGGAAACACACATACTTACGACGGTGAATCCATAAGTGGTGAGATGGCCGGCTTGATCCGCGAACGCAGGATTAAAAAAATTGATGTCACACTTGGATAGCCTGACATCCCGAAAAGATTAATGGAGAATAGTCCATGAACAAAATGAGCTTCATTCAAGGAAGTCTGATCTTAGTGCTGGGTGTTTTGACATCCTGCCAAACAACAGAGAAGTTGGTTGATGATACCCCACCATCTGAAACCACTTCGGCTCAGGAACTGATTCATAAACTTGAATCAGATTCAGCTGCATATTCAAAAGGTTCTCCCTTCGTTGAACGTGCATTCAAGCCCTTCCTGAATGGAGCCTGGATTGGGAACGCCATTTCCTATGGTTGTTACCGTGAAGGGCAGGCCCCCGGGGTCAAAGGTCCCAGTGAAGCTGAAATTCTGGAGGATTTGAACCTCCTCTCTCCCTACTGGAATCTGATTCGGGTTTATGGCTCAGACGATGACAGTGAACGGGTATTGAAGGTCATTCACGACCACAATCTCCCCATCCGGGTCATGCTGGGCATCTGGCTTGAGAATGAAACCACACGGCCAGAGCGAAAACCAGAGAACCTGGAACAGGTTGCCCGGGGTATTGACCTGGCAAATCGTTTTCCAGATGAGGTTATAGCCATTAATGTTGGCAATGAATCCCAGGTGGACTGGTCCTGGCATCGCATGGAAATGGAAAACCTGATCCAGTACATTCGTGCAGTTAGAAATCATACCCAACAGCCTGTAACCACAGCAGATGACTATAACTTCTGGAACAAAGATCACAGCAAGCGCGTGGCCGCTGAAATAGATTTCATCGGTCTCCATGCTTATCCACTCTGGAATGGCAAAACCCTGGATGTTGGTATGGCCTGGATTGACACGGTTTTTAAAGCTGCTCAAATCATGCATGACGGAAAAACCATCGCCTTAACTGAAACAGGGTGGGCCACCGTTTATCAGCCCAAAAACAATGGACCGGGTCAGGAAGGTGCACTGGTTAAAGGTGATGTCAGTATTAATGCTCAGGAAACCTTTCTGTTGCAGCTCAATTCATGGATCGATTCTACCCATACTACGACATTTCTCTTTGAAGCCTTTGATGAACCCTGGAAAGGTGGGGGTTTAGAATCTGATCCTGATGTGATGGAAAAGCACTGGGGTGTGTTTAGTGAGAATCGACAACCCAAAGAATCATTCCAAAAGTATTTGCTGCAAGTCGAATAAATTCTTCCACTACTCTCTGAAATCAGACCAGAATTGAACATATAAAGATACTCGTGGCCGATAACGCTGTTCAGCTGGCCTTCATAATTAAAAACCCTCTCGGAGGAGATATGCATAGATATAAGTCACCACTAAACCTTTTAGTCATAATACTGGCTATTGCCAATCTGACATTTGCTCAAGTATCACCGATTGATTTCGAATCAACTGGCAACGGGGCTGACTGGACCTGGACATCCTTTGAGAATGATAGCAACCCACCCCTGGCCATCGTCGCGAACCCAAGTGCAACAGGTGCAAATACTTCAGCTACTGTGGCCACTTACACTGCCCTGGTTACCGGTCAACCCTGGGCGGGTTGTGAGTCCCAGCATGGTGCAGATATTGGTACCTTTAGCTTAAACGCGAGCAATGCGACCATAAAAATCATGGTCTATAAACCTGTGATCAGTGATGTTGGGATTAAACTTACCAAGCCTGATGGCTGGTCAATGGGTGAGATTAAAATCCCCAATACAGTCATCAATGAATGGGAAGAGTTGACCTTTGATTTTAGCAGCCAAATTCAGGATGGTTATGATCAAATTGTCATTTTTCCTGATTTTGATCTTGATGGACGATCAGGTGACAATACCTGTTATTTTGACAACATCTCCTTTTCAGGGCAGGAACTACCCCCCGGACCTGCAGCACATGCCCCGTTTCCAACCGTACCCCAGGACAGTGTTCTCTCGATCTTCAGTGATGGCTACACCAATATTGCCGGCACCAACTTTTACCCTGACTGGGGTCAAACTACAACTGTATCAGAAGTTCTGATTGAAGAAAATAATACCCTCCTATATGCTGGTTTGAATTTTCAGGGTATGGAATTGGGGAGTGCTCAGGATGTATCAAGTATGGATTCACTCCGACTTGATTACTGGAGTGTCAACTCAACAGAACTGGAAGTATTTCTCATCAGCCAGTCCTCAGGTGAGCACTCCTTTGTCTTACCGGTTCCTTCTGATAGGTGGCTCAGCGTAGGGATTCCACTCACTGCCTTCTCAGATCAGGGTCTGACCCTCTCAGACATCTTCCAGCTGAAGTTCGTCGGAAATGGCGATGTCTACCTGGATAATATCTTCTTCCAGGGAGAGGTCATTGTGGTGAGCTCTGAACCAAATGCCCCTATCGACTTTGAACCTGAAGGGTATGGTGCAGATTGGACCTGGACTGCTTTCGAGAATAGTACCAATCCACCTGTAGAAATTGTTGTCAACCCCAATGCAACAGGGATCAATACTTCTGCTACGGTTGCATCCTTTACTGCATTGGCAACAGGTGCGGCGTGGGCTGGATGCGAATCACAACATGGTGCAGATATCGGAACATTTAACTTGAGTGCTGGCAATTCCACCGTCAAAGTCATGGTTTATAAACCAGTGGTTAGTGATGTAGGTATTAAGTTTACAAAACCTGATGGCTGGTCCATGGGTGAAATAAAAATTGCAAATACCCGTATCAATGAATGGGAAGAGCTGACCTTTGATTTTTCCAGTCAAGTTCAGGATGGCTACGATCAAATCGTAATTTTTCCAGATTTTGACCTTAATGGACGTACAACAGATAACCTCTGTTATTTTGATAATATCACATTCTCAGGTCAGGAAATTCCTACAGGACCTGAAGCTCATGCGCCCATACCTACAATGAACGATTCGAATGTGATTTCTCTCTTCAGTAATGCATACACAGATGTCACCGTGGATACCTGGTCAGCAGCCTGGGATGTTGCCGATGTTGAAGATACTCAAGTTGAGGGAGATGATGCAAAACTGTATACAGGACTAAACTACGCAGGGATTGAGTTCGTTTCTCAGACAGTTAATGCCAACGAAATGACCCATTTTCATATGGATATCTGGACAGCAGATCCAAGTGATCTACCAGCCGTATTCAAAATGAAACTGGTAGATTTTGGAGCCGATGGTGCCTGGAGTGGTGGTGATGATGTGGAGCATGAATTGATATTTGATGCTTCCTCCACACCCCCGCTGGCTACAGGAAGTTGGATCAGCTATGATCTGCCACTGGATGATTTCTCTAGTTTGACTACCAGGGAGCACCTTGCTCAATTGATCATATCAGGTGATCCCAACACGGTATATGTGGACAATATTTACTTTTACTCAGACGTGGTGGGTATAGAGACCCAGGACAACTTACGTCCATCCACTCTGGTGCTTGAACAGAATTTCCCAAACCCATTTAACCCACAGACTACCATCGCTTTCCAACTGATTGAAGCTGATTATGTTACACTCAATGTATACAACATCAGTGGACAACTTGTGGTGAATCTGGTAAATCAAAGACTAACCATGGGCACGCATACAGTCGCCTTTAACGGTTCAAACCTTCCTTCCGGGAGCTATTACTATTCCATAACTGCAGGTGAGACAAAAGCGGTTAAGAAAATGCTGCTCCTTAAATAAATGAGTTGATAGCCATTTGCCCCCTCAGAGAAGTATTCATACATTTGTATTTCTATTGCTAATAGTCACACGCGAATGGGTTTGCTACATGTAACTTGAATCGGTTCAAAGGAAGTGTCCACACGCGAGTGTGTTTTCTGGTGAAATGACACAGATGAAATAAAAAGGTTCCAACACGGTGAACCCACACAAATGGATGATATGAAAAACGTACTTAGACTCATCACTCTGAAATTAGGGATTCTCTTGCTCCTTTCCCCTCTGCTTGCCCTGGGACAAACGCTGGTTATCAATGAAGTGGTTAGTTCCAATGGCAACAGTGCAGAGGATGAAGATGGGGATTCACCGGATTGGATTGAACTCTATAATGCTGGATCTTCTGCTGTAGATCTCGCCGGCTATGGATTGTCTGATGATGATGACCCCTTTAAATGGACCTTCGCAAGCGGATCCCTGGCTGCCAGCCAACATCTCATTGTATTTGCTTCAGATAAGGATCGTCAGAGTTCCAGTCAAAATTGGGAATCAATTATCACTGCCGGTGATGAATGGCGCTATTTCGTTGGTGTTTCCGAACCATTAAACACCTGGAATACCAACGCTTTCAATGATGACATATGGGAGACAGGTCCAACGGGTATTGGTTACGGAGATAATGATGATGCCACAGTCATCGCCAACACCCTTTCATTGTATATGCGCAAGAGTTTTGACATAGCAGACCTGGCTGCAGTCCAGGATATCCTGTTTCATATTGATGTAGATGATGGCTATATCGCCTATCTAAATGGTGAAGAATTTGCCCGTCAGAATATGGGTGCCCCAGGAACCTATGCTTCCCATGAAGCTACCACTGATGATTATACGGAGCCACTCCTCCCTCAAAACATTGACCTCAGTCCTGTCTTCGTTGATCTAAGCCTCCTGCAAGCTGGAAACAATGTACTGGCAATCCAGGTTCACAATTCCGGTACCAACTCATCGGATATGACAGCGCTCCCCTTTCTCACCGTGGGGCAATCAGCACCAGCAACCAGCACGCCTCCTGACTATCTCATACTTCCAGGTGAAAGACAATTTCACACCAATTTCAAAATCAGCAGTACTGGCGAAAGACTGCAGCTAACCACTCCTTCAGGTGTGGTGATGGACACGGTTGAGGTTCCTGAACTAAGTGCTGACCTGGCCTATGGACGAGAGAGTGATGGAGCGGATACATTTCACTATTTTAGCCAACCCACTCCCGGTGAGGCCAATGTGGGTGGCTTTGTTCACCTGGCATTTCCAGCGGTTCCCACAACTACTCCAGGATTTTATTCCGCTGCCATTGCCATTGAAATCGAGCCTCAGGACGAAGGGACATTCTACCGCTATACAACCGATGGCTCAAAGCCAAACAACAGCTCCTCACTGTATTCGCCTCCTATTATGTTGAGTAGCTCTACCATTCTACGCGTTCGATCAACAACCTCTGACGGACTCCATCATGCATTTGCCTCGTTTAGCTATTTCATCAATCAGTTGCACGATATGCCCGTTATCTCACTAATTGCTGAACATGATGATTTTTTCGACAATGATTCCGGTATCTATGTTATGGGTGATAATGCCGAAGGTAACTTTCCCCATTTTGGATCCAACTTCTGGGAGGATTGGGAACGTCCCATTCACATCGAGTATTTTGAAGATGCCCAGGAGTTAAGTTATTCCGCACCTGGTGGTGTAAAAATATTTGGGGGCTGGAGTCGTGGAAATGCCCAGCGATCGCTTTCTCTTTTTGCCCGGGGTAGATACGGAGCTTCTGAATTTAAGTATCCCTTCTTTTCTGAACGGGAATATGATGAATTCCAGTCCCTGGTCCTGAGAAATTCAGGAAATGATTGGCAACAGTCCGGCTATCGGGATGTCTTTATGACCAGTCTGGTAGCGGATCTGGATATAGAGCGACAGGCAGCAGTCCCCGTTGAAGTGTATTTGAATGGTGATTATTGGGGTATCTATAATTTACGGGAAAAAACCAATGAACACATGGTAGCCAGCCAGGCTGGTATCGATAAAGATGACCTGGATTTACTGGAAATTAATGGTACACCCGTTCACGGAATCAGTGACCAATACTGGGAGCTCATCAATTACGTCAATGACCATACGCTTAGTTCTGATACGGATTTTGAATATATCCGTGAGCGTGTAGATATTGATAATTTTATCGAATATTATTTTGCTCAGATATATTTCGACAATCAGGATTGGCCTGGAAATAACATCAAATACTGGAAATCCCGCGAGCCCGGTGGTCGCTGGCGTTGGGTTCTATATGATACAGATTTTGGGTTTGGCATCTGGGGACCAAGTAACTTTACCCGCAATACTTTGGCTTTTGCTACTGACCCCAATGGTCCAGGTTGGCCCAATCCCCCCTGGTCTACCCTCCTCCTGAGGAAATTCCTTAATAATGCCGCCTTCAAACGTGAATTCATTCTCAAAGGAAGTGATTTACTAAACTCCAACTTTTTGTCTGACCGCGTAACAGCAAAGTTGAGCACCGCAAAAAATGCCATTTTACTGGGAGTTGAAGATCATTTTTCACGCTGGAATCACAACAACATGAACAATTGGAATTCTGAATACGCCGTGATGAATAATTTTGGCCAGGAGCGTCCGGCCTATATGCGAAATCATATGAGAAGCAAATTCGGTCTACCCCAGGAGCAACCACTTACGGTGCAGGTAGAGCCAGAAGGCGCTGGATTGATTCGTGTCCATTCGCTCACACCTAGCGAATTGCCCTGGACCGGTCAGTATTTTGCCAATGTACCTCTTGATGTGGAAGCAATTGCAGCAGCAGGATATTCATTCTCCCATTGGGAAAATATCACCACAACCGAACCTGAACTGTTGCTGAACATGGCCTCCCCTCGCACCCTGACCGCTGTTTTTGTTGAGAATCCAGGCGATTTAGCTGGTATTGTCATTAATGAGATCAATTACAATTCTGCAGATGACTCAGATTCAAAGGACTGGCTGGAACTCTACAACTCAAGTGAAGTGGCTGCCAGTCTGAATGGCTGGTCTCTCAGAGACTCCAATGAGGACAACCAATTTTATCTGGATGGTGTCACGGTTGAAGCTGATGGCTACCTGGTGCTTTGTCATGATACACTGGCATTCCGATCTGTTTATGGGGACACGGCCATCATAATTGGAGATATGGATTTTAACTTTAACAATGGTGGTGAGCACCTCAGTTTATACGATCCGCTGGGCTCTCTGGTGGATAGTCTCAGCTATGATGATGAACCGCCCTGGCCCTCTCAACCTGACGGAAGTGGTGCCACACTTGAGCTCATTCATCCTGATCTTGACAATGGTTCAAGTGAAAATTGGGGCGCCAGCGAAGGGCTGGGAACTCCAGGAGGTCGCAATAGCCGCTACACTGTACCAGTCGCCGTTGAGGAAACCCAGCTACCTGAGGAATTGCAGCTGCATGCAGCCTTTCCCAACCCATTTAATGCAAGCATTGCGATTCCCATTTCTCTGGGATCAAGTGAACCCTTTGATATTCAGGTATTTGACCTGCGTGGAGCCCTGATCCGCAATGAGCTAATTGCTGGTGTTTCATCCAATAGATACACCTATTTCTGGGATGGAAGAACCAATGCAGGTGTAGAAAGTGCCTCAGGGATGTACGTCATCAGGGTGACTCAGAACCAACTTTCCAACAGTATTAAAGTTGCCTTATTGAGATAGTGAATATTCATGAATACCTACCCAATAAGGCTCCTCACCGTGCTTGCCATCAGCCTCGCTCTTTTCGGATGTGATGAACCCAAGGACACCAACAACGATCCTGTTGTCCAGCCCATGGAAACCAATCCCTACATTCAGAATCAAAAGCTGCAGCGCTCCATAAATCTGGGAAACATACTGGAGGCCCCTGCAGAAGGTGAATGGGGTTTGAGCCTGGAGGCCGTCTATTTTGAATTAATTGCCAATGCCGGTTTTACCGGGGTTCGTCTGCCCGTTCGCTGGTCGACCCATGCCGATACGGTGGCACCCTATACCCTGGATCCCCAGTTTCTAGGTCGTGTCGACTGGGCAATTGCTCAGGCATTTGAAAATGACCTGGCCATTGTGGTGAATGTTCATCACTATGAAGAAATGATGACGGATCCTGTGACGCATCTGCCTCGTTTATTATCAATCTGGCATCAGTTGGCCTCACACTATCAGGACTATGAGGATGACCTCATTCTGGAACTCTTTAATGAGCCTCACAATGCGTTTACCAGCCAGTTATGGAATCAGTATCTGACACAGCTCGTGGACACCATTCGCACTGTCGATACCTCGAGAACCTTGATGATTGGTACGGCCCCCTGGGGCGGTATTGATGGGTTGGACAATCTGGAGCTTCCCGCTGACACAAATCTCATCGTTACTGTTCACTACTACAACCCCTTCCAATTTACACACCAGGGTGCCAGTTGGTCTACAGGCTCTGATGCTTGGTTGGGAACCACCTGGGGTTCAACGGATGATTACAACAATTTGCAGCAAGATTTTAACAGACTCAAATCCTGGGCGGAGACCAATCAGCGTCCCATGAATGTGGGTGAGTTTGGGGCCTACAATAGGGCCGGAATGACATCCAGACAAAACTGGACCCGCGCCGTCGTAAATATCAGTGAAAGTATGGAATTCAGCTGGATGTACTGGGAGTTTGCATCGGGTTTTGGGGCTTTTAATAAAGATACCTATGAATGGAATGAGCTGCTGTCGGCGTTGATACAGAATTAGTCAGAAGTCAGAAGTCAGAAGTCAGAAGTCAGAAGTCAGAAGTCAGAAGTCAGAAGTCAGAAGTCAGAAGTCAGAAGTCAGAAGTCAGAATTGTGTGGGACAGACATTTCACAACCAATATCCGTGATTTAGATGTTTTTTCAATAACCCCGCACTGAAGAGGCTGTGTGAGAATATGGTCGCAAGGGTAATATTTCCTGATTTCTGAGATATTATTCGACCATTTCTCTGCCAAGTTAAGTTTTTAGTCCATAGATATTTAAGAGCAACCCTTTCAAGCCCTTTTCC
>JAERTH010000082.1 GCA_016844955.1 Fidelibacterota bacterium | reverse complement strand
CCTATATACCAAGTGTTCCGGCCTTCACCTTCGGCGAGCTCAGGCTCCGGCACAACCATCAAACCCATATACCTAAATCAGTATTGATCCGTGCAGGCCTGTGGCTAAAAAGAAAAGAGCTTCCCTAATCATGCGTGTCAGTAATATTTTTTAGTTCAAATTTCCGGAATCCTACCGATAATCACTATGTGAAAACGTTATAAAAATCTGAATGTGGATCAGTTCCCTTTCAGAAATTGACATCTATATTAAACGCCGAAGAGACGATCTCTTCTGTTAGAAGTGCACGTAAATAACCGGATCGTGCACTGTATGAGGGTTTAGGATGATACAAGAGCGACTTTCATCAATACGATGGATAAAGACACTAACACTGGTAGCGTTGTTGCATATTCAAAACCCAACATTACTCGGCAGTATCCCCTCAGGTTATTATGATGATGCATCAGGAAAATCTGGCTCTGACCTGAAATCTGCCCTCCATGACATCGTCTCAGACCATACCAAATATCCCTATACCTCAGGTAGCACCGATGTCTGGGATATTCTGAAGGCATCAGACGAAGACCCTGACGACAGCAACAATGTAATCCTTCTGTATACTGGCAGATCCCAGTTAAAAACTGAGAATAGTGGCGAGAGTAGTACTTCCGGCAGTAATCGGTGGAACCGGGAGCATGTCTGGTCCAAATCCCATGGTTTCCGCAACGAATCTGACTCAGCATATACAGATTGTCATCATCTTCGTCCCGCTGATGAAAGTGTGAACAGCTCCCGTAGTACCCGTGATTTCGATGAAGCTTCCACCCAGCATGCTGAAGCCACGGAGTGTTACTATGATAATGATGAATGGACCTGGGAGCCCCGTGATGACGTTAAGGGTGATGTTGCCCGGATGATGTTCTATATGGTGGTTCGCTATGATCCCGGCTACCACTCAGACAATAGCACCTATGACCTTGAATTAGTTGATTCCCTGGGAACCCAGGTCGACCAACCACTATTTGGTAAACTTTCAACCCTACTGGCCTGGCATGCAGCTGATCCAGTAGATAGCTTTGAGCAAAACCGCAATGAGGTGGTCTATAGCTACCAAGGTAACCGTAATCCTTTTATCGATCATCCCGAGTATGCTGACAGCCTGTGGAATGATGCGCTTCCAGCTCCAACCAATCTCCAGTCATCCAACATCGAAGAATCAAGTCTTGATCTGAGTTGGGCAGACAATGCAACTGATGAGTCTGGCTATTATCTGTATCAGGATGATACAAAAATCAGTACCCTTAGTGCCAATGCAACAACCAGCTCAGTGACTGGTCTTACCAGCGGAACAACTTACACATTTAAAGTTTCAGCTTACCGAACCGAGGAAGAATCCACCAAGGCCAGTGTTGATGTTACTACCAGTGGATCAGGAAATCTGATAATTACAGGTGTGTTTGATGGCCCTCTCTCAGGTGGAACTCCCAAGGGTATTGAGATTTATGTTATCCGTGATGTTGCAGATCTGAGCTCCTATGGAGTCGGCTCGGCTGCCAATGGTGGTGCATCCAACGGTGAAGATTTTGAATTTCCAGCGGAAAGCGCAACTGCAGGTAATTATATCTATTTATCATATGAAGAAACTCAGTTCACCAATTGGTTCGGCTCAGCTCCCGATTTTACAGATGGGTGCATGAGTATTAACGGTGATGATGTTATCGAGTTATTCTATAACAATACGGTTATAGATGTGTTTGGTGTCCTGGGTGAGGATGGCTCAGGCATGGCCTGGGAATATCTTGATGGATGGGCTTATTCAGATGACAACCGCTCTGTCTCTACCACCTTTAATTCAGGCGATTGGAGCTACAGTGGCCCCAATGCTCTTGATGGTGAAACTACAAATGCCTCAGCTACAGACAAATTTCCAATTGGCACATTTAGTACAAATGACCAGTCCCTGCCCGTTGAGCTATCAGAATGGAGAGCACATTCAACCGGAGGTGTGGTTGAACTATTATGGACCACAGAATCCGAGATCGAAAACCAAGGTTTCTTGATTGATCGAGGTCTGGAGGGTCAGACTGCGTCTGACCGCACATGGGAGCAGATTTCCTCTTTTGCCAGCAATCCTGATCTCGCAGGCCAAGGTTCAACGATGTCTCAGAATAGATACAGTTACATAGATACAAAAGTAAATGTGGGAGAGACCTACAGTTATCGTTTGGCAGATGTTGACTATCAAGGGAAGCTGACCCATCACCAAGAAATCAGTGTCTCTGTCAAAGCAGCAGAGTATAACGTGAAACCCGGCGGTTTTGCCCTGCATCAGGTATTCCCAAACCCCTTTAACTCCGATGTGAATCTGTCTTTCACTCTTGAAGAGCCAACGGATGATCTTTCTCTATCCATATTCAATGTCCAGGGCGTCCTGGTGCAAACCCTGACCTCGGGTCACCGGTCTGCAGGAACCCATAATTATGATTGGGATGGTGTTGATACCCAGGGGAACTACCTACCATCTGGACTCTATCTGGTCAGGCTGGCATCAAAATCAAATGTGCAGATCCAGAGGGTAACCCTCCTTAAATAATTCGGATCTGATGGAGGGGGTAACCGCATAGCGCGCTTTGCGGCTCCCCTCAACCTCAAATCCATACCCTTCGACTCCGCTCAGGGTGACGAAAGAGAAATCATCTCTATACCATCACCTCCTATATTGCTCAAGGCCTGTACCCGCATGGCGCGCCATGCTGCTCCAAATCATTGATAGACCTCTTGATTTATGCTGTGGCAGAATCTGCATGGTGTGCCATACGGCTGCCATCCCCCAATCGCTACATTTTCCCTCTTATGAGATTGACAAATCGCACTTCCAAAACCTGCCCCCGCGATTACCTTGGCCATCCAAATTATAGGAAGCTAAATGAAACAGATTTTAATAATTCTTACTCTCTCCCTCTCCACACTCTGGTCACAGATTCCCAATGGGTATTATGATAGTGCTGCAGGCCAGACCGGGTCGGCATTGCACCAATCCCTCCATGACATTATCGACAATCATAACTCGGTGAGCTATTCCTCACTCTGGACCCATTATCAGACCACTGATGTAAAGCCCAATGGCAAGGTCTGGGATATGTACTCCGATGTTCCTGGTGGCACACCTGCCTATGAATTCACATTCGGGAGTGATCAATGTGGAAATTACAGTGGTGAGGGCAGCTGCTATAATCGTGAACATTCATGGCCCAAAAGCTGGTTTAATGATAACTCACCCATGTCCACAGATATTTTTCATGTGGTGCCCAGCGATGGCTACGTCAATGGTCAGCGCAGTAACTATCCATATGGCGAAGTGGCAAACCCCACCTGGACATCAACCAATGGTAGTAAAAAAGGTCCCAATACCTACCCAGGATATTCAGGTACCGTTTTTGAACCCATCGACACTTACAAAGGTGATTTCGCCCGAATCTATTTTTATATGTCCACCCGGTACTTGAATGAGGACAGCAGTTGGCCCGGAAGTCCCATGGCAGATGGTGCCCAGCTTGAAGAATGGGCGCTGAATATGATGATGGAGTGGCATGAGGCAGATCCGGTAAGCCAAAAAGAAATTGATCGAAACAACGATATTTACAATTATGTCCAATTCAATCGCAATCCATTTGTAGACCACCCGGAATATGCCAGCTATATCTGGGGGGAAGTAGCCCCTCTACCAGTTGCTCCCAGCGATTTGGAGGCCAGCAATATCACTGAAACCACTATGGATTTGAGCTGGACTGACAATGCCTCAGATGAAGATGGCTATTATGTCTATCAGAATGATACTCGTATAGCCACGCTTGAGATGAATGCAACAAGCCATTCTTTCACAGAGTTAGAACCCTCAACCATCTATGAATTTGCTGTATCTGCATTCAATACTGCTGGTGAGTCTGCTCTAACCAGCACTTCAGTTAGTACCTTGGGGGGCGGCAGCGGCAGTGTTACTCATTTCCTGGAAAGTTTTGAATCCTGGGAGGGGAGTGGCACTGGTTATTTTGATGGTGATATCCCGCTTACAAGTGGTATCTGGAATATGTACCAATCTGGAAATTTCTCCCTTGGGGCACCCTTTACCGGAGATTATAACATTGCCATTAATGATGACACACCTGGAGCCCAGATCACTACCCCGGCAGTAGATTCTCTTGGCACGCTCTCTTTCTACTACTATCAGAGAAATGGATCGGAAGGCGATGAATTTCAGATCCAAAAATCAATCAACGAAGGCCCCTTTGAAACCATTGCAACTCAGAATTATGATGTGGGAGAAACTTATACATTATTTACTCTGGCAGTTAATGACACCTCCTCAGCTATCAAGATGAGGGTCCTGAATGACAACCAAAGCGCTCACCTGATTATTGATGATCTGGAAGTTACAGAATTCCCACAGGTTAGTATCGTACCCACTCCTGAATTACAGCCCTCATTCTTCAGTCTGAGTCCAGCCTACCCAAACCCCTTTAACCCGAGTACTACATTGAATTTCCAGGTGGGTCTAGAACGGCAAAACCTCACCCTGGAAGTCTTCAATTTGAAAGGGGAATTAGTAGATACACCGGCACAAGGAGTTTACGCTCCAGGTAGTTATAACCTGATCTGGGATGCTGCCGATGCACAAGGAAATGCCCTGCCTTCTGGGGTCTATTTGCTAAAACTAGCTGGATCAGGCGTTTCACATTTTCAGAGAATTACCCTGTTGAGATAAATGTGTCTTAAGGGCCGTACTATGAGAACAGTTCGACCCTGTGCTTCATCTTTTGATTATATTGAATCCTAATTTTTAAAGCCAAAATCCATGGGCTAATAATCTGTATGTCTATGGCAAATCTAGGGGCCGTTGATATCATGAAATCTCTATCCATCACAACCATCTCACTGAAAATTCTGGGAATACTTATACCGCTCCTTGGTATGGCCCAAATTCCAGCCGGCTACTATGATCAGGCCGAAGGTCTCACAGGTCCAGAGCTCAAAGCGGCTCTCCATCACATCGTTAGTGATCATATTCGTTATCCCTACACCTCTACATCCACAGATGTATGGGATATCCTAAAGGAAACCGATGAAGACCCAGCCAATAGCGACAATGTCATATTGATTTATACCGGCCGTTCTCAATTGAAAACAGAGAATAGTGGTGAAAGCAGTACGACTGGTAGCAATCGCTGGAATCGAGAACATATCTGGTCAAAATCTCATGGTTTCCCTAGCGAAACAGATACCGCCTATACAGATATTCACCATTTGCGACCAGCAGATGAGAGTGTGAATTCCAGCCGCAACAACTTGGACTTTGATCAGGGGGGCAACTCACACGTCGAAGCAACCGGCTGCAATTATGACTCAGATAGCTGGGAGCCCCGAGATGAAGTCAAGGGTGATGTAGCCCGTATGATGTTTTATATGGTCGTGCGCTACGATCCCGGCTATCACTCTGACAATTCGCTTTACGATCTCGAATTGGTTGATTCTGCAGGTGTGGATATTGGCCTGCCTCCCGGTGAACCACTCTTTGGTAAATTGTCCACGCTGTTGATCTGGCATGCAGCTGATCCGGTTGATGAGTTTGAACAAAACCGCCATGAAATCATTTATGATTACCAGGGAAATCGTAACCCATTCGTTGATCACCCGCAATGGGCTGACTCTATTTTCGCCGGCCAACTGGCTCCCAATACACGCATCGGTTTTACTGATAATAGTGAAGGTGTTGAAGAGGACATCGGCGTCGTAACCCTGGAAGTCTCTATTGTGAATCCAGATCCAATATTTGACACATCCTGCGAAATTACCCTTACTGGGGGGAATGGCGAGCCAGCCGATATAGGTGGATTTGAATCAGCCTCAATGACCTTCTGGGCAGGTAGCAGTGAGTTTCAAACCCTTGTTCTGAATATTACCGATGATGATCTGGCAGAAGAACAGGAAACCTTCATTTTTACGATAAGCACTGTTACAGGTGGTGATTCTGCATCTACCAATGGCAATGAAACCTTTGTCTTGACCATCAATCCCAGCGACCAGCAATCCGCCGTTACAGGAATTATCATCAGTGAAGTCATGGATGGGAACAGAACTGGGGGTCAACCCAAATTTTTGGAAATCACCAATACCACACTTGAAGATGTTGATATCAGTGGCTTTCAAATCTGGCGTGGTAGCAATGGCGGTGAACCAACTCAAGTAGCTGAAATCCCCGCCGAAACTGAGCTGGCAGGCGGTGCATCCTGGGTGATTGCTTATTACAGCTCAGAGATGGAAAGCGCTGGGTTTAACACACCAGATCAAATATCCAATGGCATTAATGGCAATGGTAATGATGTCTATCAGTTACGAACTTCCAGTGGGAATTATGTCGATGCATTTGGACTGGTGGGAACGATGAATGACTGGTACAAAGACAGTTACGCCGTTCGGAATGCTGCCGTCAATACTGGAAGCGCTAATTTTGACCCAGCAGAATGGACCACAACCACTCTATCCAGTGGAATGCCATCTGGAGGTAGCCCCGGAACACCTGGTACGCACATTTTCGAACCCTGGGTAGGGATTGATGAAAAATTTATACCAGGCACTCAGCGTTTAATTTCTGCCTATCCAAATCCATTTAATCCTGAAGTAACTATCTCCTATGTGCTGGATAATGATGCA
>JAERTH010000081.1 GCA_016844955.1 Fidelibacterota bacterium | reverse complement strand
CCTCATCAAGATGGGCTCTCCAACTGCCATTACTGTGACCTTCATGCCACTCATTCGTTTGAATGTCATATCCCCTGTCTGCAAGATTACCCGCGAAATATGATGCCCAATAGGCAATCGTAGCTTCATAAGTGCCCCAATCTATATAAAAGCGGACATCCTTTTGCGGACCATCTAGGATCTCCCACATCACACTTTGATCCTCCGCCCAGTATGATGGTGAAAATGGTGCAGCCAGACCAAACACCTCTGAGTTGTTATAGCAGAAATCTGTAGTGAACAAACCACCATAGGACATGCCCACCATTGCCCGATACTGTGGGTCTGGGAGGGTCCGGAATGAGCTGTCTACATAGGGTAACAGTTCATCTATGATAAATGCAGAGAACGAATCCGTCAGCGCGGTTACATACTCTGCTTCACGAGAAATTGGAGGAACAAAAATCCCAATAACAGGATCTATCTCCTGCACTTCGATGAGATAGTCCAATGTGTTCAGCGCATAGCCATGGGTGATTAACTCCAGTCCATCGTGAAAAAGAACGATGGGGTAATGCATGTCAAGACTATCCGCGTACCCCGGTGGCAGGTAGATTTTTAGAGTACGACTGTTTTCCAGGATCTCGCTGTAAAACATTGTGTCTGCTACAGAACCGTGTGCTATGTCTGGCTGCTCAATTATTTCTTCCGGATAAACATAGCCAGGCATGGCCAGTTCAGAGTTTGAACCGAAACCATCCGTATAGATGTTTGGATTGTTCGGGTCCAGAATCCACTGTGAACCATTCAATAGAAATTTGTATTCCAGGCGTGCATCTATTTCATAATTAGTATAACGGAACCAGAAATCCGTATCCCCAATATTTTCCATCGGATACCGATCTGAATCCCAATCGCCGTCATCGCCTACAACAACGACGCTGTTTGCATCCCCCTGAAAGATGTAGTAGCAGTGAATACTATCTTCGATGAACGGAAAGTGATTTACAGTTGGAATAAAAGCATCAACCACAGTCTGTCTTTCTATGGGGCCCACGGAATCTACTGCATCAATGAATGCCTGGAACACGGGGCTGTATTCCGCCCTGATAGTCTCATCAGGGTTCCCACCATGGGCACCCATATCATTCACCAGTGTGCCCATTGCTGGAAATAGTGGACTACCAGCAATATCTGGATCTTCAATGTCTCTGTACATATCACCGGGGTTGCCAGCATCTATACAGGGCGAGGCTGCTGCAGTTAAATAGAAAATGACACTGTCCACGAACTCCGGGTCGGAACTGATGTTCCCGATACCTTCATATCCCCCCTCCACACTTGAATACTGGACGATGGGGTATCCGAAAACACTGGATTCCAAGGGCGCAGTATTCCCCCAGATGATGGAGTTCATGATCCGCGGTCGTGTCCAACCTACATATAGCCCTCCGCCAAGTAAGGATGCCGAGTTATTGCTAATAGTGTTGTTCACAATGCAGGGTGTACCTTGCTCGGGGACACTCCGCAGAGCAATGCCAGCGCCACGAGCTGAGGTGTTATGAGCGATGATATTGTTTCTGACATTTGCGGTGGTATTGAACAGCATGATTCCACCACCCGTGCCATGAGTTTCCTCATCACTCAACTGGCAGGTGTTATGTGTGATGACATTACTCTTTATATCGAGTGTGCCTGGAGTCCGGGCATAACAAGCAATACCACCCCCGCCTGATTCGACCACATTTAAACCGGTCACCCGGTTCCCGCTTATCAAATTATCTGCTATAATTACTGGATATTGCGGGAGAGCGACCATGATGCCACCACCGTATCCCGCCTCATGGTTAACCGCATTGCTGATTATCCGGTTGAATTCGATCGTAGCGCCAGAACTCATCACAATTATTCCACCACCCACAATTGTACCAAATGCAGGTATATAGCTCCCGGATCCATTCTGTATGGTGAACCCGCAAAGAACTGCGTCTTGTGTTTCACCTGAATCAAATGTCACCACAGATCCGTTTGCATCCCCATCTATAATAGTCTGGGAAATATTCGAGGTATCACCCGTCGTCAGGAATAAAGAGCCGACTACTATATCTTTCCCAAGAAAGTCGATATTCTCAGTATAGATTCCAGGTTGAACCAACACGGTATCCCCATACATTGCCCCATTAATTCCACCCTGAATTGTCAATTCGTCTTCAGGGACATTGATAACCGTGGCCAAAAGCCCAGTTGTTAAGCAGAGTACTGTCAGGATAATTTGTTTCATAAGCCCCTCTCCTAAATTCAATTAAATCATTTAAATAGTTTAATGGAATGTAGCATGATCCACACAAGCCTACCACCACGGGTGGAACAATATGCTATAGCAGAGGGAACATTTGAGTCTACAATTTATTCATCTTTCACAGAGGATGAGGGTGAGAATTGAATCGCATATTTTGAAGGCAACACTCCAAACTGCTCCCGGAAACATTTGGAGAAATGTGCAGGATTACGAAAACCCACGCTATAGGCAATCCTAGTTACATTTTCTGTATGCTCACGGAGGAGCAGGGCCGCATGTTTCAAACGTGTAGAGCGGATGAAGCTCGACGCTGACAGCCCACTGAGCGCTTGTAATTTGCGATTCAGATGTTGGCGACTCATGTGCAGGTCCATCGCGAGGTGATCAACATTCAGTTTAACATCATCCAGTCGGCTCTCAATTTTTTCCAGGGCTTGCTGCATGAATTGTTCATCCAAAGAACTGAGCTCCAGATGGTTCAGCTTTGACGTCACATCCAGCTGGAAATGTCGACGCAGGATTCGACGCTGCTCAAGCAAATTATTAACTCGCGCAGATAATTCTCGAGCTTCAAATGGTTTGGTGAGATAGTCATCTGCACCCGTTTCCAGGCCTTCCAGTCGACTATCAAGATCTGCCTTGGCTGTGAGCATGACAACCGGAATATGGCTGCTGCGCCCATCCTCCTTGATCTTTCTACAGAATTCTATCCCGTCCATTCTCGGCATCATGATGTCTGATATGATGAGCTCTGGAACCTTTCCCCAGGCAAGTTTGAGACCAGATTCACCGTCTTCTGCCTCAAAGCAGTAATAGTCCTCTCGCAGGCAGCTGAGGGTGTATTCCCTGACATCCCTACTATCTTCAACTATGAGAATTGTGGGTTTTCCACTCCCAATGACCGGTGTTCCATCATCCTCAAAGTCATCAACAACAAGTTCATTGGTATCAACCTCCAACACGTCGCCGGGTATAACGATAAGCTCCTCACGATTCAAATGAGCGATTCCCAAGGGCAAGGTTACAATAAATTGACTACCCAGGCTCACCTCACTAAGAACCCTGATCTCACCTTTATGCATCTGCATCAGTTCACGAGAGAGTGCCAGCCCAATTCCTGTACCTCTATCTTCACTGGTTTCAGCAAACTCTACCTGATAGAAACGGTCAAAGATATGCTGCAAGTGCTCCGCGGGGATGCCCCTACCAGAATCTTTGATACTGATCTCCAATGAACCCTGGGGATAACGCTGACTGATGGGAACCGCTTTCACCAGGACTTTGATCTCATCTCCCTCAGATGTGAATTTGAATGCATTGGATAGCAGGTTATTCATCACTTTCACCAGGCTTTCCTTGTCGTAATAGAGTCTTAACTCCTCACGCTCAGAGCTGTAACTCAAGCTGACCTGTTGTTTGTGAGCCAGGGACGAAAAGGACAGGACCAGACCTTTTAGAAATGGAACGATATTGTGTTCTGACACATTTAATGGCATGCGACCCGCTTCCAGCCTGGAGAGGTCTAAAAGCTGGGTGACGAGATCTAACAGGTGTTTTGCGTGTCTTTGCATGGTCTGTAAACGGTGTTGCCAGTGCTGCTCTTTGATCCGATCGAGCATCTCACCGATGGGTCCCAGGATAAGGGTCAGGGGTGTACGGAACTCATGGGAGATATCAGCAAAGAATCGTGATTTAAGGTTATCCATCTCATGGTAGCGCTCAGCTTCCAGGTGTTCCAATTCCAGTTGGTGCTTCCACGTCAGTCGATTTATTCGAATGCGATACAGGGCATAGATCGAGCTGCCGACCAGGATGGAGTAAACAAGGTATGCGATCCGAGATTTCCACCAGGGTGGAGTAATCACGATATTCAGCTTGGTAATCGTCTCATTCCAGACCTGATCATTGTTGCTCCCCTTCACCTGAAATGTGTAGGTTCCAGGGGTGAGGTTCGTATAGGTAACATATCGACGATCCGCGGTGGTTTCGATCCACTCCTCCTCCAAACCTAGTAGCCGATAGCGATAACGGTTTTTATTAGGGTTGTGAAAATCCAGCGCGGCAAATGAAAGTGAGAACACATTGTCCCTGTGGCTAAGTCTGATCTCATCAGTATAGCTCAAACTCCGGGTCAGATAAAAGGGATCATTTCTTCTACGCTTCTGATCATTGCGTATTTGGACTGGTTTGTGGAATATTTTTAAATCCGTGAGTCTGACAGGAGGTATAACTAAATTATCGCCTAGATCGGAGGGGTGAAAAAATGAGATACCCCCTCCAAGCGTGCCAAAATACAGTGTCCCATCAGCTGCCTTTATGGAGGCACGTTGATAATGCAGATCCTCAGTAAGACCATCTCCCTGATCATAATTGCGAAAAGTCTTTGCCCCAGGGTCAAAGCGTGAAAGTCCAGACACAGTGCTGATCCAGATCATCCCGTCATCGTCTTCTATGGCGGCCAGGGTTGTATTGCTGGGGAGACCATCAGTCATAGTATAGTGATGGAAGATCAGTTTCCCATTTCGACGAATCCGTGGATCAGTCCAGTTCAAACCATGATTTGTAGGCAACCAAATAATGCCACGGCTATCCTGAAAGATGTCGTGGAGTCGTTCATTGCTCAGGCTGAGGTTGTCGGTGGCATCAACACGATATACAGAATACTCGTTGAGGGCAGGATTCAGTTCCACAAGTCCTGACCTGGTGAGAACCAGAACCACATTTGTATCAAGACCGGTGGGTACCATTGACTCACTGATTTCCCATCCCTTCAGGAAGTGATCAAAACCGTCAATCCCTGCATTATAACGATCAAGTCCGGTGTAGCTGGCTACCCATACATCACCATTTAGATCAAGCGATACCTCATTAATAATGTGGTGTGACAGGCTTGCCGGGTTACCGGGATCCGGGAGGTAAGATGTGACGGTCCTCAGCTCTGCATCAGTCCTGAAGACCCCGTTATGAGTAGCGAACCAAAGGGAACCTGACGTGTCCTCCTCTATTCCCACTACCCCGTTCCGTATCAGTTCAGGCAGATGGCGGGCAGCTTTAAAATTCTCGATTCGACCATCATCATGGATACAGTTAAGTCCACCGATGGATCCCACCCACATACGCTTCCGTGAATCGATACAAAAGGAGGCGACATGGTCGCTGTTGAGCCCATCTGTGGTGTTAGGCTTATGTGCGATCCGAGAGAATTGTAGCTCCTGCCGGTTGAGAATATCAATTCCCAAATAGTTACCTAGCCAGATTGTTCCGGATCGATCCATGAACATCCATTTGACCAGGTGTGAGCTAAGTCCTTTGGGGTTGTCTGCATCAAAGGTATGATGCACGTACTCCTCGGTTTCCAGGTCCATGACATGATACCCTGCGGGATGACTACGAAGCCATAGTTGTGGACGTCCCCCTGTTTCGGTTTCAAGGTGAGGATTGTAACTACCTTCAGGGTTTGGTGGGTCAGGGTAAAAGCGACGAAATTTCCCAGTGCGTTTATTCAGCAGGTTTAGACCCTTGTAGCCTGTCCCCACCCAGAGGTGATCTGGTCCGTGGTACTCAGAGTCTAACATACCACGGGTGATGCTGTTTCCGCTGATAGAGGTGGGATCAGCCGGATCATGCTCATAGAAGGTAGTGTGTTGATCATCCGGGTTGTATCGAATGAGACCCTTACCCCTGGTTCCCAGCCATAAGACACCATCGGCATCCATATACATCTCATTGATGTTAATCCCATCCAGATAGTGTTCAAAACTGTTGGTGACATAATCATAGCGATTAAGTCCGCGGGTGGTAGCCACCCATATACTGCCAGGTTTGCCATTCACCATGGCGCGTACATTGTTCCCGTTGATACCCGTGGTGTCCCCCTGCTCACGTCTGAAACTCCGAATCTTTTCGGTAATGAGGTTTAATCGGAAGAGGCCATCAAAAGCATCGAGCCAAAGATAGGGTGTATCCCCATTGTGGGACTCAAGGATGCGGGACACAATATTTGACCGAAGTCCATTGGGTGTTGATGGGTCGTTCCAAAAGCTTTTGAACTCATAGCCGTCATAGCGATCGAGACCACCTTCAGAGGCGATCCAGATAAAACCCTGAGAGTCCTGCATAATGTCAAAAACAACATGGTTTGACAAACCATCCTGTATGGACAGGTGGCGATAACGATATTCTGTCGCACAAGTGTTTCCCACTGTCCACATGAGGATAAACAGGAGTATCATTCTTTGGAGTAAGCGTATGAAATTATCCCCCTTTGGGTAAATCCATGTGGAATGACAGCACTGAAACCGAAATTCAGGGAATGCAGATCAAGATCGAATGTAGATATCATGAAAGTTAGTATAATCGCTGTATATTAGCAATTAATTCAAACAAGACTGGGCATCTTCAGATAATACTCATCATTTCCAGTATCACTATTTTGGAGTCTATGTTCTTCAATGACCGGAACATAATTCCTGTGACTTACTGATTATCTGCTCGCTAACCAGGACTTAAAAACGGTGAAAATTCATTCCCGGAGTAAGGCGAGGGATCCCACCCTGACGGGGGAGGTTCAGCCAAACGGACATAGGCACAGATTGTTAGAATTGCACAGGATTGAGTAAATCGAACAAGCGTAGTGATGTACAGCCAACCCCTCGGCCTTATCCGTCTACATCCATAGACTTCGCCGCGACAAGAAAGCTATGCCGGTTCACCCCGGAGTGAAACGGAGAGAGACGAGCGTAGCCGAAGTCAATTCCGGCCCCGGGTACACCACTAACAGGTTGATACACAGCTATATACGAATATCGTATAATTCTAATACTTTATTACAAGTGATGATCATTTGAGATAAATCACGACACTACATGCCATATTCTTTGACACTATTTTGAGACGGGTACTGAGACCTTGTTTATTGGGTTTGCGAGGGGTTAGCTTGATTCAGTAAATAAGTCTCATAAACGACGGTATTTGAAACTGTCGACTAGCAAATATTCATCACAAATTTGCCGGCAAAAGGGATTCCACAATTATGCCGATTCTAATGAGTGGTTGTTTCCCAAAGAGATGAAATTGACGCTGCATACAAGCCATTGCCCAGCGATATCACACGATCTCCAATATACAGCACGACTCCCATTGAAAGTTGGCTCCCAAGCAACCTTTGCAGTCTTTTCAGACCTACAAAATCATTCTCCCTGATCGTTGCACTTGCTTTAACCTCAACCCCTACGATTTTCCCGTTGCTGTCTTCTAGAACTAAGTCCACTTCATATCCATCTCTATCACGAAAATGGAAGAACTCAATATCCTCTACTAACCAACTGGCTTGACGCCTTAACTCGTTATATACAAAGGTTTCAAGGATATGTCCAAACTTTCCGTGATCATCTCTTAATTGCTTGGATGAAATATTCATAACGGAACAGGCGAGTCCTGTATCTGTCAGATGTACCTTAGATGTTTTTACTAAACGTTTTATCCTGTTTCTGAAAAACGGTTGTAGATACTCAACCATGAATATCCGACTCAACAACTCGGTATAATGTTTGAGTGTTGGTTTTGATAATTGGAAAGCAGGTGCTATTCCAGATACATTTATTAATTGTGCCGTTTGGTTAGCCAGCATTTTTAACAATTTGGGCATTGATTTAATATTATGAATTTTTGTAATATCCTGGAGGTCACGCTCAATGATTGTAGTAGTATAATTTCGATACCAAGTTCTGTTTCGATTCATATCCAATCGCTTAAAGGGCTCAGGATATCCCCCTCGAACAACCCGCTCTAGTATTTCATTATAGTCTGTCTGAATATCCCTTGGAGCGAATGTGCCAGTGAACATCTGTGAAATAGCATTCATCTCGGATGACGCTATCTCTACCTGAGACAAAGGGTGAAGACGCAATATTTCCACCCGTCCAGCCAAGGAATCAGATACTTTCGGTAACAGCATCAGGTTGGCTGAACCAGTCAGGATAAACCGTCCTGGCTCGCGATTCGCATCGATTGTCTTCTTAAGTGTTCTGAATATTTCTGGAACTATTTGCACTTCATCTAGAATACACTTCCCGGGCAAGCGATTAACGAAGCCTATGGGATCCAGTCTGGCAGCTGTTAATGTTGTCTCATCATCAAAAGTATAATATGAATACTCATCCCCTAGCATCTTTGCTAAGGTTGTTTTTCCACTTTGCCTGGCACCGTGGATTAGAACTGCTGGCGTATCAGCAAGGGCTACTTTCAATCTTTCCATTAAATATCGGGGGAATATCTGTAACTTATTCATACCGACTAATTTTAACATTCGCTATCGGCTAATTCCAAATATTAATTACGGCTAATTGTAAATATAGGCTTCGGCTATATTAAAATATCTGATACCATTTGCACTGGTACTCATCCTCCAATGTAACGACATCTTCTCTCTACGATATGAGATCATATTGTCTCAAAAAGGGTGTCTCAATATTAAGGCACTACTTAAGCAGTGTATTTAACCGATAACTCCCCCAATAAAGAATGGATTAGTTTTACCGCTCAATTATTTTGGCACAATCCCATAACCTACTGACTATCAATGAATTATTTAGGACTTAAAATCCCCCGGCCTTTTCCGTCTTCGTCCTGCGGACTACGCCGCGACAAGAAAGCTGTGCCGGTTCGATTCCGGCCCCGGGTACTTATCATATTTAAAACATACGACCTGCCAGCAGATCTTTTTATAACCAATTATAGATTCATACCTAATTTTTTCAATGATACGCTTATATGTCTTGAGGTACCGTTACTTTCACGTTTCTGGACAAAACTGGAGAATACAGCAACGGAACCATTAGGATTAACTGCCTATCTAGTGACCTGAAAATCAGCCTGTTATAGAGAAAGCAGTGGGGACCTAAGATCCCCAACACTTTTGGTCAATTATGAATGACCTGTTGTGTGACAGGAATAGATTTTTACTGGTTCTATTCCAAATCCTTTCCTAGGTCTGGAGCACTTGAAGTAACAAGGATCCTAAATTGGGAGCATGCTGCCTGAGCCGCCAAAAGTCCAACCCGATCTCCACTCATAAGTTTCTGATCACTACTGGGATTTGGAATCAGAACATCACCACGCATGATGGCAACTACAGAAGCTCCCGTAACTTTACGGATATCAAGCTCCCGCAGGCTCTTGCCTGAAGCCGCGCTTCCATTTGGTATCTGCACCCATAGCATCTCAAGAGAAGTCCGCTTATTAGGGGAATAAATTCTACTCGCGATGTGGACATCCTCCGCCAGGAAGGGCGCGTAGGCTTTACGCCTGACCTGGTCTGCCAGTACCTCCACTTCTTCACGTGGATATTCTAGATGCAACAAAGCTTGACGGGCGATTTCCAGTCCAGCTTCAAACTCAGATTGCACTATTTCATATAGATCATCCTGCTTCAGTTCAACCAGGTCATCCTGGCTTTGGGCCCTTGCAACGACATGAATACTTGGATTCAATTGCTTCAGTGTACGCAACACCGCATGGGTCACTAACACAGATGGTACAGTGATAAGCATGACCCTGGCCTGGCCCACTCGACTAGCCTCAAGCACAGACTCTCGACTAGCATCGCCATAAATAACTGGGAATCCAGCTTCTTTGGCCAGCTGCTTTCTGTGATGATCAAGTTCGATTAGAACAAAATCCTGATTTGAATCCTTTAACAATTTGGCAGTAAAGCGACCCGTTCGTCCGGCACCGACGAGGACCACATGGTTATTCAAATCTGACTTTGGCAGATTGATGCATTCGAGGGGTTCCCTGACATGGCGTTTCTTATACCAGCTATAGATCGGGGAAACAAGCCCCGACACTGGGGGGGTTAACAACATGGTTATAATTGCGATATTTAGCGTGAGTGAATATAGTTCTTCGTTAATTGCACCCACCTCCAGCCCGATTCGAGCCAATACAAACGAGAACTCCCCCACCTGGAATAGACTCAGGCTCACAGCCAAGGGGATCACCGCTTTATACCCGAATAACGGGGTTATGGCACCGAAGAGTAGCATTTTCATAGCTGATACCAAAATCACCGCCAGGAGAACCATTCGCCACTGCTCCAACAGGTAGCTTGGATCAAAGAGCATTCCAACCGACACAAAAAACAGTAGGACGAACAGGTCCCGAAGGGGAATAACATCTGCCAGGGCTTGGTGCCCGTATTCAGATTCACTCAGAACAAGCCCGGCAACAAACGCACCGAATGCAAAAGAAAGTCCCATAAGGTAGGTGATATATCCTATCCCCAGACCTATTGCTGCAACAGCCAGCATGAAGAGTTCACGGGAATTGCCTCTGGCTATATACGTCATAAATCGAGGAATGAGTTTGGTTCCCAGCATCACCATCGTCACCAGGAATGCA
Source organism: Fidelibacterota bacterium (assembly GCA_016844955.1). Lineage (GTDB taxonomy): Bacteria > Fidelibacterota > UBA8477 > UBA8477 > JABMPR01 > JABMPR01. Next base: position 12,513 of record JAERTH010000081.1, on the reverse strand, counting down.
AGTGCCAGCAGCACAGCCGTTAGAAGATCTCCCAAACCATCTGAAATATTACCCAGGCTAGGCAGAATAATGACCAAAGGAACAAAAGCCAGGTCTTGAACGATGAGGATACCGATCATCACACGGGCTGACAGAGTCCCCGTACGTCCCTGGTTAGCTAAAGTCTTGAGGAGTACAACGGTACTGGAAAGTGATATTAAAGCACCAAACCAGAGCGATGAAATGTGTTCAAGCCCAAAAAGACGTCCGAGCCCATAACCCAGCGCAATGGAAAGCATGATCTGCAGCGGTGTACCGATCAGGGAAATTCCCCGAACAGCCCGCAAATCCTTGAAGGAGAACTCCAATCCCAGCGTAAATAGCAGCAGCGCCACTCCAATCTCAGCCAGGGTTTCTATCGTGTGGACCTCCTCAATCGGGATGACGCCTGCATATGGCCCTACGACTATCCCGGCTAGTATATAGCCGATAATTAGCGGTTGTTTTAACTGGCGGACGATTAAGCCACCCACGAGACCGACAATGATGATGATGGAGAGATCAGCTGCTATACCCACTTAGCACATCCTTTTTACTTGATGCTTAATATACGCACCAACGCCCCTCAGTTGCTAATGGATCCTATACATCAAAGACAAGGAGGACTTTGCTTGCTTTCTGCTGAGATATCTACTACCCTTTCAGGGGAGCTGGACAATCCTGTTTGCGGATGATAGAATCTATCTCACATAAAGCATCCATCCTTTTCATCGTACTTGCTATTCCTGCGGTGACGCTGGGTATGACACCCGCATCAATTGGATATCAGGCCGCAGATACAGAACAAACGTGGACGCTTCTGATTCTGTTTGTTGGTCTTGCATTAGGAATCTCTTTCATGTGCTCTATCGCGGAAGCCGTACTCTTGAGCATTACACCTACATACATACAGATTCGACGGGACAAGAATCCTATTTGGGGAAAGGTCTTGTACCGGCTCAGAGTTGAGAAGGTGGACCGTTCGCTGGCAGCCATTCTTACAATGAATACCATAGCCCACACGGTGGGTGCCATCGAAGCGGGCGTTCAATCCGCCTTGATCTTCGGGAGTAACCGTGTGGGCCTGTTCTCTGCTATCATGACCCTGACCATCCTGTTCTTCTCCGAGATTATCCCCAAAACCCTTGGGACCGTCTATTGGCCTTCGCTGGTGGGGATCACAACTGCATACATCCGCACCCTCATATTCCTGTTATACCCTCTGGTCCTGGTGTCAGAGCTACTTACACAGCTGATCACCAGAGGGAGGCAGATCCAGCATTTCAGTCGTGATGAGTTCATTGCCATGGCCAATGTAGGTACCGAAACAGGCGATATTGAGAAATATGAATCCAAAATTCTCCACAACCTGTTCCTGTTACAGTCCATGAAGGTCACAGAGATCATGACGCCTCGAACGGTGATGTTTTCGCTCCCAGACAATATGCCTATTGCCGAAGCCCAATCTACCGTAGAGGATAGTGCCTTCTCCCGAATTCCCATTTTTGATAGGAGCATCGATGCTGTGACGGGATTTGTATTGAAAGACGAGATATTGGCAGCTGGTGAAAGTGCTCAGAAGCATTCTCTATCCGACCTCCGACGTGAACTCAGGGCAATTCCCCACTCCCTTCTCCTCCCGGCCCTCCTGAAACTTCTGCTTACCGAACATCATCAAATCGTATTGGTAGTAGATGAATACGGTGGTACCAAAGGTTTAGTGTCATTGGAGGATGTGATGGAGACCCTGCTAGGTACAGAGATCATCGATGAATTGGACAATGTCACTGATATGCAGGCACTTGCACGAAAGGAGGCCGCCAAGCGGATAGATTCGTTGGGATTAAACTACCCAGAGGACAAATCCTAATCTTCTATCCTCAGTAGCTGGTCTAATAAGAATACACACATAGTGCACACACCCAATCGACCTCCACTGTAACCGACTGATTACCTCCCATCTACAGAGGTTTACATGAGGACTTAAAAACCCTCCCCCTAAACAGGCCAGCCGCTTCGAAATAGAAATCTGATTCCAACTGAGTCAAAGTGCGAGTTTAACTTCCAATATGCAGGTATGAATGCTTCTTGGGATCGAACCATATTCAGCATCATGCTGCGAGTTCTACCCTCCATTGTGAAGCATGACACAGTTGTCCCAGCTCGTGAAAGATATGGTAATCCTGAGATTCCTAAGTGGATGCTTTGTTCAGCTTCCTCAGGACAATATACTGCTGAGGCCACTCCTCTGTGGTGGCATCCTGAATGGAGAGGTATAATTGTAAGGGGCAGTAGTCAGTATATGAGTCCCACTTTCGATCTTCCTCAATTCCCTGATGGCCGGTCCCCAATCGATCGAATAGTTGACATGGGATTCGTTGGTGTAAACCAAAACAATATCAGTAGAGCTGACGCAGCGCAGAGCAAATGGAAGGCGTTACTGGCTTATAATGAATTACATCCCCAGTGGTATTTAGAGCCGTAGTGAGCAGGAGAGCCCCGGGTACTTCCTTCGCATTCGTGGATCCAAAGACTTCGGTTAGCGAGCCGGACAACTATTAAAACAATAATAGTTGGGAAACCGTTCCTAACATTAACGCAGGAGGACCATCCGTATTCGTTCCGCGGTGCTTAACTACGATGGGACAATTCTTGATCTTCCTATTTCAAGAACGCTATTTTGATAGTTCTATGGTAGTTGTCTGCTTGAATTCGACACAAATATGCACTTGTGGCAACATTCTCCCCCACATCATTTTTAGAATCCCAGACAATTGAGCCAGGACCAGCTGGTTGGTTCAATATTATCTTTTCAGTAACCACCCTACCAGACAGGTCATAGATTTTCAAACTTAAATCACCACGTGTGGGTAGTATATAGCTAATCACTGTCGCAGCATTGAAGGGATTAGGGCTACAATTGAGACTGAGCTCAGGTGAATGGACGCTCCTCACCACCAGGCTCTCATGATAGTTTATATCTCCAGCATAACTCACATCAGCCAGACGATATTCATAGGTGGTTGCTTCCTTAAGGTTTGTGTCATGATAACGGTAGGTCGTGGCCTCAGTGATGCTCCCCTGCCCTGCCAAATCCAAGTCTGATTGAAAATCAGCAATCACCTCCCAGTCTATGAAAAGTACATCAATTCGGCGCTCAAGAATGAATCCCAGATTCTCAGTTTCTGATTCTGTTTGCCATTCAAGTAAAATACTTCTGGAGTCTGGTGTTGTCCTAAACCAGGATAACTCCACGGGCAGTGTGTTGTCAATTGACAGGACTTCAACTGGATATGGATCATCCACAGACCCCAGACACCCGTATGGAGAAAAGAACTCTGATTCGCTTGATTCAATGATCATATCTGTACTGGCATCCCAGACCTTAAATGTGATCTCCTCCTTGTATACATCACCATAAACGGATAGAAACCACTCCAGACCATCACCGACAACTGCACCTGGGATTTGTCCACGGCACTCAGTCCCGTGAAAGGCAGCCAGGACATCTTCAGGATCAACCGAATCACCACCATCAATAGATATGCGACCGGTTACTGTCATCATGAATTCATAATCAGTTGAATTGACAGTCCATTCAGCAGGTGGCTGGGCAAAGAGAATTGTATGGAGCGATAAAAACCCGGCCAGCCTCAGCCAGCCGGGTCGAATTAGAAATGTGCTGATCATTTCAGCAGTAGCATTTTCCTGACTTCACGGAATTCACTGGTTTCCATGACCACAAAATAGACGCCTGAGGTCATTCGGCTTCCCTGATTACCCGTACTGTTCCACACAACAAAACGGTAGCCAGCATGGAGATCATCATCTACCAGGGTTTTTACTTCCTGACCCCTGAGGTTGTAGATTTTGACACTCACCCGTGCATCTTCAGGTATACCAAAACCGATCTTTGTAAATGGGTTGAAGGGATTGGGAAAGTTTTGTTCCAGCGAATAAACATCAGGTATATACCCTATATCACCGATTCCCAGAGGAACACGAGACAGCAGCATGGGTTCCAGGGGACTTCCCATTACCTCATCAGGGTTGAAAGTCAGAATTTCATTGCCCTGATATACGATTTCACTCTCCATTTCGTGAACTTCAAAGCGAACCGTTTCTCCTGTCTCACCATAAATCATCATGAATACCCGATAAATATCAAGGGTTGGTAGATACAGGGGAACTGCCCGTCCACGCACCTCTTCACCAACGAAGGCCAGGACCTCATTATTGGGATCACCCCCCTCCAGTTGGAGTGTCGCCGTCATATTGTTGGCAAAGTTATAATTTACTATCTGCCCGCTCTGAATGGCTCGGGAAGCATGCGATTTGGACAGGGCCAATTGGCGACCTGCGACACCTGCTGGATATATCAATGTGTCCGGTGCAGCCAGCTTCAATTTGTATCCATAGTCTGGACGCATCCACTGCAGAGAGCCGAACCAACCATAGTCTTCAATGTACTGGGCAAAGTTGTACTGATCCTTGACCAGATCATCCGTGGTACTGCTAAGAGATGCCAGTGATTGATTGACGCCGATGTTTTCCGAAGGCAAATAACCCACCCAGTTCCACCCTGCAGCAACTTCAATTTCGGTGACATCCGCGTTTACTGGAAAACCAATTAAGTCCAGTTGTCCTGCGGTGTCGAGATCGGCAATATACATCTTCCCCAGGTCAAGGCTGGCCAGGGTTCCTGACCAACTTTCTGAAGTGGCTGAATACTGAGCAAAAGCTATGTGGCTGAGAATGCGATCACCGGCGGTGAGGGCCATATCCTCGAACAACAGATCCAGATCAGTGCTGGCAGCACCATCCAGATTGAGTGAGAACCAGGTAAAGCCTGATTCAAGATCAAGTTCCTGACCAATGGCCCCGTTGGCATTCAGATTGGCCGGAGCGGAGGGTGTTCCCACAATAGACTCCATGACAAATGTCAGCGTGGTATCAACCTCCCAATATTCGGCACACCCCGTGCGATCCCAGATATGCAGATCGATTTCCTCACCACCTGGGATATTGCTATAAATTGTAAGGTAGGCGAAATACTCATCCAGAACGTCACTGTACTGAATATTTGCAAAACCACGTGGTTCACCTTCAACGAATGCCCCGATGCGATCATAGGTATCCAGGGAGCGTGTTCCCTGGATAAATAAGCGCGCTGTCACATTCATATTGTACTGGTAGAAATTGGGATCAAATGACCAATCAGGATAATGACACATTGAGATAACATCGATATCCAGCGGCTCAAGCCCATCGGGTGTATCAGCATACACGATTTGAGAATATTCACCAACATTAAGATTGGGATCAATGTCAAAATGAATATCAAATGACCCTCCAGCGTTGATTTCCCCTTCCGCTGGAACAGCTGTGAGCCAGGCGGGTAGATCGACAATCTCAAACGGTTTAACAGATGCGCCAATATTATTCAGAGTGATGTCAAAACCCTGGTCATCACCAACCCAGGCAATGGTATTGAAGCTGGGTACGTTCCAGGAGATTGGGTTTTTGTTAACCTGAAATGCCCAACTAACCGTATCACCTGGATTACCATAAATATCCTGATAACCACTGATAGAAGCTTCCAGATAGTGATTCTCTATCTGGTCATTTGCCACCATGGGAGAAATAACCAGGCGATTTTCGGATACTGAAACTTCAATATCTGTTATGCGTCCCTGCCCCTGTCCATCAAACAGAATAATATTGTTGGTCTGGACGCTAGCAGGATTGATTGGTTCTGTGAAGTTGATAGCAATTTCATCATTCATGTTTAGCACATTGTCCACTGGTTCAGGAGCGCCTAAAACTGTTGGCACTTCACGATCAATGGTACCCCGCAGAGCTGGCATTTCATTAGTGAGTAAGCCCTCCAGACAAACACTTCTTAGACGGAGGTCGTAGATACCATCATTGAGTACCTCAACGGGCCAACGCATGAGCGCATTATGCTGATCATACTCCCTTAGGGTATCTGCAACCAGGGTCGCATTGTCCACGGTAAACCATGTATCACCACCCAGTTGCCTGTATTGAAGTTTGAGTTCATCAAAATGTCCCTGCCCCAGGTCATAGCTTGTAACAATAAGATCCAAGGTATCATTGTGGGTCAGGTTCACGACCCAGTCTTCACCAGGGTCGTATATTTCTGCTTCCGTACAGGGTCTGGCATAGTTAACAGTAAAAGGTAAGGCAAAACCCTGGGTAACACTGGATTGAGACTCACACTCCGGGGCAAATTTAAGCAGTAGATTCTCATACTCGTAATAATCCCCCTCCCCTTGAGATACGGCAATTTGTGCAGTATCACTTTCACCAATGCCCAGGGTGTAGGGCAATGGGTTCAATTGATCATGTTCTTGTCCATTGATGAGTACAACAGCACCTCGTGGGTTACTGCTTTCAACCGTGGACAGGTAATAGGTACGTGCGTCAGACCCAGCTTCACCCTCCTGATCATTTCTTAACAATACAGTCAATAGTGCTGCCTGATTGGGCATGACATTATTCATGGTACTTGGGGTTTGCCACTCCATATAGGGTACATCTCGGGGAATGGTCACAACGGCCCCTTGTTCATTCTCCCATGCCTCATAGGGACAGGATGAGTGACCTGCAATTACATGGAACACAGGTGTGCCATAAACGGGATCACTTCCTACCCCAACTGTATAGTCATCCCCAAAATCATTATCATCCAGTGAAAATGAAGATGAGTTCGTTTGGGTTGTGGTGGAGGTTGAACTTTTGCCCATGCCAAAACCAAAATTGTATCCGAATGTGGCATCAAAGCCTGATGCATCGTTCACACTAAACCCAACGGTCTGAGCCAAACTCACATCCAGTTGTAGCTCGGTACTATAATTCACACTTTGGGTGACTTCTGAAGCGCGTGATACAGAAAACTCACCGGCACCACCCTCAAATGAGTAGTTTGTTGTATCCTGGGTTATCCAACGCAGAGAATCTTCCCTGACCAGGACATCCTGCCAGCGAGAAGCAGACTCTAACATGGTAGAGTCCGTCTCGGCCAGAAACAATAATTCTGGAATCAAGAGTTTTTCGATGTAAGCCCGGGTATAGATATAGGTTGTCTCAAATCCATTGGGGACGAAGATTATTTCATCCGTTAGCGTATAGACCCATATCCCGTCCATATCCTCCAGGGAGAGTACTTTGGTTACACCATACAGCAGGTTCAAAGCGCCCCCGACGAATAGATCACCGTCACTTCCCATGAGTTCCCCTGTGGAATAACTGGTTTCACATTCCACACATAAGCTTTGGGATGTCGAACTGGTTTGGGTTTGAGACATGGACAAGCCGGATTCGATCTCATAATGTGCTTCCACTGAGATCTCAGTCATAACCACGAACCCAATGGATGTTGTAACCCCCAGACCTAGTTTTGCGGTCATTCCAACCTGATTTCCCACGGTCTCACTGGTAGATATTTCCAGTTCCGTGCACTGACTCTGTGTACTGGAAAAGGTAGAGCTACTGGCATCGCCAGGTGGTCGGCGCAAGATTAGCAAGGGTATATCCGGTGCAGTTGTGGTGAAATCCATTTGCTGAGGTCTGTGTCCCAAAACAACCGCTCTGTCCAGGAGGGATTTACGACGTCCTACAGCATCTTCGGCCATAATTTCAATGGTTTTATGATAGGGATATGCCCCATCGGGACTGATGTTGGGCTTGCCGGGTAACATGGCATACTCATGGGTACCATCTGCACCAAATTCAACGCGAACCGTGTCAGATGAGGGCGTCCAACGATCACTGATATAATCAAAGATGATGAATGACCCAGAATCGATGGGACACTGATTGTATACGGGATTACCCCAATATTCTTCATACGCAAAAAGGGTAAGTGTATGCTCAATATTCTGAGTTACCATATTGTCGCCTACCTGGTTTTCATCAAATCCTGACAGACTGACTTTCATATCAGATCGATAATTGAATTTGACTGTATCCTCTTCGCCAGACCAGGTTGAATCCACCAGAGAAAATGAGTCCTCAGTATTTATGGTTTTGCCATTGTTGGCAAAATACTCGCCCATTACGATCACACCCCCTGGAATGGAAGGCGTGTAGGACCCAGCCACATTGATATCAACTGACAGGGAGTATGCCTGGGGTGGAATGTTAGTGAACTCATAATCGCCTGAGGCTTGCACTGCAACAGTTTTGCTGAATAGTTGTGAAGCAGGAGTCAGGGTCACCGTAGCCAGGTTGGCAGGTCCCAACGCATACTCACAGGCACCACCTGTCACAGATCCTCTCAGTGTACGGGTTTTTAGATCCACAAAATTAGCTGTTTTGTTGGCGATCACATTGGTGTAGTTCAATTCGTAGGGATCAAAATCTATGGTTTCTCTAGATGCCTTTACCGGCTGAATTTTCACATCAGCACCTGGCTCAACCTCTACCCGATAAAAGCCCGAAGCATCAGTTAAGACACCCTTGAATTCATCATTCACCCAAATCTGGACATGCTGTTCACCGCACTGGACATCATTTGTGTTTTCAGTGTCATAATATACATAACCTGTGATGGACATGAGGTTGGTGACGCTGAAATTTTGTCCATTGGCAACAGGAACAATGTCAGAGAGATATACGAGACGATAGGTCGGATCAAACTCATGATAGGCTTTTGATGGTGTGAGTGTGAAGTTGGTGCCGTTCCCATAATTGATATTATTAATGGCGTAGTTGCCACTTAAATCAGTGTAGTCAGTGGCATAGGCTGGTGGTCGTGTTGTTGACCATGTATCCTGGGTTAATTCAACATAGGTACCATTTAGCGCTTGATTTACAGCATTGGTAATGACCGCCCCGGAACCGTTATCCATGGTCAGGTGTGCACGTAGATGGGGATAGTTGATATCTCCAAGGGTTCGATAGTAGAGGTATCTATCATAATCCCGGGAAAGGTCAATATTGTTTCTCGCCATATCCCAGATTCGGATGTCATCAATAAAACCCCTGAAATATTCACTTCCTGAATGACCAACTCGGAGCGCATCATTGCCAGACAAATGACTTGTGACAGTCATAGATGTTTGGCCACCCTCAACCATAGCGAGTTGTCCATTGATAAAAATGGATATCTGTGTAATGCCTGCCTGCAATTCTTTCTTCAATATTATATGGGTCCATTCATCCACAGATATGGTTGCATCGGTGAGTAGCACACGTGAGCCTGACAACTTGTATTCGAGATGCAGAAAACCACCGGTGTTCACCAGTGACAATGCCCAGTCTGTACCTTTTGAGAGGATAGGTTCATTGGCCACTTCCGTTGGTTTTAGCCACAACTCAACGGTTGCCTCGGGCAATACTGAATGATCCCCAACATCAAATATATCTGCATCAGGAATTGTAATGTAATTTGAGGTTCCATTAAGGAATAGGGAGTGTCCCCAGTTGGGAGTAAGTACAACTTTAGCATTGGGAATATTTGTCCCCAGGGCAGTAGATATTTTACCAGTGATTGAGCCAACGGTTGAGGTCTTCCCTACGGTCTGAGCATTTTCAGCGGCCCAGCCAAAGCTATTCCTTCCCTCCAGTTCATAGTTGTATTCTGTCCCTACATCCAGGTCAGGTGCGTCATCTTCATAGACAGTATTATTAACACTATAATTATCACGTATCAATCCGGAGCCACCCCTGTAAATACGATGAGAAATGGTGGCTGGCGGTGTGTTGGGGTCATAATTCCAATCCAGATCGATGCGACCAGGATAGATATCATAACTGGCATTAAATTCTGGTATGCCGGGGGTTCTTTTGAGTTGGGACCAGTACCCCAGCTCCATCACTTGTGAGTTGCCTGTCATGGCTTGTGGTGAGACAAAGGGTTGACCTACAACCACTGTAACTGTCCCTGTAACCCGATCTTGTCCCTGAACTGCAGGTGCCAGGTAACCAGACATCAGATTAGCGCCACCACTGATGATGATGTGATCAGAGCTTAAGTGTTGCCCGGAAATTCCAGTGGCAAGCACTAATAGAATCAGGAATATCTGATTCATTTGATAGATTCGAAACTTCATTGGAGTTCCTCCCCTTAGAAAATTCATGATTGACTATTTGAACCTCTAACCGGGTTATTTATTAGCTTCCAAAGCGCTTACACGATCCATCAACTCCTGAATCAATTTGTTTTGATTGTCGATTATTTCCTGTTGCTCTTGGATGGCCGCTATGGCGAGGACACCAAATTGGGAGTAGGCCAGGTTCTTGGTGCCATTCTTTTCACCAACCAATTGAGGGAATACCGCTTCAACATCCTGGGCGATAAAACCGAACGTTTTGAGTGCTGCATCACTCATATGGTTAAAATGATATCTCTTTGGTTTTAAGGAGAGAACCATGGATAAGATATTTTCGACGGTTGTGATGTTTTTTTTCAAGGCTCTATCAGACTGAGTATACCACAATCCATTTCCCCAATGGAGTGATGTCCCAATATTATGCGGTGAAAACATGAATAATAAGTTGTTGTCAGGATCATCATAGATTGACCAATGATTGGTTCCTGTGGATCCATGGTCCAGAGCAATTCCTTTTCCAGTATGTCTAATGTGCAGGGCATGCTCTACACTTGGAGTTTCGATATCAATACCGAGACGCCCATTGAGGTATACTTGATCGGATTGACTACCCAGCGTTAGGGGATGCGTGGCGTGTTCACCATAAATGCCGGGCTTTCCCCATAAAGCACCGACACGCAAGGCACCAGAGCCTGCTTCTGCATCATGAACCCTGAGTTGGCCACCAGCCATGGTCAATTTTGATTGTGGGTGAGCTGTGCCAATCCCAAGGTTACCTGTAGCATTGTCAAGCACCAACAGATCATTAACAGCCGCTGGGGTCATCGACCTCCCCATGTACAGTTTGTTAGCATCTGAGATGAGGTAATTGGCTCCTTCTGGATCCTGAAGAAATATTTGTGCAGCATCAGGTTGATAGATGTGAAAATCACCAAATGGGGCCATTGTTCCGATACCAACGTGTCCACCATAAGGATTTAATGCCAATTGGGTAGGAAAATTGCCACCATCTGCATCTGATTGAATTCCAAAACCAGCATTATTGTTAATCCCAAAGAACCTGAGCTGGTCATGATAGTCATCCTGAATGCCGTTAACATTGCCCAGGGAGAAAAGACTTCTTGGAACGGGGGTACCCACACCAACATTTCCGGACTGAGGGATTATATTTGAGCCACCGGTAACACTGGCAGCAATGGCATAAGGCGACAATGCCAGCTTGGTTCTTGGCACCAGTTCTTCGGCACCATCGATGGATATCCCCAGCCAGTATTGCACATTAAAATCCAAACCTGCAAGGGAGTTGACTGCCCCAAGGTTGGCACTATACACACCATTAACCACAGCCAGATTTTGAACCTCTGACCAGGCTACTCCACCACCCGTTTCAACAGTGTATAGATTGAAGGTCAGGCTATGACTGGCATCTGCCACCGAAGCACCAGTATTATCCCTTATAACTCCTTGAATACTCAGTGTTTGCCCAGTGGCTATTGAAAAGCTTAGCACCATAACAACAAGACCAATTAACCAAGATCGGTACATAACAATCTCCCTTTTTACTGTTACTGATAGATGCAAATATTTTGGCGTGGCTCGCTTAGGTATTCACTTCTATCCTTATTTAGTTTTACTCATAAACATGGCTACTTGATTTATCCAAACCACCCACTGGAGCTAGTGATCCTCTATTCAGGAAACTCGTACCGTTGGTGATCAGTATTTGGTCATGATTTTCATCTCGGACTGATGTTCCGAGTCCAATACTTGACCCATGGATATGGAGATTCAGTTGCAGCGGCTTTTGCAATACTTGATTGAGACTGGAAAGATTTTGGATCAACAGATCCCCCCTGTTGCACGTAAAAACTGTGGTTTACTACACTCCAATGAACAATGACCTGACAGCAAAATTCTGGCTGTAACTCTGGTAAATCAACCGGCTTTCAGATAAGTGCTATATTTTAATTAGAACATATTGATAAACAATTGCTTAATGGCACGTTTCTAACCTGTTATTTTTTCGATACAAACAGCGTTTCATTTTAACATAATAGCCCCGGATACTGTCCTGGGCTTTTGAGTACTTCGAATTACACTTAGAATTATCTTAGATATAGCATCTTAATGGTTTTTGTATACGCACCAGCCTCTAGTCGACAGAGATATACACCCGTACTTATTGGATTTCCTGCATGATCAATTCCATTCCATTGTACAGAATAGGATCCTGGCGCTTTTACACCATCTGCGAGGCGTACGATTTCTTGTCCCAGAACATCATATACGGTTAATGCCATAAAGCTTTGCTCCAGAATTTCATATTGGATTGTTGTGCTAGGATTGAAGGGGTTGGGATAATTCTGTAGCAAGCGATAATCTTGCGGTATCGATGTTAAAGTTTGTATCGTCGAAG
>JAERTH010000080.1 GCA_016844955.1 Fidelibacterota bacterium | reverse complement strand
GTCCATGTGGTACATCGTTGGCGGTTGGAGGGACCCCGGTCAGCCTTTATTGTGCTGGCGAGCACAGGCAAGGCTGTCTTGTTGACATCCCTGACAACCATGCTGGCTTTTGGAGCCATGATGTTTTCACCCTTCAGGGGTTATGGAAGCCTGGCTTATGCCTTGATCTTTGGTGTGGGGGCCTGTTTCCTCACTACGGTAATAATTCTGCCGGCATTCATGGGCATATTGGACAAGAAGAAGGACTAGCTCCATCAATTATTTGCGAGTCTCTCGCTTCCGCGGGGGACGTGGCAATCTCCATAGTGGTGGATAATAAAGAGAGATTGCTTCGGCTCCGCCTCGCAAAGACGGGTTTGACAACGTTAAGAAAAAGGAACTGATCTCATATGATCCCTCGATTGCTTCTATTTGTTCTGCTTGGAACGCTCACACTCCAGGCGCAGGAAGATATTGAAAAGTATCTGCTCACAGATTCTCTTCAAATACAATTCCTGGTGGATAACAATACTCCGATAGACAGTTCTCAGAAGGAGCCAAAAGTAAGGGCTTTCACCAGTCTGGGTCTTACAAGTCGTCAATTTGGTAAACTCTCTGACATGAACAGCACCCTGCTTACCCATGGCTATGGAGAAATACCTCAAAGTAGCCTGGGGTGGACTTATGATGTCAGGGTTGACATCAAGGATCATTTGACAGTTGGATTCAATTATCACAGTAATCTTTTTCTTAGCAAGTTTCAACAGGGAGCATCACACTCAAGCAAATTCACCTATTTCAGTTTTCTAATAAATCTAGGCTACCGCCAGAACCTTGGACCTCTTTACATAATTCCCGGGGTAGGGCTGGGTATCAGCCAGAGCATTCTTTCTCTAAAACCCAATGATATGGAATCCTTAACCTGGGATGACCTCTTTGCAAACAATGATCTTGTTGCAGCAGTCAGTCAAACTGACTTTGCCCTGTCAACCGACGTCTCCCTGGCCAAATATATAACCCGAGGCGAGAAGGGCACCAAGCTGCTCAGCCTGAAAGTAGGAATGATTTTTCATCCCTTTTCATTTGGCGATCCTGGCATTAGCGGTGCAGAGTTCTCGTTTGTGAAAGTCACTGAAGCACCCTCCCTGAGCAATAGTGGAGTTTTTCTCGTTCTAACCTGGGGATAATTGACTGCCCTCCAGATAACCAAAAAATAATTAAGGACCACAATGACTAAAAAAACATGTCTCATAACCGGAGGCAATGCGGGAATTGGAAAAGCCACCGCTATTGATCTTGCTCAAAAGGGGTTCGATGTAATAATATTTGCCCGAGACTCCCAGAAATCTGATCATGCCCTTGCGGAAATTAAGACCCGGTCCGGAAGTGAAAATATTCGTCATATTGCTGTGGACCTGGCTGAAAAAGCATCCATTCTACAAGCCTGTGAAATTGTGAATACAGACTACGCGGCCTTAGATTTTTTGATTAATAATGCCGGCGTCATGAAGCGAAGCTATGCAAGTAATTCTGAAGGTGTAGAATTGACTTTTGCTGTCAATTACCTCGCCCCTTTTCTGATCTCGCGATTGTTAAAAGAGAAGCTCCAGAATTCCAAAAGTGGACGCATAACAAATCTGACATCAGCCTTGTATAAAAGAGGTCAAATCCCGTCCGATATCCCCCCAGTCTCAAAAACGTTTGATGGAAGCAAAGCTTACGCGGACTCAAAAATGCTCATCCTTCTGGATACTATCTTTTTGTCAAAATCATATACTGACATAGATATTCAAATCAACGCTATGCACCCTGGTGTCGTTGGAACTGATGTATTTCGTGAGTATCCCAAGTGGGTCAACCTTATCCTCAATCTGTTAATAATGAAGCCAGAAAAGTCAGCTGAAGCTGTTTCATACGTATCGACGTCTCCTGACCTTAACACCACCAGCGGTGAATATTTCAACATGAAACAAGCAGAACCTATCAAAAACATCGATCAATTGTTACAAGATTATGCGGCAATTGAATCTAGCATTAGCCGTTTGCTGGATGTTTAAACGGGGATGGTGAGCATGAAACCCATCATTGATCATATACAGATAACGGTCCGGGATATTGATCTCGCAATGCCATTCTACGACAGTATGCTGGCCATTTTGGGTTTTGATGTGGATCGAAAAATTCAGGCAACTATTGATGAGCATGACTTCAGGGTGGTTGAATATCCTCATCCCGACCTGGCTTTTGCCATCACTTCACCTAGAAGTGCTTTCGTTAATGATACCATTCATCGCAGAAAACCAGGAGCGCTCCACCACCTCGCATTTAAGGCCAGCTCCCGAGCTGAAGTCGATCGGCTCCATTTAGAATTGCAAGCCATGGATGCAGAAATAGTCGGTGGACCCAAACTCTGGCCGCAACACGGTCCAGACTATTACGCTGTCTTCTTTAAAGACTTGGAAGGTTTCAAATATGAGATCGTATTCTGCCCACATTCACATTGAACTGGGCCAGAGCGGAAGCTACCACCAGGACATGCAAGGGTTCAAAACAATGGCTTTATTTAGTTGGGTTCAAGCCTGGGATAAATATTTTGTAAACGACAATTGGCAATAACACATAGAGGAATATTATAATGTCACAACAATGGAACACCCCACCCGAATTAAGTATCGATACTGATAAAACATACACAGCTGAAATTGTTACCAACAAAGGAACCATGGTTCTTGATCTTTCAGCCAACCATGCCCCAAAAACCGTGAACAACTTCGTTTTTCTGGCCAGAGAAGGTTACTACGATGGAGTTAGCTTTCATCGCGTCATTCCGAACTTCATGGTCCAGGGTGGCGATCCAACCGGTTCAGGCATGGGCGGCCCCGGCTACCAGTTTGAAGATGAGTTTGCCAACAACCCACTGCGACACATCGACAATGTGATCTCCATGGCCAACGCTGGCCCTGGCACCAATGGCAGTCAGTTTTTTATCACCCACGCCTCACAGCCACACCTGGATGGTCGTCATACAGTTTTTGGTAAATTGGCCCAGGGTCTAGACGTCCTGAACAGCATCCAGGGCGGTGACGTCATGGAAAAAGTCACTATCACCGAAGTATAATTTCTGCAAATGCACCATTCCATGCGCCGACAGGAGCGGGAAATTTCCACCGATTCAGCCCTGAAGATCCTGAAAACCGGTGAATACGGCATCCTTTCTACCCTCAGTTCAGATGGTCAGCCCTATGGTGTACCACTGAATTATGCTGTGCATGCAGATCATATATGTTTTCATTCAGCGTCTGAAGGACACAAGATCGAAAATTTTCAGTTTGGCGATCGTGTGTCCTTTTGCGTCGTGGGGCAGACAAAAGTAATTCCCCATAAGTTTACCACGAATTATGAAAGCGTAATTGTTTTCGGGCAAATTTCAGAGCTGAGCAGTACTCAGAAAACCGAGGCTTTACATGCCCTGATTGTCAAATATTCACCTGATCATATCAAACAGGGTGATGACTATATCGACGCGGCGGTAGACACCACTCGCGTTTTCTCTATCTCAATAGACAAAATTAGCGGCAAAGCCCGCAGCTAAGCGCTGACCTGTTTAGCGTTCGTATTTATTGATTGCCTGAAAGCCCCACTTCAAGGGGAGCCAGGTGTATAGGACGGTAAGCACCACTACAAAACTCACGATAAGACCAATTAACACACCCGAGCCACCACCCTGGAAAAGGTTGATAACCAGGACCAGGGATGTGACAGACAAGGCTACATAAATCAGACTTAGGACTACGGTAATGATGCCGCCATACCCGCTGCTGATTTTCATGGGGTTTGATTCGTCAAACTGGGCATAGACAGCCCCCAGACCCAATGACAAGCTGATTAATGCCAAACTGGTAAGAAACAGGAAACCACTGGCCAAAATTGATATCTCCATGCGTTGTCCCAGAAAAAAATTAGACGCCAGGGCCACCACTTCTGTCAGTGTAAACAGCACAAAAAACGCAAACCAAAATTTTTCCACAAAAACCCGCTGCATGGAAAAGGGAGCCATTTGCAACATCCACAGACTGCGTCCTTCCATACTGATCATGGGATAAACAAAACGGGCAGTCAGTGCAGCCAGGATAAACCCGGTAAATCCAAAATTAAAAATGTAGATTGAGGTGCGCCAGAACGGGGCGAGTTCATCAAAATGTACACTGCCTCGTGAAAGGTTGATTAAATATACCGCGATAAAAAAGCCCATGAGCAGGAATTGAACCCACTGCTGAGGGGTTCTCAGAAACTGAACAATATCTTTGGTAACCAAGGCTTTGTTAGGAATACGCATTCCAGGCCAGGAGAACACAAAAAAGCGACTCATGGCTTTGCGCTTTGTTTTTTGCCCCTGTCCTTCCATTATCTGGTAGGTCAGGAAATAAGCCCTCCCTGCTATCCAGCTTACGATCTCCCAACCCAGTGCAGCACTACTTAAAAAAAGTGCCGAAAAGAATAGCCGCTCAGTCCAGGCCAGGGTTTCGCTACCCATAAACAATTGACTCAGCCAGTAACTGGGGATAAAGGGGAAAGGGTTATTGGACAAGTTGGATAAATAGCGGCCCAATGCGCGGAAATTACCCAACCCACCACCAATCATGGTTTCCTGTTGATTTACATTAAAATAGACATAGAAAAACCCGATGAAAATAACACCTAAGAAAATAAAAACGGTTCGCATTTTAAAGAAGCGAGACAGATAAACCAACAACATAAGCAGCAGACTGGCTGAGTTTGTGGCGATAAATAAAAAGGGTAAAATTCCGAACAGAAAAACCACAATGTACTGCCAGGAAAGCAAACCCTGTAATTCGCCATATCCCAGGGTTAGCGGAATTCCCAGAATAAGGATCGCCCAGGAGCTGTAGACCAGATTCTCGATAAATTTTACCCGGAAAATTTGGGTGTTATCAATAGGGTGAGTCATGAGGAAAGCCACTTCAGGTGACTTGTAAAATGTGGAGAAACCCGTCACCAGGTTGGAAAGGATCAGTAGATAGAATATGATGGACCACCCCAGATAAAACAGCCTGTCCAGAAAGACTTCACCCAATTCTCCCTGTCTGAGTAGAAAATTACCCCCGGAAAGGAAAAGTCGATAACCACCAAACACCAATCCGAACACAATGAGGCTGGAAACAAAAACTTCAAGCCGTTTGGTCTTGAATACACCTGAAAGGAATCCCTTCAGGTTCTGTCGCTTCATACTGAACAGGAGTTGTGCTTGCCGGGTAGCGATATCTTTATCTCCAGTCCGTGGCTCTAATTAGAGCCATTGTTTTCTTCTTCATCAACAATTTTGAGAAAGCGTTCTTCAAGATTTTCCTGTTCACCTGAAATGGCTTTAAATGAATCCACTGTGCCAAGACCCAGTAATTTTCCCCGGTTGATAATGGCAATGCGGTCAGACAGTTCTTCAGCAACATTAAGATTATGGGTAGAGATAAATACAGTGACTCCTGAATCACTCTGTTCCTTGAGCATGTCTTTAATAATCCTGGCTGTTTTCGGATCCAGGCCCACCATAGGTTCATCGATAATTAATATTTCAGGGTGATGCAAAAATGCCGAGGCGAAGGCCAATCGCTGTTTCATCCCCTGTGAATAACCTGAAATGCGATCCCCCAGCCACTCTTTCATAAACAGTCGTTCGCTGAGCACATCTTTATCACGCAAAATGGCATCGTTATCCATGGAGTAGAGCTGACCCACCATCATGAGCAATTCCAGACCCGTCAAATGTTGATATAAAAAGGCCGCATCAGGCACATATCCAATGATCGATTTTGCTTTTTGTGGATCACGCTCAACATCAAACCCGCCCATTTCAATGGATCCCTCAGTGGGGGTCATTAAACCCACCATCATTTTAATGGTGGTGGTTTTACCAGCACCATTGGGCCCCAGAAAACTGAACAGCTCACCCTTCTCAATATGCAGATTCAGATCTTTAACGGCACGCGTGGTTTCAAACTGCTTGGAGAGATTTTCTATTTTTATCATCTCTGACTTTTTTACTCCTCGTAATCAATTTCAGATGGCCGATGAAACATTAAGATTGGTATCGATGTAATGTTAGAACATCCTCAATAATATCAATAAGTATTATTATCGAAACCATATTGTAAAAAATCCCACCTCTCACTTGAAGCTTTTATTGCAACACTCAAGAAACCATTCCTTTCGTCGATAATTGTTAGTATTAAATGTATTGGCTTTAACGGTCAGGGACTCCGAAAGGGAGGGTGGTATGGCACAGAAGCAAAATTGTTGGGAATTCAAGAATTGTGGAAGACAACCTGGTGGATCAAAGGTTGCAGAGCTGGGGGTTTGTCCTGCCACTACAGAAGTAAGAGTAAATGGTGCAAACTCTGGAACGAATGGAGGCCGGGCCTGTTGGCCAATCACTGGCACTTTCTGCGGTGGAAGCGTTCAGGGCTTTTTCGCAATGAAGCTTGCCAACTGTATGAGTTGCGATTTTTACCAGATGGTTGGTAAGGAGGAAGGTGTGAACCATGAAAGTTCAAAGGATATCCTGGCTCGATTAAACTAAACAGGGTAAACTTAGGGCCAACGAAGTGTGGCCAAGATTGGTCAGCTGTGCAACATCCAGACGTTAGGTTCAATATACACGCCATGATCATTTTCAACATTGATCGTAATGGGATTTAAAGCACCGGGAACGATGTATTGCCCCGAGGCTTGAAAAACCAGTCCGGTCCATTCCTGCCACTCGTGTACCGTACCCGATATTTCCATTGCCTGCGGACAGACTTTCAAAATGCGTGCCCCTAAGCGTTCGTGGACACGAAGCCAGGGATCAAATTTTTCACCTGCTCTAGACCACTCAATATATATTTCCATTTGAATCAGGGGATAATCACATTTTTTATTCGGCCTTACCGGTGCTATCAACTGATTCAATCCAAAGTGCTGTCCAATTTCCTTCATGATCTCAATCATGAGGGTACTTAACCCACCACCTCTGAATTCAGGCAATATCTGAATGGCAAGAGCACACAATAGATTGGGAGGGTCACTTGCCTCCACTCCAGAAAGCAACGCCCAGTCCCATCCGGCATCGGGAAGCCGCTCCAGGGACTCAGAAAAACTGACGGGAATACTGTTTCCTACGGCAACCCACTTCTGGGTTGTTTGGTCAATTAATGCATACTGAAAATCCGAGTGTTGCTCGTTTAGTGCTCCCCAATATTTATTGGCAACGGAATCATGCATCATGAATTCAGGCCAGGAGGGTATACTCACCACATCTGCCTTATCCAAAAAACCGTCCACATCCGTGGCCCTGATTAATTCAAGGTTTCGGCTTGCCAGCTCGTTGATCAGGCGGGATGAAAGTTTTAAGGGGGCTGTCATTTATAAATAAGGTTTTGTCTACAGATTCAGTCTTTTTTCAGAAATGAGTCTACTTTGGCATCCATAAAGCGCTGGAGTTTTTTATCATCTTCCATGATGTGACCGGTGACCCACTTGCTCACCAATTGTCGGAAATTACTCAGAATCTCACCCATATGATGAGACTCTGTTAGATAGTAGTTCATCGAGCGAATTATGATTTCATGCTTTTCATGGTGCGCCTCGAAATCAGGGTAATCCAAATTTTTCATGAGCACTTCTTCACGACCAAAATGATATTTCACGTAGTCATATAGCTCACGAATAACCATTTTAAGCTCATCGGCATCACGATTTGGTCGCTCTAGCCAGAGGACACGATTCGCAATAGCGATCAATTCCTTATGGTCATCATCAATCTGACCATCATCAATTCGCATCTCTGTTGTCCACTTAAACACGATATTACTGCTCCATTAGATTAGCATAAAAGATAAGCCAGGATGGGGGGCTTATCCAATACCTGCAAGTGCTGAATAATCCGCATATTTTTCCAGAATAATTCTCCGGATTCCATCATGGATGCCTTTACGCAGATGGGGGTCTTTTTGCACCAGATCAAAAGCTGCTCGGCGGGAGTCCTTCAGTATCTCTCCATCCCAGAGAATATTGGCAATTTTCAAGGCGGGCAGGCCGGACTGTCTGGTGCCAAAAATATCACCGGCACCACGCAGACGTAAATCCTCCTCTGCTATTTTGAAGCCATCCAGCGTCTCTACCATAATTTTGAGCCGATCCAGTGAATCAGAATTCACATTCCGGTGAACCAGCACACAAACACCCCGATGTTCCCCACGTCCAATACGTCCCCGCAGCTGGTGCAATTGTGCCAGGCCAAAGCGTTCTGCGTTTTCAATCATCATCACAGTCGCATTGGGAATGTCAATACCCACCTCAATTACCGTAGTGCTCACCAGAAGCTGGATATCATTGCGGGAGAAGGCCTGCATGATACTGTCCTTTTCATCAGCACTCATACGACCATGCAGCAGGGCAGCCTTAAAGGGCTTGAAGCGTTCAGCCAGCTTTTCAAAACCCTGGGTGGCAGCTTCCAGGTCAATTTTTTCTGACGCCTCAATCAGCGGATATACCACAAAAGCCTGCCGACCCGCCTTTAGTTCGCCTTCGATAAAACCATAGACCTTGGGCAAGGTGATCACATCTACTTTACGGGTGATAATTTTTTGTCTACCAGCCGGCAGCTCATCAATTATGGATACTGAGAGATCACCAAAAATAGTCATGGACAGGGTGCGAGGGATAGGTGTAGCAGTCATTACCAACACATCTGCCTCAGCGGCTTTTTCCAGCAATTCACCTCGTTGGAGCACACCAAAACGATGCTGCTCATCAATCACAACCAACTGCAGATCTTTGAAATGAACCTTACCCTGAATCAGGGCATGCGTCCCAATGGCTACATGGTAATAGCCTTCTTTGAGCGCCTTGCGCAAATCCCGTTTTTGGGCAGCAGTTTGTGATCCCGTGAGCAGAACAACACGGATGGGTGTTCCCTCGAAAAAGGTAAGGGCATTTTTGTAATGTTGTTCCGCCAATATCTCTGTAGGTGCCATAATGGCCGATTGATAACCATTTCCAGCGGCAATTGCGGCTGCCAGTAAACTGATGACCGTCTTTCCAGAACCCACATCGCCCTGGAGCAAGCGGTTCATGGGATGAGATGATTTGAGATCGTCCCATATTTCATTCATGACCCGTTTCTGAGCGCCAGTTAACTCATAGGGCAGCTTCTTATATTGAGACTCCAGATAGTCACCCAGGGATTCAAAACGATTCTGCTTTATCGTTTCAGTCATGCTCTGTTTGCGCACTGCCAGAAGCAATTGCATAAAAAAGAGTTCATTGAATTTGAGTCTATGCTGCGCCTGTTTCAGAGCATCCATGTCTTCTGGAAAATGAATGTCTCTCACAGCATCTCCCAGATCCATGAGCTTGTATTCTGCTAACAATTCTTTAGGAAGAAAATCGGGGATTTGCCCTTCAAGACCGTCTACCAGGGGGCGCAGGAGTCGTCGAAAGCCACGACTATCCAGCCCTGCCGCCTGTAGTTTTTGACCAGAAGGGTAAAGTGGTACAATTATGCCGGTGTTGATGGGATTGGTGCCTTCCTCATTCAAAACATCAAAATCGGGGTGGACCATCTGAAAGCCACCATAGAAATCCACCTTGCCACTGACGGCAACCACATCACCTTTTTTGAAGCGTTTTTGAATCCAGTTGGCACCATTAAACCAGCGACATTTCAGAAATCCCCGCTCATCGGCAATCACCATTTCAAAATAAGAACGTTTGCGTCCGCGACGCATCTGGGTGCCAGTGACCTTACCCACGATAGTAGCCTGTTTGTCTTTGCGCAGATCATTGGTATAAGAAACCGTTGAGCGATCCAGATACCTCCGAGGGAAGTGCTCCAGGAGATCGTTTACCGTAAACAGACCGACTTCCGCCAAAGCTTCAGCTTTCCGGGTTCCAACACCTCTAAGTGAGCTTATCTGAGTATCATGACGCATAGAAAATCAATTTAGTCCGTAGTTTGAAATTGGAAACGTGAAATTATACCCATAACGCCCTTGTTGTTCAACATAAGTTAAATATTTCAATCAAACTAAAAGATATGGTTGATTCAGCATACGCACTGGGTTGAGGGGCTCCAGTGGAGGGATTCAGTAATACTTCGACTTGCCACTGAGCGGATTTACATTTAGAATAAGCATTAACTCTGGACTGGAATGGAGATTATTCATGATTCTGACTTATCCCTTTACATTTTCATCCAGTTTTACTGTTAGACTGAATAAAATTTAAGTTATGAGTAAAATGCTGAGACCCTGTTTTTTGTCGGAGTGCTCGGCAGGGAAGCTTGCATGAGGCTGTGGACCATTCACCCTAGGTATCTGGACTCGCGAGGACTGGTAGCACTTTGGCGCGAAGCGCTGCTTGCACAAGCCGTTTTACTGGGCAATACCAGGGGTTACACCAACCACCCACAACTGACCCGATTCAAAGAACAACCAGATCCCATTCATTACATCCGGTGCTTCCTGAACGGTGTTTATGAGGAGTCGGTTGTCAGGGGATACAAGTTTGACTTGTCCAAGATTGGGAAGACATCGGCAGAGTTGTACATCAACGAGACTGAAGGTCAGCTACTCTGGGAGTGGGGGCACTTGAAATCAAAACTTCAGGTGAGAGCACCTGATCTGTATACCCGCTACCGGCCCCTTGAACAACCAGAGCCACACCCTATGTTTCGTCTGGTAAAAGGCTCTATTCGGGAATGGGAGGTAGCAGCGCGCTGACAAAGCTAACGCTCCTAATCGCTCACCTATCGTTTGATTAATGCCGGATTGGAAGATCCCTTGTGCAGCGAACACAAAAACCTAAATTTCGCCACCTTTGAATAGATTTGTTGGCAAACCGAATGGAGCCACCGTGTTATGCAACTTTGCTTAAACACTTTTTTACCTCTGGAATCCATTTCCAAGAGGGAGGCCAATGGTTTGACCACAAATGTTATACATCAATCCGATCACAGTATCGGGAACGCAAAGCGGGGAGGTCACCTATGAAAAACAATGTTCATATCAGAGCAGCTATAACACTGCTGTCGTTAACCCTGATACTTTTCACAGCATGTGAGCCAGCTGTCGAGGAGGCTTTTGAACTGGAATCCCAATGGCAATCACCTCCAGAGGATATACTGCAGGTTGTCAATGCACCTGGACTTCCCTGGATGTGGATGGCCCCCAGCGGCGATCATATGCTTCTGGGCGACCCCATCCTCTATCCTTCTCTGGCAGAGATGGCAGCTCCCATGCACATGCTGGCCGGGATTCGGGTTAACCCGATGGTAAATGGAACACATGGTAGACATGGTGCCCATGCTCCTCGCCTGCTTGAGGTCAAGACTGGCACCGAAACTGCGCTTGATATCCCAGATAATGCCGAGCTATATAGCGTAACCTGGACTGCTGACGGCCAACGATTTGCCCTGACAGTAATCCATGAAGATCATTATGGTTTATGGGTTGGATCCGTGGATGGAAAAGTGAAAAAGATTCCTGGTCTGGCACTGAATCCTCTCCTGGGAAGTCCCGTTCGGTGGACACCTGACCAGCAGCACCTCCTGGTTCGCAGCATACCTGACCGAGGCTTGGTTCCGACCCCACCCAGCGTACCTGCCGGTCCCAAAATTGTTGAAAGCGATGGCGCTACGGCTCGCTCCACCTATGAGGCTCGCAACCTGCTGAGAACAGCTTATGACGACGTCCTTTTTGATTATTACATGGCTAGCGAGCTGGCCATTATCGATCCCAAAAGTAGTAAGTCATCTATAATTGGTGAAGCTGCTCATTACGCCACCGCAGAATTCTCACCGGATGGTAGTTATCTACTCGTCGAACGTCTGGTGGGGCCCTGGTCCCACGAAGTAGCCTGGTGGCGTTTCGCCAGTGAAGTGGAAATCTGGAATCCCAGTGGAAACCTGGTGGCCAGTATCGCCTCTCTGCCACTGGCTGATGCGGTTCCCATTCACGGTGTACCCACAGGTCCCCGTTCCATTGACTGGCGTGCAACAGCGCCACACACCCTTTTCTGGGTTGAAGCGCTGGATGGCGGTAATCCGGTAGCAGAAGTGAGCCACCGTGACCGTCTCATGCGTCTGGAGGTACCTTTCGACGGTGATGCCGAGGAGGTCTTCCGCACAGAACACCGCATGCGGTCTGCAGGTGCCTGGACTGCCGCAGGATCCACTGTGATGCTTACAGAACGTGAGCGAATCCGCCGCTGGCGCTATGTATGGCTCCTGGATGTTGAATCCGGTGTTGCAGAACTCTGGTATGATCGGGATGAAGGTGATCGCTACGGTAATCCCGGCTCACCGCTCTATCGCATGCTGGAAAACGGCCAATGGGTACTACGTCAGAAAGAAGATATGGTCTACTTCCGAGGGAGCGGGGCTAGTCCGCAGGGGGATCGTCCCTTCCTGGACCTTCGCCAACTTGGAGGTGAGAAAACCGAGCGTCTGTTCCGGTGCGATCCGGAGCGCTATGAGAATTTCACGGCTTTTGCCGGTGATGAGGGGCACTTTGTGTTTCGCTCCGAGTCTGCCGACGACGTTCCAAATTACTATCTGGCAACTATCGGAGAAGAAATTGAGGCTGAAGCGGGTGAGGCCACTCGATCCATTACATATGAACCCGTTACCCGATTTAATGATCCCAGTCCAAAACTCAGGGAAATCGAGAAACGGCTGGTCACCTATGAGCGTGAGGATGGTGTGCCTCTGAGCTTCCAGCTTTTGCTACCACCGGGTTACCAGGAAGGAACAGCGGTTCCAACCGTGCTTTACGCTTACCCCCTTGAATATTCCGGAGCCGCCACTGCAGGACAAGTCAGCGGTTCCACCCGACGTTTCATGAGGATTTGGGGTCCTTCACACCTTTACTTCCTGCTTCAAGGCTATGCCGTACTAGATCGCACGGCCATGCCCATGATTGGTGACCCCGAGACCACCTATGATACTTTTGTACCTCAACTGGTTGCTGATGCTGAGGCTGCTGTAGCCAAGGCTGTGGAAATAGGTGTAGCAGATCCGGAACGGATTGGGATTATGGGCCACAGTCATGGTGGCCTCATGGTGGCTAACCTGCTGGCCCACTCCGATCTATTCAGCGCCGGTATTGCACGAAGCGGGTCATACAACAAGACGACCCAGCCCTTCGGTTTTCAGTCGGAACGCCGATCCCTGTTCGAGGCACGGGTTGTCTACATCCAGTTATCTCCCACCTTCTTTGCAGACCAGGTCAACGAACCGATTCTGATAATCCACGGCGCCATGGATTCAAACCCTGGCACACTGACCTTTCAGTCCGAAGTCTTCTTTGAAGCCGTGCGCGGGTCTGGGGGTACTGCTCGGATGGTGCTGTTGCCCCATGAGGATCATGGTTATCGGGCTCGAGAAAGTGTGGAGCATGTGCTTTGGGAACAGCTTCAGTGGTTTGATAAGTACGTAAAGGGGACGGAAGCTCAATAATTAGACCCCAAAACCCGTCCATACTATTTGTAGAGCACTTGACCGGGAATGAGCCCTGATCGAAGTGCGCATTAGAAGGAATAATTACAGGATTGAATAACTTGAATCTATCAATAAGGCAAGAGACAGAAAAAGACCACCGGAACGTAGAGACGTTGACACGTATGGCCTTCTGGAATTTGTACGTACCTGGCTGTAATGAACACTATCTGACCCATATTCTGAGACCCCACCCTGATTTTCTACAAGCCCTGAACTTCGTGGCCGTTCTTGATGACCAGATCGTTGGAAACATCATGTATACACGTTCACATATCATCAACGGGGATGCAGAAAAAATAGATACCGTAACATTTGGACCTGTGGGCGTCCTGCCTGAGTACCAACGCCAAGGCATTGGAACCGCTCTCATCCGTCACTCAACTGAGTTGGCATCCCAAATGGGGTATGGCTTTGTCATCATCCACGGCAGTCCTGGAAATTATTGCAAACATGGATTCAAGGGATCCAAGACCTACAACATCTGCAATTCGGATGGGAAGTTTCCTGTAAGTCTCCTCGTCCTTGAGTTAAAAAAAGACCTTCTTTCAGGAAAACAATGGAAATACGTAGACAGCGATGTATTCAACTTTGATGAAGCAGAAGCTAAAAAATTTGACCAGCAGTTCCCACCTATGAAAAAGGAGTACAGCTATACGCAAGAGGAATTCAAGATTGCCGTCAATGCATATATTCAGTAATGGGGCAAAAGGGGATCAGTTTGAAACTTGAAATTCGAAATTTGGTCATTCTGAGCAACGCGAAGAATCTTGGTCCCAAGGCTGGTTTTTACTTCCTGTGGTAAGACATTTTAGGTTCCAAAGGAGTACCCCATGATCATTGGCAACAGAATCTTATTACTGCTGATGTACCTCCCCGGCTTTATGTGTTCATGCAGCCAGGAAGAAAATGCCTCCATCGACATGGAAAACGTCTACCCCTGGTGTATTGTTGCCTTCGACTCCCTGGAGCGATCGCCCTCTCAACGGATTGAATTGCTGCAGGAACTAGGATTTAACAAATGGGCCTATGACTGGGATAAAGACCACCTGGACAATATGGAAGCTGACCTCAGCCAGGCCCAGGGAAACCAGATCGAAATCTTTTCCATGTGGCTCTGGTTGAATGCCAAGCGGGATAGCCTGGGAAGGCTGAGTGATATGAATGAAAACATGTTCACTATTCTAGAAAAGCTGGAGCTCGAAACCAGGCTGTGGCTAAGTTTTAGTAACAATTTCTTTAAGGATCTCTCCCATGATCAAGCTCTCGGGCTTGCTGTGGAAATGATTTCATTCATTCATAGTAAGGCAACTGAAATCGGCTGCAAAATTGAACTCTACAATCATGGTGGCTGGTTTGGAAACCCTGACAATCTTATTCAAATTATTGAGGCTTTGCCCGATCTAAACTTGCAGTTGGTGTATAATTTCCACCATGCCCATCAAGACCTTGAAGCCTACGTAGATATCATCAAGAAAATTGCCCCGCATTTGGCCTCTGTGAACATCAACGGTATGCGTAAAGAGGGCCCCAAGATACTCACGGTGGGAGCGGGTGATTACGAAAAGGATATGGTCACACTTCTTAAGAAGAATGGTTTTAATGGGCCCTGGGGTATTCTGGGCCATATCAAAAACGAAGATGTAAAGGTGGTTCTAGAGCGCAACATTGCTGGCTTGAAAGCATGGTAACTTTCAGTCGAAACAGTCAGGGCTTGACCCCTCACCATGATATATGGGCATCACGAGCAATCAGGAGTAATGATGATACCTCGAATTATTAAATCTTGTCTGATATTGAGTCTGTTTGTCAATATCATTAGTGCCGATTCCCCAAGAGTCATCAAAGGAAATGCGGGTTCAGCACTGAAGTCCCAGAGCTTTGGATCCTTCAACGAACCCTGGGCGATGACCTTTCTTCCCGATGGTAAACTGCTGGTAACTGAAAAAGCTGGAGTTTTGCTAATTGTCGATCTGGAGGATGGCTCCAGATTGGAGGTTACTGGTGTACCTGAGGTGGCATATGGTGGTCAGGGCGGGTTGGGAGATATCGTACTCCATCCACGGTATTCTGACAATCAACTCGTTTATCTCTCTTTTGCTGAGCAAAATCCCTCCAGAAAACGAGGAGCTGTGGTTGCTCGAGCAAAACTCATCCTTTCTGGCAAACCCAGACTGGAAAACCTTGAAATATTATGGCGACAACAACCAAAAGTCTCTGGTAAAGGACACTATGCTCATCGGATGGCGTTTGGTCCCGCAGGCTATTTATTTATAACCAGTGGCGATCGACAAAAACAGGAGCCAGCCCAAAGCTGGACACAAGATTTAGGCAAGATCATCCGATTACATGATGATGGGTCCATTCCACCTGACAACCCTTTTCAGGACAAAGGGGTTTTGGCCAGGTCTTTCTGGTCTCTTGGACATCGGAATCTTCTGGGAATTGCTTTTGATGCGCACGGACAATTATGGACGCATGAAATGGGTCCCCAGCATGGTGATGAATTTAACCGAATCATCCCCGGTGAAAATTATGGATGGCCGCTGGTCTCCTGGGGGAATCATTATTCAGGTCTTGACATTCCAGATCATGACACCCGTCCGGATTTCCATGCCCCTGAAGTATATTGGGTTCCAACTATCGCCCCTTCTGGTCTCATCATCTACCACGGTTCCTTATTTGATGCATGGCAGGGGAATGCCATTATCGGTGGATTAAGATCGGAAGCACTTATAAGGGTTCAGATAAATGGAAATCAGGCCGAAGAGGTCGAACGTTTTGACATGAACAAACGCATTCGGGAAGTTGAGCAGGGACCTGATGGTCATATCTGGGTTTTGGAAGATCGAGAAGGGGGGCGCCTGCTACGTCTCAGTCCGTATAAATAGTTCTGTTTATCTTCACTTTCGTTTCAGAATGACACACCGACTATTCCACATCCCCCGTAACTGTGCTATCAGCTTCAATCACTTCCGTTTTAACTGTGTTTGATTCGATGACTTGAGGCTTCATTTTGGCTACGGGATATCGAATGATGGTATAGTATTTATCTGGGTTTCCCGGTCCAAACATGCCCGGACCTTTCAGGTATTCTTCTTCATGATAGCCACTGATCTCATAGCCACTTTCGGTAATGAACTTGTGCAGCTTGTCCACTGTGGGTTTTTCACTGGCATAGGATCCCTTGTGGAGAATTTCAGCAACCAGCCCGTATTTCCAGGTTTCAAGTTTGAGGGCCGGATGTTCTTCGGCGGCTTTTTCCGGGATGGCTTCAACGGTTTCTGCCACAGGCATGGCATAGATTCCAATCCACTCTTCCATGGGAGTATCTGGACCTTTGGGCCACCGGGCCAGTGGAGCGGCCATGTCCATATCATGGTCTTTTTTCAACTTGAAGAATGTTGAGAACAAGGCACCAAAAGCATTGCCCACCGTTTCATTGGGATTTCCCACAGCCTCATAGACCAGCATTTTTTGTGGTGCTTTCTCGCTGATGTGAGGTTCAAGCAAATGCTCGTATTCAGTGAATTTTTTACTGCAGCTGATGAACAAGCTTAGACTAAGTATAGCCAGGAGTGTTTTCTTCATCTTGAATCCTTGTTTTATAAATTGGCTATTAATCTAAAGCCGATCGACCCAAGACCAAAACACGTTTTAAAGGTGCTAGCTATACCCATTCGGGTATAATATCACAAGCCAACACATTTTTATACCCTATCAGGTATATCATTATAAATATGCCTTGTTTTTATACCTGATCAGGTATACCATTAGACACATTGATGGAGTAAAAGGGCTAAAAATGATGCAAACACTTCCACAATTCGTTAAATCTCGACGAAGGGACCTGGAGTTGACCCAGGTTGAACTTGCAGATCGTGCTGGAGTTGGCGTAAGGTTTATTCGTGATCTTGAGCAGGGAAAATCGTCCTTAAGATTGGATAAGGTGAACCAGGTACTGGCCTTATTTGGTAGTCGTATGATTCCAGACGATTCAAAGCAAATTGGTTTAGATCATGCGTCAGGCTGAAGTTTATTTCCGTGATACTTTGGCAGGGATGTTGATCGAAGAGGATGATGCATATCGGTTTGTCTATGAGCAAGCCTATATTGACAACCCCAAAAACCTCCCTGTAAGCCTCACATTACCAATTCGTCGTGAACCTTACTCCAGCAAAACCATCTTTTCATTTTTTGACGGACTAATCCCAGAAGGTTGGCTATTGGATATAACTGTTGAGACTTGGAAGCTTAACTCTCAGGATAGGATGGGATTGCTGTTGGTCTGTTGTGAAGATGGTATCGGTGCTGTATCCATTCTACCGATTCAGGATCTGTCATATGAATAGCTCAAATTGCCTTATCTGCGATATACCGTTAGAATCAGGGAACCAGTCTTATCATCCCAAATGTTCCAGGGCGTTTTTTGGAACGACAACAGCTCCTATTCTAGATTTGAGTCTTGATGATATTCGGCAGGCCGCGACTCAGGTCATCGAAACCCGTGTTACGGTTCCTGGTGTTCAAAAGAAACTTTCTCTTCATCTCAGCAAAAAGCGGGGAGACAATCGACTGACCATTGTAGGGTTATGGGGAGACTATATTTTAAAGCCACCGGTGAATAAATACCCCTTCATGCCCGAGATTGAGCATACCACCATGTCTCTGGCAAAACTTTTTGATATTCCAATTGTGCCCCAAGCGCTTATCCCAATGGGGTCAGGTGAACTGGCCTATATTACCCGCCGAATTGACCGACCGGCGGCTGGGGAAAAGCTCCATATGGAAGATATGTGTCAACTTAGCGGTCGACTCACAGAGGATAAATACAAGGGCAGTATCGAGCAAGTAGGCAAAATACTTGAGGAGCACTCTTCAAACCCCTTGTTGGATAAGTCTAGGCTTTTTGACCTGGTCTTATTCTCATTTCTCACGGGTAATGGTGATATGCACTTAAAAAATTTCTCCCTGATCTATCCCCTGAAAGGTATGATCCAACTTGCGCCGGCTTACGACTTATTGGCTACTCGGTTACTGATTTCCGAGAAAGTAGATCCTGATGACTCTGCTTTAGCTATCAATGGCAAACGGCGAAAGTTGACCCTTGAAGACTTCCAGGCTTTGGCTATCAATCTTGGCCTTTCAGAAAGGCAATTGCAGAACAGCCTAAAGCGCTTTCAAAAGACGGTGGGGCCCACGATTGACTATCTTGAGAAAAGCAGCCTCCCCGCTGATGTAAGAATGTCTTATGCGGAACTGTTTAATGGCAGGCATAAAAGGTTAGGGTTTTCTTTTTGAACGTGTCAAATAAGTGCTTCGCTTTGTAGTAAAAGATTTCTCTGTTAAACACCCCTATTTCGGGTCAGGATTTTTTATTGCGTCTACCTGATGTTTTTATTTTGATGTAAATCAGTTTGAACCTTCCAGTAGGACTTTCACGCTGATCGATTTCAAACTTCTGGATTGACTTGATCAGAGGGGTTAATTTTTGAAATCCATAATTTCTGGAATCAAAATTAGGTTGTTTTTTCTGGAGCAAATTGCCCACATCACCCAGAAAGGCCCAACCATCCTCATCAGCCAGATCTGACACGGTTGAAGAAATCAGTTTGATGACCCGGGGAGTAACCTTGTCCACATCCTTGGTTTGAACCGGCTTGTTATCAGCAACCTCGGATTCACTTTCTTCAGCCTGGTTTTTCAGAATTTCGATATAGATGAAGCGGTCACAGGCTACGATGAAGGGCTCAGGGGTTTTCTTTTCGCCAATCCCAAACACCTGCATACCTGCTTCACGAAGCCGGGTAGCCAGTCGAGTGAAATCACTATCACTGGAAACCAGACAAAAGCCATTCACCTTCTCAGAATACAAAATATCCATGGCATCAATTATCATGGCCGAATCAGTGGCGTTCTTACCCGTGGTGTATCCGTACTGCTGAATGGGCGTGATGGCATTCTCCAGGAGGACAGTTTTCCATTTTTTCAGGTGGGGTTTGGTCCAATCCCCGTAAATTCGTTTAATGGTAGGGTTCCCATACTTGGCAATTTCAGCCATCATTTCTTTTACATAGGCTGATGGGATATTATCACCATCGATCAATACTGCGATTTTTAGATCCATAATATTGGACTTTCTGAGTTACTCACGCGTGAAAAAAGATGTCAAGCTCTGCATTAAAACAAACCTTCTAACGACAGGCTTCAAATATACTCACAACAGGGGATATCCGTGGAAGTTTAAAAAAGAATGCTTTTGAATTCAATCCCGGCAAAATCGGTCACCCCACTCAACTCCTAACTCAGTCTGTCATCACATACTGATCTTTCAAAGTAAAGACTTGCTGTTCCCATATGCGTGTAAAACGGGAATGGTTCACCCGTGGTTTTTTAATCATCATGGAGCACAATCTCATTTGCCTTTTGGTACTGCTGCTTTTTGAATACAATTGCAGGGCGTGACTTGAAAAATCCCGCACCATAAAATCAAAAATCTGATCCAGAAGATCATTCTCGATCTTATATATCTTAGCATTTTCAATAATGAGCTGGCCATATACAACCAGCGTGAACAGCTCGCCCAGTGCCATTAAAAAATCAATGTCTTTGCGCTGGTCGCCATTAGGCCTGGCCAGCATAAGGAGCATCTTAAACAATCTGACTTGCTTTTTGAACACATCAACATTGGGAATATTCACACTATTGTAAACAGCCTTATAGTCATGAAATTGAATTTTGCCCAATCCTCGCGTGGGTCCCTGCTTAAAGAGAAAGTCGTCATTCTCAGCTTCCGACCTTTGCCCAACCTCGGGGTAAACAGCGGGTTTGAAAAAATAATTTGCCATGAATTTTACAATGAGTGCAATATTCACATGCACCGTCCCTTCGAGCTTGGGGAGGGCCCGAATATCTCTGGTTACCATGTCAAAAAAGGTGTCCTTCTCAAAGCCCTTAGCTGCGATCACATCCCAGAGCAGATCAACAACAGACTCTCCCTGCGTGGTTACCTTCATTTTCACCACGGGATTGTAAAGTAAGTATCTTTTGTCCTTGGGAGAGGCCACTCGCATATAGTCGGCTGCTCTCAGGGCGACCAACTTCATGGATACCAGCCGACAATAGGCATCGACAAACATGTGTTTGACGTGGGAGAAGTCCGTTACATGTAAACCATAGAGTTCCCGGTGAGAAGCATGGTTTATGGCTTCATAGAAAGCATGGGTGCTCATCCCGATTGACGCCCAACCCAGATTGTACTTCCCAATGTTGACTGTATTCAAGACTGTGTTCCAGGCGTCTTGACCTTTTTCAAGGATATCTTCCTCAGCAACTGGATAGTCGTCCAGTGTATATTCCGCTACATAGCTTTGACTGTTCACCACATTTTTAACACAGGTATATTTTTTATGGGCATAGTTCGCATTGAATACCACATAATCACCCGAGTCAGATATTTTTCCAAACGTGGACACCATTTTCGCCGTATTGCCATTACCGATGTAGTATTTTGATCCGTTGGCACGATAGCTTCCATCTTTTTGCGGTGTCAGGGCCATTTCAGTAGAGTAAATATCGGCCCCGTGTTCTTTTTCCGATAAACCAAAAGCGAAGACCTCGCCTTCCTTGAGCAGTGTGGCAGCCTGTTGTTTCAAAGCCTCATTGCCTGACATCCAGATCGGCCCCAGGCCCAGAATTGAGACCTGCCAGGTGTACCAGTAAGCCAGGCCATAGAAGCCCAGTATTTCATTGAAGTGAGCAATTCTCCAGGTATCCCAGCGACAACCCTCATCTCCATATTTTGAAGGGGTTAGCAAGGTTGAGAAGATTTGCTCTTTTTTGACGAATTCCAGAAAGTCAGCATACCATATACGGTGATGATCGTCATCCTTGACCTTCTGAAGCCCCTTGTTTTCAAAAAATGCTATGGTCTTCTCAACGATTTCCTGAAAGCGCTTATCCTCATGTTTTAGCGTGTAGCTTTTAGGGTTAAGTAACATGGAGTCCCCCTCCTTGAATGTTGGTTTCGAGTCCATCGCGACGCGTTGTCAGCCCGTCTGGCTGGAGGAGAAGATATGCTTTTTTAGGGGGTGAAACTATTGATTTTAGAGCGGTGGAGACTTAATGACTTCCCGCTTTTGAGTTCAACGAATTTCCCGCGTCACCCTTGTTGGGTGACACGGGAAGTGAACGTATTTGTTAATCTTTGGGCTCTCTGCGCCCTTGGTGGTTAGTACCTACCGAGTCACCACATCAAAACTAATGGTGAACTCATCATGGATTGCTTTATCGCCCAGACCTTCGAAAAATTTTCCGGATTTATAGCGGATATTGTACTTTGTACGATCGACGATGATTTTTCCTTGAGCGTGTGCCCGTGATTTTTTCAGGTTAACAATTGCGTCAAAATCCAGAGCATGTGTTATTCCCTTGATGGTTAAATCACCCTTAAGGTGATAATTGGGCCCATTCTTTATTGCATTTTTGATGGGACTGGCCTCACTGAACTCAAACACGGCAGCGGGATAGTTTTTTACACCAAAAAAATCTTCATTCTTGAGGTGTTTTTCCAATTTTTTGTTCCACTTTTTATCTTCGATATCCAGAACTGTGATACTGGTCATATCAAAAATGAAGCGACCACTTTTCAGCTTGCTGTTTTCAATGGTTACTTCACCTTTTTTAAGCTCAAGGCTGCCATTATGCTGACCCGTAACTTTGGTTCCCAGCCACTCCACAGAGCTCTTGTGAATGTCTATGGGTGTGGTGGCGTAGGCTGTACTAACGCTAACCACCAATATCGTTGCGGTAATAATTTTATATATCTGATGCATATTTCTTCCACTTTATATTTTCTGACAAAATCAAATTTTGTTTACCAAGCGAGGATTCAAATCCTCGCCTGGAATAATATTGAATCCCGAATTAATCCTTCTCCAGAGCCTTAAAATCAGCCAGGATTTCAGCCCCATGACCTGTTACAGTAACATTTTTATAAATCTTGCGCAGAATGCCTTTTTCGTCAATTAAAAATGTCTTCCTGGAGGGGACAAACAGACCTTTGGCATCATAGACTGCTGCTACAGATTTATCCAGGTCACTTAGCAGAGTAAATGGCAGGTCGTACTTCTCGGCAAATTTTTTGTGGCTATTCATATCATCATAGCTGACCCCAAATACCTTGATACCGTTCGATTCGAACAGGGTATAGTCGTCGCGGATGGAACAGGCTTCCTTGGTACAACCTGGTGTATCATCCTTGGGGTAAAAATATACTACGACCTGTTGACCTCTATATTCAGAGAGGGTATGGGCTTTCCCGTCCTGGTCTTTCATGGTGAAGTCCGGGGCTGGCATTCCAGCCGACAAAACACTTTCGGCCCCCAGGGCCACTCCAAAGATCATAAAGCTGGCTAACACTATTTCAGTCATTTTATTCAGTTTCCTATAAATTGTTTTCATTGTTTTGTTTGAGTCTCTTCAGGCTATTGGGTTACATCATAGTTTTGTGTCAAAACTCACCTATTCGTACATAATTCCAATACCAACGACGCCAATTCCATTGTGGGCTCCCACAACAGGTCCTATTTCCTGAACATATGCAGGTGCTTCTCCCAGAATACCTTCCAGTTCTTCAGCATAGGTGTTGGCTCTATCCAGGGCACGGGCATGAACGATGGCATAATTCCAGATTTGGCCTTTTTCAGCATACTCGGCCAACAATTTTTTAATCTTCTCCATATTGCCTTGTCTACTAAAGGATTTACCAAAAGCCTCCCCCTTACCCTCTTCATCCAGAGATATGATGGGTTTCAGATTGAGCAGTTTTGCCACCAGTCCTTTCGTTGGACTAACCCGTCCACCCCGGACCATATATTTCAGAGTGGCTACATCCACATAAACCTTTGTCTTTTCCACATATTCCTTGGCCAATTCATTTAGCTCATCAATGGTTTTTCCAGCTTCGATTGCCTGGGCCAGACGATAGACAATCAAACCCTGGGACACTGACAATTGTTTGGAATCCACGGCATGAATATCATCACCATCATGATTGTTAATGGCTTGCTGGGCCAGATTATAAACACCACTCAACTGGCTGGATATGTGAACACTCATTACTGAGTCATAGTGTGTTTTCAGGAAAGACAGCAGATTGCTCACCATTCCCGGGCTGGGTTGTGCAGTGGATGGGTGGATGGGTGCTGCATCCAGTATATCATAAAATTTTTCCGGTGTAATGGTGACTTTATCCAGGTAACTATTCTCCCCAAAATTCACAGTAAACGGGATGACATTAATCTGATATTTCTCAATGATATCCTGGGGAAGATCACAAGCTGAATCTGTTACCAGGGCAATGGGATATTTCCGTTCATGACTTACCTCATATTGACGAATCATGTCTTCAGCCTTCATGCTGGCCAGTTCTCCTTTTTCACGGAGCCAGTCAAACAACTCTGAAGGATTATTGGTATGTACATGGAGACGCAATTTTTGAGGAGAGCCAGCAACAACCACTGAATCACCAAAGTCTTCCGCCTTTCGTTTCACCTCAACAAAGTCAATTGTGCTGTTGGTGAGCAGGGCCTCGGTACAGTAGCGGTGGGGTATTTCATCATCACCATTAAACTGATGAATCTCAATATCGTCTTCCGGTTTTTCTAAGATTGGGATATCTCTCAGGTTGCCCGCTTTAATAAATTCAGCAATTCCTTTCAACAAATCGACAAAGCCTTTGGCCCCAGAATCAACCACACCAGCTTTGGCCAGAACCTCAAGTTGTTTTGGGGTTTCTTTAAGGGCTGTCTCAGCAGCTTCATATGATTTATGCAGTATTACCTGGAAGTCTTCTGAAACGGCGCTGACTTTTTCAAGTGACTCGGACCAAACACGCATGACGGTAAGAATGGTTCCTTCCACAGGGTTAATCAGCGATCCATAGACATGCTCAACACTTTCTTTGGCTGCCTGAACAAATTTGTGACTGTTTACCGTTTTGTGGGGTTTCAAGGACTTTGACAGGCCATAGAGAAACTGAGCGAATATAATTCCGGAGTTGCCGCGGCTGCCCATAAGCGCTGCGTCAGCAGCTTCTGATACAACCTTACCCAATGAGGGGTCGGTTGACATTTCTGCCGCCACTACCTGCACTGTGGACGCCAGGTTGGTGCCTGTGTCTGCATCGGGTACGGGAAACACATTGATCTTATTCAGATAGGCCCTATCATTTATTATAGACTGAGCTCCAGCAATAAAGGCTGCCCTGAAACGAATCCCATCAAGATATTTTACTCCATATGGCGCTGCAATTTCACTCATTTGAGAGTCCTCACTTTTTACCTAGTTAATTCCACACCTGGGGTACTTGTTGTATCAAGTTTAGATCATAACCTTGTTCCGATACACGCGCTAAGATACCCTGGTAAACCGTTTCAGGAAGGGTACTTTCTCGCGCCATTATCCATAAATACTTGCGCTTGGGAACCCCAATTACGGTATAACTGTAATCTTCTGCCAGGTCGATAATCAAATACCCCAACTTCAAGGGCCATAATGGCTGTACCCGCCATTCAGCATTGGAGGTGGAGTCATAAATAAACCCTCTTTGGGTCATGTGTTTCAGTTTCCCTTCAGGACTATCTGCATTGTAGGTAAATGTAACATCCACAATCCCCTTTTTGTCATTCCAGGTATAATTTTCTATTGCGTTGACAGCACCTTTTTCAAACATGGTTGGAATATTGGCAATTACATACCAATCTCCCATGAACCTTGGGAGGTCCACATAATCCACCAGTTCCTGGGGTTTTGTTTTTTCTGAAGCAGAAATCATGGTAAATAGTCCTATGCTTAGTATGAGGGTTCCAATAATTTTCATGGTAAAACTCACTTGCTCTTGCCTGGGAAAAAGGCGTTCGTATTTTGGATATAGGCCGCATAATGAGGTTTGGTTTTTAGCAGTAATTCATCCAGCATTTTCACACCAGAGACTTTCATTAACAACCAGGTCATAATGGCTGGACTAATCAAAATCCAAAGGGTACTCATCTCAACGGCAATCAAACTAAAGCCCCACCAGAGAACCGCTTCACCGAAGTAATTTGGGTGGCGTGTATATTTCCAGAGACCTGAGTTGAGCACCTTGCCCTTGCTGCCCTCATTCTTCTTAAAGGATCTGAGTTGCCAGTCACCAATCGCTTCAAACAGAAATCCTGTTACGAATAAACCAATTCCCACGTAATCAATTGGTGTTAAGGACGATTTATCCTGTAAGCCGGTGAGGAGGGGAATAGAGACCACCCACATGACGACACCCTGCAGGATAAAGACCCTCAAATAGCTTATCCACCACCATTTTTCCCCATATTGAGCACGCCAGTTTGCATATCTGGCATCTTCAGGCTCGCCAAGATTACGCACACCTATATGCACTGAAAGTCTCAGTCCCCATAAAGCCACCAGGAGGTATAGTAGACGCGGTTGAAGTGCTGATGAGTAATCTGCAGCCAGGTAGAAATAGCCTGCGATCAGAAAACCCAGACCCCAAAAGATATCCATGATCCCTGCATCTTTTTTAAGCAGACTGATTATCCAGACCACGGTGACATATACCAGGATGGCCAGGCCACCTTCCAAAAAAATTTGTGAAAGACTCATCTTATCCCTGCCCCTCTAAACTTCGTCGTTGTGTTTCCACCAGAGCATCCTTAAAGATACCCACCATAGAAACCCGGTTGAAATAATCACTAACACTATCTGGTATCCAACCTCCTGGATCCATCACCAGGCGGTAGGATACATCATATAGATCGTCCTCAAGTTTATTCATGGACCAGGAGCCCACACCGTAATCGATATAGACCCCTGATCTCTTATTTACTGCATAGTTTTCAAGCGTGGATTCAGGGATTAACTCCCAATCAACACGTGTTTCACCCGCTACGGGTCGGTACATTTTAAATCCGTATACACGATCTGAAATCAGTGGCACATCAACATACTGGTAACCCACCATTCCAGATTCATCTGATGAAAGCAGGTCACACTCCATACTGCTGGCGCTGGTCAGAAAACGACCATAATTGGCCACATCTTCTATGACCCGGGCCAGCATTTCAGGATCAATGCGAACTGTCTGTGAAACCTTAACGGCCTTCACAGCCACATCGTTAATTGACTTCTCGGCCACGGAAATACCATCATCTGTCGTTTCTACAATTGACCAATTCAATTCATCATATAGACTTTCTTTTAAAACCATAGGAGAAGCCTTCAAAAGTGCAGACATTGAAAATGACAGCAGGGCTATCACCATGATCAAATTTTTGGTCATGATAATCTCCGCTCAATGGTTGCATGCAATTTTACCAGCCCTGGCACGGCGATGCCCCAGAAGATGCCCAGCACGATAAACGTAACAGTCATATCAGCATTAAACTGGATCGCACTAAAACGAGAGCCTGCCAGATAGGAAAGGGGGCCAAAAATTGCACCCAGCAAAAAGGCTAAGAGGGGTCTGGTTTTTATCCAGGCCAATGAATGATTCAGGGTTGCAGCAAAGCCACCCCACATAGCTGTAATCCACAGAGGGGCTATTTCTGGAGCCATGGAGTACCCCCCAGCATAAACGAGAAAACCAGTGCTGGCAAAAATACTATCCGCCAGTGTTCCCATGAGCATTGCTCCAACAATGGTTAACACTTCAGGTTTTTGCTTGGTCAGGGAAAAATGATCAGCGACCATGTAAAGCGTCATGGCCAATGGTCCCAAAATGGGATAGCCCATTACAATCCCCAGAACGGTTAGCCACCAGGCAGATTGAAACCCCAGTGCGTTGAATCCAATTTTTAGTGTGACAGTCTTGCTATTCATTTCATACATCCTCATAATTAGTAACGCTCATTTCGCTCATGTCGTAATTAAAACGCGCATATCGCGCATTCCAAGCTTTTTTGCATAAAAAAACCCCGGGATAGATCCGGGGTCTTCAGAAATAAGATGTCTGAAAGTTAAATCACGTCACTCGTGATGGACGAAAATCAGTTCTGAGGTGTCAAAACCCAGCGCTTGTGCCTTTTCTATAAATTCATCTATGACATACTCATTGGCATCAGGTGACCTGGCAAGTAACCAGAGATATCCTGTGTCATCACCACAAACCATGGCATGCTCATAATCTTCATCCAGATCAAAAATGGCGTAGGACTGATAAGTCATCGGTATGTAGGACACTTTCAGGTGACCCACATTGCGCTCACCCACAAAATCGGCTTTGGCTTCAGATTCCCGCCACTCTTGATGCATGACCATATATCCACGGTTCTTGATAGTCATTCCACCATTTTCACTCCGCGCATATTCAGCAGTCACGTTATTAAGACCACGCTCAAAAAGATGGTCGAGTCGCGCAATTTCATACCATGTACCCAGATATCGGGTCATATTAAATTTCTGAACAGGCTCTACCTTCTCAGGCAAATCAACACACCCCCACATAATAACTGAGACCAACAAAATGTATGTTGTCTTTAACAAAACACGCCCTCCTTTGAACGGATCAACCAACGCTCTGCTTCCTTAGTTGTGATTCACAAAAATCAAATTATCAACATCAAATCCAAGTGATTTGGCCTTATCAATAAACTCAGCTTTGAGGTCCTCGCTAACCTGGGGTGTACGTGATAAAAACCACAAATATTTGGTGGTTGATCCAGAAATAAAGGCATACTGGTAGTCCTCATCCAGTTCATAAACTGCATAGGTTCCAAAAAATGGTCCAAAGAACGATACTTTAAGATGCCCCACATCCGGTTTATCCACAAAGAAGACCTTTCCCTGAGCCTCTTTCCATTTTTCCTGGGAAACTGAATAACCCCGATTCGTCACCGTCACACCCCCATCATCCCGCAAAGCATATTCAGCACTGACCCCTTGAAGCCCGCGTTCAAATGAGTGATCTAAGCGGGCTATTTCGTACCATTTTCCAAGATATCGATCCAGTTCAAAGCCCTCAACAGGCTTTACGCCTTCTGGAACATCCAGACAACCACCGAAGACAAGTGGTAATAGCACGGATAACAATTTTTTCATCTTTCCCCTCATTTCATTATGTTCTTAAACTTCAATCTTTCTACCATAATAAACCTGACTCACCTTTTTATCATCGATCTCAGCAATTTCGGGTAAATAGGCCCACTGTTCAAATCCAAACTTTTTCAACAAGGCAA
This sequence comes from Fidelibacterota bacterium, assembly GCA_016844955.1. Lineage (GTDB taxonomy): Bacteria > Fidelibacterota > UBA8477 > UBA8477 > JABMPR01 > JABMPR01. The sequence continues at coordinate 148 of JAERTH010000080.1, read as the reverse complement.
TACTGGCTGCGTTGGTCTCTAGTAAAATGGCAAACAGGTTTTTTATTTTCAACTGATTACACCGATCCAGAGCCCCCTGCATCAGTGCCGAAGCCACACCAGACTGGTGATGGTCAAAGTGTACAAAATAGCTCACCTCGGCCGTAAA
>JAERTH010000079.1 GCA_016844955.1 Fidelibacterota bacterium | reverse complement strand
GTGGCACCACTCTTGCTCAATCTCATTGATCTAGCTTTGCTCAAGTAAGGTTCAAGCATGAAAAAGGTATTTCAAAAGTCAACCAATCATGAATAAACTCCGTAGTTCAAACCAGAATTCTGAAAATTCTGTGGATCATGCTCAGTATCTAATCAAGACCAAGCTATTCACTCCAGTTTTGCGTAAGGATATTGTAAGCCGCCATCACATTCTGGAGCGTATAGAAGCAGGACACCAACAAAAGCTTATACTTATCCAGGCACCAGCTGGCTATGGGAAGACTACCGCTGTTGTGGACTGGATACAGACCTATTCCAAACGCAGTGCCTGGTATGCCATTGATGCTGGTGACAATGATCTAAGTCGCTTCCTGTCCTATATTGTGTATGGTCTTGGTCAGCTGCAAACGGGACTGTGTCAAACCCTGTTACCGCTGCTCAATTCGTCTGAGCCACCTCCCACGAGTATACAGCTTGCCCAACTCATCAATGATCTTTCCTGCCTGGATCAGGACACAGTTCTTGTTATTGATGACTACCATTTGATCACGAATCAAAAAATTCATGATGCCTTTTCATTTATAGTTAGACATATGCCTCCACAGTTGCAGATTGTCGTTTTAAGTCGGTCTGAGCTGCCATTCTCAATCTCTGCTCTGCGACTTGCAGGACAGGTTACCGAGCTTAACCTCCTGGATTTGAGGTTTACGCGTGAGGACACGGAAAACTTTATCAACGTAATTCTGAAAATGGGCTTGTCTGAGGCCAACCTTCATGAACTGGATAAACGAACCGATGGGTGGGTATCAGGTATACAACTGGCGGTCATGAGCATGCAGGGACAGGAAAACGCTGGACTTATTCTGGAACACCTGTCCGGGAATGACCGCTATATCTCTGATTATCTGGTGGATGAGGTAATCAAATACCTCTCTGAAGAGCAGCTCAGGTTCCTACTTTCAAGCTCCATTCTTGACCGCTTTTGCTCCTCGCTGATTGACGATATGCTTGGAATAAACAACAGTCAGGAGATCATTGAACAGCTAAAAGAACGAAATTCTTTTATAGTTCCCCTGGACCACCATGATACGTGGTATCGCTACCATCACCTGTTTGCAGAACTCTTACAAAGAAGAGTAAGCGATCAGAGTCAGTTTGATATTTCTGAAATGTTCCACAAGGCCTCCCTCTGGCATGAAAAGCAAGGGAATATCGAGGAAGCTATTGAGTTTGCGCGGAAAGCCCGGGATAATCAGAGGATTGCAGACCTGTTAACACGCCATGTAAAAACTTTTATTTTGAATGGTGGTCAGGAACGAGCCATCCAATGGATCTTATCTCTGCCTGTTGAACATCTTCGAATGCATACGAGCTTGTGGATATACTTGGCCCTGGCCCAGTTGGATATTGGGGCATTTCACGATGCAAAAAAACAGTTGAACCGACTTTGGCATGAAGAACAACTCCAACAACTTCCGACTGAGCTTCGCAATATCACTACTGGTTACGTGAACTGTTTTAAAGCTGCCCTTAATATTCATACGGGGCTAAATGCCGAGCGGGTCATACAACTAACCAGTGAAGCAGCGGTGTTGTTGCCAGAAAATGAGTTTCTAGGACAGAGTATCGCAGCTGGGCATTCCGGTGTAGCCCACTTGCACATAGGAAATACACATGAAGCCGCAAAATCACTGGATCGAGCAATCGAACTGAGTAAGAAAGCTGAATACGACCTGCTTTATCTACTATGGTTTTCATATCGAGCTCAAGTCGAGTTTGATCTGGGGAATTTGTCACAGGCCAAGGTACTCTTCGAGCAAGCCGCTGAATATGCTGCTGCCCGGGGGCTCAATATGAGCAACGTTTTCATCAATGCCATCATCGGATTGGGACGGATTTATTACGAGTGGGATGATCTAGAAACTGCCCGGGTGTATTTAGTGGAGGGGGTAAAATTAGCTGAATACGGAGAGAATCTTGATCGTCTGCTTCTGGCCTATGATGCCTATTTCAAATATTTGATTACCATCTCAGACTTTGCCCAGGCCCATGAAAAGCTAATCCAAATCAAAGCCCTGGCCTCTTCACATTTCAACCCACCTATTATCATGGCAAATATTGATGCCCTGGAGATTGAACTCGCCATAGCAGAGCGGGATGTTGATTCAGTTCAGGCGAAGCTCTTTGACCATTCGACAAAACCGGGTCGAATCTCTGGTGCACTCTTTGAAAAAAAATGGCTGGCTTTCGCAAAATTATTTTCCGCAGTTGGCCAGGTGCAAGCAGCCATTGACATCTTAAAAGATATTACCTTCGTGGCAGGTAAGCAGAAACGACAGTATAGCGAGATATATCTGAGAACTTGTCTTGCGCTTCAGTACCAGAAGCTCGGCCAAAATGAAAAAGCCAGAGATGAGCTCAACAAGGTGCTTAAATTGGCTGAACCCCAGAATTACCTGCGCAACTACCTGGACATTGATTCAGCAGTTTTGCCCATGCTTCAGGACAGTTTAAAAGCCCCTATAAGTGGCAGGGACTCAGGTTCTTTATCGCGCGTAAATTATATTGCGCGGATTGTTACGGCAATTGAGGAGAACTCCAGAAATGGGAAGGAGTCCACTGAGGTATCACCCGCTGATAAGTCGCTGGTAACCCAGAGAGAAAGGGAAGTCATTCAATTGTTGGCCGAAGGGCTGTCCTATATTGAAATATCGTACCAAATGCACATCAGCATCAATACCCTTAAAACCTACATCAAGAATATTTACGGTAAGTTAGGAATTCATAATAAGGTTGAGGCCATCAATAAGGCCAAGGACCTTCATATAATTTAAGCATCACACAAAAGTGTGATATCTGCATTTCGCAATACCACCTCATCATCACCCCAAGGTGGGATTGAAACCACCCTCTCGTAGAATTAGCTTAGCATCAATATTTAGCAAGGAAATCGGTGGAATTCCGGTGCTGTCCCGCAACTGTAATCCCTAATGTGGAAAGTCAGAGACTTGCAACAGGTAAAACCTCGGTAGAAGGTGAGACCAGGATCGATTGATTCAGGTCTTTTTTTTTAACAAGATTTTGGAGGGAACATTATGGCTGAAACCATTGGTAAAACAGGTTTCTCCCGCAGAAGTTTTCTGAAGATGGGAGGTCTCGCAAGTGCTGCTCTCACAGTTGTTGGCACTGGCGGAGCTGCCTACCATGCTGGAAAAGACAAGATGAGTTATACCGGCTATGAAAGCTTTGAAGGTGAACAGCAAACCTATGACCGCAAGCGTTTCGAGATCGATGGTCCTGCTTACAGTCCTGTAGGCAAGGTAAAACGACCCGGCTCTTTCACCGACCTGGTCTTTGTTCGCGTTGGTATTTTCGGACAGAAAGTGAAGGAGGGGTGGACACCGGCTGATGGTATCGATGCACTGGGTGAACCTCTGGCAAGCTGGTACAAGGAATTTCCAGACCAACTGGAGCTGGATGTCCAGGTTGGCACAGTCACCATGCCTAATGCAGCCAAGGACCATGCGAAATACGATGACTATTTTGCCCTGGCAGATGCCTATGCCTGGGGTTGGGAAGATATTTTTGCGTTCTATCCCGCTATACCAACCACACCACCGGAGGAGTCTGATTACACGCTCACACACGCTCACCCGGGTGGTGGAAGTCATGATTCCAAAATCAGGGAAGAACCACGCCCATTCAAGAGCCCGGATCATGCAGCCGAGCTGATTAAGAAAGTTGCGCACCGTTATGGTGCCACTGTTGTAGGGATCACCAAACTGAACCCCGACTTTTGCTATGCTGACGGTTTACGAGGCGCTGAAGATCAGGGTCCTTATGAAGTTCCAAAACACTGGAAGTATGCCATTGTTGTTGGTGTTCCTCATGAATGGGAACAGGTATTATCTAATCCTGGACACGGAACCAGTTATGATGGATACAATCGTGTGCGAAATGTCTCTGCCCGCGTAACGGGCTTCCTTAAGCATCTCGGTTATCCCTCTAGATCACACCATCCTCCCTTTCACTACGACCTGATTGTTCCACCCATTGCTGTGGATGCAGGAATTGGTCAGTTGGGACGTCATGGCTTTGTGATCTGTCCTGAAACAGGATCTAACATTCGCCTGGCAGTCATTACCACCAATCTTGAAATGACCATTGATAAACCTATTGATTTTGGTGTGGATCATTTCTGTAAAGATTGTAAAATCTGTGCCGAACAGTGTCCTTCAGCAGCCATTAGCACAGCTGAATCATCAGAAGGTATGGAAATCCGTGGTTATGAACACTGGCACATTAATACTGGCAAGTGTTTTAATTTCTGGATGCAAGCCATGGGTCCCCTGGGATGCCGCCTGTGTCTGACGGTTTGTCCTTACAGCCGGCGCAACAACTGGTTACATAAAATTGCCAAAGATGTGGATATCAATGACCCAACAGGTCTGGTAAACAATGCACTGATCTTTATGCAGAAGAGTTTGTTTGAGATGCCTGATCCTCAGGAATATCTCAGACCACCTGATGGACGCTTTGCCGGCTATCGTGAAGCACCGGAGTGGTTGCAGGTGACCAATTATCTGGCAATTGACCCCCCAAACCCACAGATAGGAGGTTAGCATGTTCTCAGGTGGATTTTTCTGGATGATCATGGGTGCACTCTATGTGCTGCTTGGCGTTGGTGCACCGATATGGGCCAAGGATCTTGGTTTGCATATGACCAAGGGAAAATGGAGTTTGGCCATTGTGTGGTATTTGCTATTGTTACTGACAGTAGCCGCGCCATTAACAGCTCTGGCTGAAAATGAAGGCGTTGCCGCTTTTCGCATGATGATGGTTTTGGTTGTGATTACCGCTATCTCGGGTGCGGGTTTAGCGCGCTACTTGATGCACAAACCGACGAGTTAATGAAATGACAAAATGGGAGGTCTTTTGGCCTCCCGTTTTTATGCAAGGGATGGCTGAAACAGTCAACATCAGAAGAGAACCGAAAAATGAGTGAATCGATGAATACAACAAATGAAAAGACAGCCCTGATCGATCAATATCAAAGTGAGCTGGTTAAAGTAAAGTCTGCAGATAAGCCAGTGGAACTGAGTAAAGTTCATGAAAAATTAGCCAAAAGCTATTTTGATCTACGTGAATATGAAGAGGGACTAAAACATTTTGATAAGGCCATCAATCAAGCCAAGCGGATCAAAGATCGCGCACTTGAAGCATTTTATCTCGGTTCAAAGGGTACTGCCTATCTGCATCACAAGCTACCTGAAGAGGGATTTCTTTGTTTCAAGGAAATTGTAGAGATTGCAGATGAGATCAAAAATTCTGGATTGAAAAGTGATGCTCTAGGAAGTATGGGCCTGGTCTACATGGAAACCGGTGATCCCGGTCTGGCCATAGAAAAGATTAAAGAAGCGCTTGAATTGGCAGAAGAGATCGATGATCCCAAGCGTACTATGGCACAATTAGGAGCGCTGGGTAATACATATTTGCTATTGGCCGCTACTGAAGATGCTGAAAAATATTTTGGTCGAGCCCTTGAGCTTGCCAATGAACTGGGTGACCTCCAGTCAAAAGCTGGATATCTCAACAATCTGGCAATCATTCTAGACAATGGTGGCCGCAAGGAAGAAGCTTTGGCTCAGTTTGAGCAGGTCTTGAAAATATCCAGAGATATAAAAGATAAGCCTGCTGAGCGCAATGCACTCCAATATCTTATCAATCTGGAACTAGAACTCCGGCCTCACAGTGACCTGGTTCTGAGTTACCTCGATAATATTATCGCCTTATCCATAGAGCTCAATTTTACCGCGGAAATCAAAAATTATAGAGACTATCAGATTATGGTCCTGCTCCGTCTGAATCGCCAATCAGATGCTGTTGATGCCATCAATGAGGAGCTCAAAGTTGAGGGGCTAGACGGAGACCCCAATCGCATGACTTATCTATATAACAATCTGGGAAATGTCTACTATGATCAAGGAAAACTCCCGAGAGCGGAAGCAGCATATCAGTCAGGATTTGATCTATCCGTTAATAATGGGGTTTTAGCTGCACAAGCTCGGTTCCTTGGCAAGTTAGGTGCCGTATGTGCTGACAAAGGTGATTTGGAACAGGCTAAAAGTTATACAATTCGTTCACTTGAGATGGCTGAAAAACTGAAGGATGTTCCGCTCCAGGCCGAGCAACAGTCACTGCTGGCCATGACCTATGCGGATCTGAATCAGAAAGAAAAAGCAGCAGAGCTGGCCAACAAGGCAATGCAGCTTTTTGAAGAGAATGGTCAAAAACTGTACGTTGAACGCATGCATAGCTTTTTGAATGAACTGAAGGCGAACTAGTCTTTAAAGAAAAGGGTCCTGCGGGTTGTCCAGAATTCAACAAAAAAAGGGTAAAAAGAAAGTCCTCGGGCAGCGGACGGATCGCTTGTTGTTGGCTATGGCCTTCATCCTGATTGGTATCGCCTGGGTTTTGGGTGCGCATCGCGAAGAGGCAGACCTGGCACCCTACCTCTCGGAGACCCTGCCGCAAGCAGACCGCATAGAGTATTTCACCAATAGTACTTATAAGGCATTTTCTGCAAATGATTCACTTCTGGGCTATATCACCATAAAATCAGCGTTTGGATATGGTGGCCCCCTAAATGCTGCTGTGGCAGTAAACCTGAGGGGTGAGGTCATTGGTTGTGAGGTCGTGTCAAACAAGGAAACACCTTCTTACATAGATAAAGTTTTGGCCAGCCCCCTGCAACAGAGCTTGCATGAAAAACCGTATACAGATACTTACGAAATTGGCAGGGACCTGGATGGCGTTAGTGGTGCCACTTTTTCATCAAGAGCGTTGGCTGCCAGCACAAAGCGAGGTGTGCGCTATGTTTCGGTAAAATTTTTAAAGTTACCTACGCCGCCTGAATCAAAATTTCATATACAATTTGGGCTGATTGAAATGATCCTCGTTCTTTTATTTGGGATGGGTTATATGGGACAGAGCAAGACCTTCAAGTACAAAAAGCACATTCGCTGGTTAACCATGATCACAGGTCTGATTTTTCTAGGTTTCATATACAATCAACCTTTCACGCTTTCCCACGTCAGTCAACTTCTGCTTGGATATTTTCCAGACTTTGAGTCCCACTTGTTCTGGTATTTGCTGCTGGGAGGGATGTTCTTTGTCTTTACAATGGACAATAAAAATCCGTATTGCCAGTGGTTCTGTCCGTTTGGGGCAGCACAGGAGTGTATTGGTGTTATTGGTGGAGCTAAGAACAGACCTATGGGAGGATACTCTGATATCCTAAAATGGATTCAGCGTAGCCTGACCCTTAGCGCTATCCTGTTGGCGCTCTATTTTAGAAACCCTGGACTGACAAGTTTTGAAGTCTTTGGAACCTTGTTTTCCTTGACCGGTTCGAACTATCAATTCGCCATCCTGGGAATAGTTTTAATCACATCTCTTTTTGTCAAACGGCCGTGGTGTAAATTTTTATGCCCGCTCAAGCCATCAATGGATGCATATAGTAATCTAAGAAAATGGGTGATGGAGTTTTGGAAGAAAAAACAACAAAAACCAGTCGCACCGGCTCGCTGATCATTCTGATCCTGGTACTGTTTTGCAGTGCTTTGATCGTTCTGAACCTCTGGGAAAATATCACTGCCTTCTTAGGTTAAAACACTATTGGTTGGGCGCCTGATTAGATGTGAAAACTGCCTTCATATGGAGATCGCCGCGTCGGGCGATGCCCTTCTAGCGAAGACGGAGTGGGTTGAGTTGTTATAGTCTTTTTTACAATGAATCCACGAATCAAACGAACCAAAAATGCTTTACTTCGTCACTTTCGTTTACTTCGTTGTAAAAAAGTGCATTACTAATGGTAAACATCACTTTCATATGAGGATCGCCGCGTCGGGCGATGCGTTCCTTCGCGAAGACAATATATGAAAAAGCAGCGCCCTCCCTGGTTAATTTTGGTTTACCAAACATTAATCAGCCAGAGAAGGAGACGCTGCATTATGAAGTATATAGGTATGGATGCTCACAGCAAAAACAGTTTTTTCGTAGTTCT
>JAERTH010000078.1 GCA_016844955.1 Fidelibacterota bacterium | reverse complement strand
GTTGATGAGCCCTCCATTGTTGCCCTGGAAAGGAATACGGGTAAAATTATAGCTGTTGGAAAGAAGGCCATGATGATGCATGGTAAAACCCATGAAAATATTAAAACCATCAGGCCTTTGCGCGACGGGGTTATTGCAGACTTCCAATCTGCAGAATATATGATCCGTGAGATGATCAAGATGATTGGTATCAAATCCAATCTCTTCCCTCCCGCTTTGCGTATGGTGGTTTGTATCCCTTCGGGTATTACTGAAGTGGAAGAACGTGCCGTAAAGGATTCATGTGAGCAGGCAGGTGCCAAGGAGATCAGACTTATTCATGAGCCCATGGCCGCGGCCATTGGAATTGGTATTGACGTGCTGGAACCCACGGGTAATATGATCATCGATATTGGAGGGGGTACCAGTGAAATTGCGGTTATTGCCTTGGGTGGTATTGTTAACAATACTTCCATCAGAATTGCCGGAGATGACTTTAACTCTGATATTGAAGAGTATATGCGCAAGCATCATAATATCAACATCGGTGAACGTACGGCTGAGCGCATCAAAATTGAAGTGGGAGCAGCTGTTAATGATTTGGAAAACCCACCGGATAACTATGCTGTTCATGGTCGTGATATGCTTACCGGCATCCCAAAAGAAATTAAGGTAAATTATCAGGAAATTGCCAGTTGTCTCGACAAGTCCATTTCCAAAATTGAAGCTGCTGTTTTGAATGCATTGGAAAATACACCTCCGGAGCTTTCTGCAGACATTTACAGAACAGGTATCTATCTGGCCGGTGGTGGTTCAATGATCCGGGGCCTCGACAAAAGGCTCCACAACAAAACCAAGCTGTCGGTTCACGTGGCAGAAGATCCATTACGTGCTGTGGCCAGAGGAACCGGTATTGCACTGAAGAATTTTGATAAGTTTACCTTCCTTATCAAATAGAGTATAGAAACCAGAACCAATTCATAAGCTGGAATGCGTAATCTTTTTCTTTTCCTAAAAAAGAATCAGTTTTTTGTCATATTTGTGGTCCTTCAATTGGTATCACTTAGCTTATTATTCAATAGTTATTCTTATCATAAATCTCTGTCTTTTAACACTGTAAGTGATTTTCGTGGTATGGTGTTTTCCTCCTATGACGCCATTGTTGATTACTTCTATCTAAGGGCTGAAAATGAAGCTTTGGTGGAGGAAAATGCAAGATTAAGAAGCCAACAAAGCGTTGTTGTTTCGGATCAGGATAGTGTGGTGGGTATACATGATACCCTCTATCAGTATGTGGCTGCAGATGTGGTAAGCAATACGGTGCACAGGCGGAACAACTTCATTACCATAAACAAGGGAAAGCTGGCCGGTGTAGAAAAGGAAATGGGCGTGATTTCCGGAACCGGAATTGCCGGAATTGTCATTGGTGTTTCTGATAATTATGCGCTGATTATGTCATTACTGCACCAAAATGCCATCATTAGTGCCCGCATCAAAAAAAACCAACACCTGGTAAATGTGGCATGGAAAACACGCGACCATACCACCGGAATGGTTATTGACATACCCTCCCATATCCAGCTCGTTGAAGGGGACACCATCCTAAGCAGTGGCAATTCTTTGATCTTTCCTAAGGATATTATGATTGGTACCATTATCGATCATCAAAAAAGTGCCAGCAAGGGCCTGGAGGAGGCTACTTTGAAATTCAGTACTGAATTCAACCGCCTTGGTCATGTCTATATCATCAAAAATCAGCATAAGGAAGAACAGCAACAACTTTTAAATCCCGAGCAAGGTTCAAATGAGTAATACCATTAAACATAGCATCTATTTCCTATTGATTATGGCCTTGCAGGTGCTGGCACTAAATCACATGAACCTGGGGGGATATCTGAATCCCTATGTTTATGTTTTGTTTCTATTGGTATTGCCCGTCCATATTAACAAAAGCCTGCTGCTGCTGCTTGGTTTTACCACAGGCTTATGCATGGATTATTTTGGAAACACCCTGGGTTTACATGCTTCGGCAAGTGTGCTTCTGGCATTTATGCGGCCTTCCGTCATTCAATTGTTCTTTAAAAACCTCGATTTTTCTGAAAGGGAAAGCCCTATGATTTCAAGGGTAGGATTTATGGGCTTTTTGAAATACACCTTTGTTTTGGTTTTTTCACATCATTTACTTCTCTTTTACCTGGAGGTGTTGAGTTTCACAGATGGCGTACAAACCTTGCTGGCTGTATTACTAAGCAGTTTACTTTCCACAGCGGTGATTATGATACTGGTATTGATTTTTGGTAGCAGAAAAACATAAATCACCACAGTTTCAGTACTCTTTGCTTCCCACAAATTAAAATATTTGTTAAAAACAGGTGCTGATCCTTATGGATCATTAGTTTTGCACTTCATCTTTTATAATACTTATAGCTATGAAAAGAATTCTTTCTTCCTTATTAGTTGTTGTTCTGGCCTGGGCAACTTTTTCATGTACAACAACTCCAAAAAGTCAGGATAATTTTACCGCAGAGGTAACCATAGAAAATATGGATAATGTCCTCGTATATCTCGAGCAATATAACAATGGTAAAATGGAGGTCGTTGATTCGGCTGAGTTGATAGAAGGAAAAGCCACATTTAGCGGTTTTCTTGAATTCCCTGAGTTTTATTATATCACCATGAAGGATCAGCAAGGCGGGTCTCCCTTCTTTGCAGACATAGGAACCAATATTGTGAACATTAGTTTATTGAAACAAAGCCAGCCAACAGTTACCGGATCCAATGCCCATGCTTTGTTGGATGAATTCAATCAATCCATCATGGCTATCGACAATAAATTAAGTGAACTATATCAACAGTACCGTCAGGCGAAAACTGATGACGACCAGGAGAAAATAAAGGAACTGGATGCCCAATATGAGGTGTTGGATGCAGAAAAGAAAAGCTTCATGCTGAACTTTGCCAAAAAACATACGAACTCAGTGGTAAGCGCTTATATTATCAAAGCCAACTCTTATATGTTTGAACTGGTAGAGCTCGAATCTGTGGCCAATGTACTGGATGCATCCATTGCAACCAGTTCAGATGTGGAATGGCTGAACAAACGCATTGCCATCTTACAAAGTGTAGCCATCGGTCAGCCTTTTGTTGATTTTACCCAAAACGATACAGCAGGAAATCCTGTGGTTTTGTCCGAGGCTGTAAAAGGAAAATATGTATTGGTTGATTTTTGGGCATCCTGGTGTTCGCCCTGTCGTGCTGAAAATCCCAATGTGGTGGCTGCCTATGAAAAATACCACGACAAAGGTTTTGATGTATTTGGCGTTTCCTTCGACAAAAGCCATGACAAATGGCTTCAGGCCATTGCTGATGATCAACTGGCATGGGGTCATGTTTCAGACCTTGAAGGCTGGGGTAATGCCGCCGGTAAATTATATGGTATCCAATCCATTCCTCAGAATATTCTAATCAATCCTGAAGGAATTATCATCGAAAGAAACCTTAGAGGTGAAGATCTGCAGGAGTATTTGGCAGAGCTTTTTAAATAGTCTTCCTAAGCCATCCGATGTAGAGATTCATCCGATGACTTATTGTTTTTTATCCCGATTCATCGGGAAGCCTTCCCGGCTTGAGGGAAACACTCAATCGAAGCTCCTGCTGATTGGTTTTAAAAAGAAATATAGGGAAAAGAAATCCTATGCTTCGCCAGAAGCCTCATCCTGCTGTTCCTTCCAAAGCTGACTAAAAGACTTTTCTGCCATCTCAGGAAGCTCACGACGTGGTCCCCACATTTTTTTGACCGCCAGTTTGGTCATCTTATTCTTGGTTTTACCACTTAGCATATCCATCATACTTCTTGAGGACAATCCTTTGGTAGCTATCCGTATGCTTTTCTTTTCCATAAAGGTATGGTAACCCTTTTTCATGGCATCGTTACGGTTAACCAACAACAATTCATGTAAGGGTATTTTAACCGGACAAACGGTAGTACATTTTCCACAAAGTGAAGAAGCAAAACTCAAATGTTTGAAATTCTTCATACCGCTCATATGCGGACTTATGACAGAGCCAATGGGTCCGCTATAGGTGGTATTATAAGTATGGCCACCAATATTTCTGTAAACAGGACATGCATTCAAACAGGCACCACAACGGATACAAGACAAAGCCTGGCGCTGACGCTCTTTCTTCAGTAGATTTGATCTGCCATTATCCAGTAATACCACATACATTTCCTCAGGACCGTCTTTTTCACCTTCTTGTTTGGGTCCGCTAATGATAGAATTGTAAACCGTCACATGCTGACCGGTTCCATGAGTAGCCAGCAATGGCCAGTATAAATCAAGATCATCCATGGATGGGATGATTTTCTCAATTCCGGCTATGGCGATGTGTATCTTGGGATAGGACATGGATAATATGGCATTACCTTCATTTTCGGTAACACAAACCGCACCCATATCAGCCAACAGAAAATTAGCTCCTGAAACACCAAGATCAGCTTTGGTGAATTTTTCCCTGAGTAATTTTCTTGTGTATAAGGTGAGTTCTTCAGGACTTAAATCCTTTGGGGTCTCAAATTTTTCATGGTATAATTCGGCGATGGATTCCTTGGACATATGCATGGCAGGTGTCACAATATGATAAGGTCGCTGGTTGGCCTGCTGGACAATAAACTCACCCAGATCTGTTTCCATGGCTTCCACACCATTCTTTTCCAGAGCCTGGTTTAAATCAATTTCCTCCGTAGTCATGGATTTTGATTTAACCATAGCTTTTAACCCATGCTTTTTAACGATTCCCAGAATCTGCTTGATGGCATCACCACTATCTCTGGCCCAAATTACCTTTCCTCCGTTTTTCAAAAAATTATCTTCAAACTCGATGAGGTATTTGTCCAGTTCACTGACCACTTTATACTTCAAATATCCTGCCCTGTCTCTGGCCAGTTCAAGGTTTTTATACAAACCCATACCCTTTTCCACTGCTGCATCGTACTTCGACATATTGAAAGCAATGGTGGATCGGTGGTCTTTGTCGAAACCTTTGATTTCTGATTGTTTCAGAAAGGATTTATGCTCGGATGAAATTTTCAATCTCGGCTATGTTTTAATTGGGCGTTCTTAAATCATTTGGGATATTTTCTGAACCCTTTGCTCATGGCGTCCGCCTTCATAGGCAGTATTCAGAAAGATTTGAACCATTTCCCATGCCTGCTCAAAAGGAATAAACCTTCCGGGCAAGGACAATATATTGGCATTGTTATGCTGACGGGTAAGCGTGGCCTGTTCTTCATTCCAGCACAAACCAGCCCTTACATTGGGATATTTATTGGCGGTCATTTGTGCACCATTCCCACTTCCACACATAATAATGGCTGTTTTAATACTGCCATCATTTACCTTTGTAGCCACTGGATGGATAATAT
>JAERTH010000077.1 GCA_016844955.1 Fidelibacterota bacterium | reverse complement strand
TGATGCACTGAATCCCCGGACCATCACCTTGATGGAGGGTATCTATTCAAATAGTCCTAGCCTTATTACCCCGTCAACCTGGAATGGCCTGGAACATTATCCATTGATGATGAAGGACCATGTGAGTATCCAGGGTGTCTCCCAGAGGGATGTCGTCCTGGCTTCAAAATCAGAAGTAACCATCATTGCCAAGGGTGTCCAGCGGGTAAATATCAGTGGCTTGACTTTGAGTGGAACTGTTTTTGAGGAATATGGAGGGGGCATCCTGATTGATTCAGCCCTGGTATCGCTGCAGAGTTTGACTTTAAAGGATAGTCATAAGAATGAAAACCACCCCTTACTCCAGATTATTAACTGCCTGGGTGAGAACACGATCCAGATTGATAGTGTCACCCTACTGACTGACGATTTAGATCAAGAAGCCCTCATGGTGCTGGAACAGGCAGATGTGGTCATGAGCAATAGCATTTTGGGGCGCAACCAGAATTTCCTTGGCCATCTCTCCAGCGGAACCAGTCTGGCAATGGATCACTGTACGCTGTATTCGGGCTCTCAATCAGGTCAATTGTTGTCATGGGACACTGCTGGAGAAAATAACCTGGACATCCAGAACAGTATCCTTTGGGGCTCCCTATATTCATTGATGGGTGGTACTATCGAAGTCAATTACTCAGCCATTCCAGGTGGCTGGACAGGTACTGAAAATCTGGATGTTGATCCCCTGTTCTGCTACCCGCACTTCTTTGAGTATTCTTTGCAAGAGGATTCACCCTGTATCGGTGCAGCCGCTGATGGAAGCAATATGGGGGCGGGTGAGATAGGCTGTCTCCTGGGATGGTCGGGTTCCACATGGTATGTGGCCCCCATAGGCAGCGACAGTCCCTCTCTTGGATCCCCCGCTAACCCATTCAGAACGATTCAGTATGCACTTGACCTCATGAGTTCCGGGGATACGCTGATTGCATTTCCAGGTACTTACAGTGAAGGTGAGATAGACTTCCAGGGTAAAAACATAACTATGGGTTCCCTCTTTCTGCTTAATGATGATGAGTCCTATATATCCACTACGATCGTAAACAACGGGCGGGTGATTTTTGATTGTGGCGAAGACTCAAGTGCTCAATTCATTGGTTTTACCCTGGGTGGTGAGTCTGGGGCGAATAGTGGGATTGATATTCTGGGTGGGTCGACACCCACGATCCGGCATTGTGTTGTTTCGGGAAATGAAGGCAACTTAGGTGTTGGTATTCATGTGAATGGATCATTGCCAACCCTTGAAAACCTGATCATTAAGAACAATTCGGGAGGGTATGGAAGTGGCATTTATGTTGAGAATGCTGACGGTCTGCGGTTAGATAGTTTAAGTATCACCGACAATTATGCTGAAGTATCAGGTGCCGGGCTGGTCGTGAGATATTCCACAGTCGAATTGAATGGGGTCACCTTTGCCGGTAATGTGGCTGACAATAACGGTTCTGCCATTGCAAATTACTATTCTGGGCTGGTGGTCAGGAATTCAATTGTATATGGAAATGAAGGTCAGGCCATCAAGCTGGTCGCTTATGACTCCACAGATGGTTTGACCATCGACCACTCTGACATTCAGGATGGTGTCGAAGGGGTCTATGGCAATCCCGAATTCGTTAACTGGGGTGATGGCAATATTGTATCTGATCCAGGATTCTGTCTAGCGGGCGGATTCGATTATTATCTAGCAGCAAACTCTCCCTGTGTGGGTACTGGCTCAGATGGTGGTAACATGGGCTATTGGGGGGTCGGCTGCGGTAATATGGTATCGACGGTGGACTATTATGTACCAGACGATTATGAGTTATATCAGAACTACCCTAATCCATTCAATCCTAACACAACGATCGCCTACGATCTTCCTGAAAACTCAGAGGTTCGTATAACTGTATATGATATTGTGGGTCATGAAGTAGCAACACTGGTCTCAGAAAATCAACCAGCTGGAAACCAATCTATCCAGTGGAATGGGAGGGACTATCAGGGCCGGCAAATCATGGCAGGGATGTATCTCTATCGAATTCAGGCAGGTTCTTTTTCGAACACCAGGAAAATGCTCCTAGTTAAGTAAGTAGGGCTTGGGGGAAATGACGCAGTCAATGGGGGCCCGGTTGTTCCGGGTTCCTCAGACTGTCTTTCTGGAGGCTTCGATAGGCTCAGCCACCGGACATTGAGCTCGCCGAAATGTCAAATATTTAGAGGTTTCTCGAGCCTCAGGGAAACGAATCAGAGTGTGTCTTCACGAATGACAATAAGGATTGAGGTAATCTCTCCGTAGTGGGCAAGGAATTGGACATTTCGGCGAGCTCAATGTCCAGTATTGGGATTACTCCAGGCGAGGATTGCCAGCACTGCGTTCGGCGTACTTTGTTTCGAATCCTCGCTTGGAAAGACCGCGAAGCCCTCTGTGTTGCCAATGGGATGGACATTTCGATAAACTCAATGTCCGGGATCGTTACGAGGCAGGGCTGTACTTGGAGGGGGAGACTCCGTATTGCTTTTTAAAGCTGGTGGCAAAATGTGCGGGATTCTGGAAACCTACCATATAGGCAATCTCGGTGACATTGCCCGAGTGTTGCTCTAGCAAATTGGCGGCTCGCTTCAAACGCTGGGTCCTTATAAAATCGGTGGGGCTGAGATTTGTCAGAGCAGAGAGTTTGCGGAAGAGCTGGGAGCGACTCATAAAGACCTCTTCGCTTAGTTGCTTTACACCAAATTCCATATCTGCCATATTACTCTCAATACTATCCATGATCGAGCGCAGGAATTTTTCATCCATGGAGCTGACAGTCACGTCTTTCAGATCCTGTGCCTGATCCAGTGTGAATCGTTCACGAAGACGCTCCCGTTGCCGAATCAGGTTTGCTACCCTGATGCGCAATTCACGCGTATTGAATGGTTTAAGTAAATAATCATCGGCTCCCGTCTCCAGCCCTTTGAACTTAGCCTCATCGGTGGAAAGCGCTGTGAGCATGATAATGGGGATATGACACAAGAGTGGATCGGATCGTGTTTTTTCGAGGAATGTGAACCCATCCATCTCGGGCATCATTACATCAGAAATGATCAAATCGGGAATGGTCTCTTTAGCTGCTTCCAGACCCAGGAGGCCGTTGAAGGCCACACTCACTGCATAAATATCCTCAAGCTCTTCTGAAATAAACTGGTGCATGTCCTGATTGTCTTCGACAACGAGCACAAGGGGTTTTTCTTTGTCTGGACTGGCTTCGGTATCATTCCCTTCTGATGAGGCGGCCGATGGAATGGATCCATCTGAAACTTCAGTGGGTGACTCAGTTTCATCAATGAATTGATCTGAGTTGAAATGCTTACTGCCCATTGGGAGGGTAACGATGAACGCAATGTTCTCTGTTGGTTGACTGTGAACCTTTATTTCACCGCCATGCAGTTTGACGTAGTCCTGAACCAGCGAAAGACCAATCCCTGATCCTTCAACCTGATGGTGACTGCTTTCAAGTCTCTGGAAATGGTTAAAGATGCGCTCCTGGTCTTCAGGTGAGATTGGGTCACTGCTATTCTCAACTTTTAATGAGACATTGTCTGATTGCTTTGAAACCGATATGATTACTTCCCCTGTCTCGGAGCAATATTTGAAAGCATTCGACAGGAGATTATTGACGATCTTGTTCATCATCTCTCGATCATAGTACAGTGACAGTGGTTCATCGGGAAGATGTGTTTGGAAGTGAATGTCTTTACTCTCTGCCAGCGATTGATGTGCTGCTGCAACTGTTTTGATATGCCTGATGAAATTGTGTTCAGTAACCTTGAGGATGGCTTTTGATGATTGGACCTTTGCCAATTCCAGGACCTGGTTGATCAAGTTTTGCATGCGCTTCGCATTGTGTAGGATCAGCTCCAATCGTCCTTTGACTCTTTTATCTGAGGTCTCCTCATGAAGTTTTTCAAGGGGACTCATAATAAGCGTGAGCGGTGTCCTGAATTCATGGGAGATGGAGGTGAAAAATGAAGTCTTCATGGCATCCAGCTCTGTGGCAGCCTGCAGATCCGCATCGATGCGTATTACTTTGCTTTCCATGGATCGCATGCGCAATGCCAGTGCAACCGAGAAAGTCACCAGCATGAGGGCAACCCCCCATTTATCTGAACCTCTAAAAATGTTAAAAGTGTCAAAGTTCATCGATAAGGTGGAGAGCGCTATTCCTAGCAGGGCGAAAATATTTCCTAACAGGTAAACAGCTGCCATTGGTGTCTTTCTAATTGTCAGATGTGCACCAATAATGAGATTTAAACAGGCAAGGGCAGCGATACTTGTATTGATAAGATGCCACCCCACCACGTGCAACCCAAAGGCATGCGGTAAAAGTAGAAAACGGAGGGAACCATCAATAACAATGATACCCACCGTTCCTATGGATGCCCAGCGTAGGACTTGCTTCCACCTCGGGGAAAATTGCTTCAAAATCAGGAATTCAGAAGTATAAAAATAATGGGTGAAAACCATGAGCGAGATTAAAACATATTCGGAGAACTGAAAAGCCCCCGTTTTGGAGGAACTTGCTCCCATGAATACTGTGAGGAAAATCCCTGTCTGGTTCAGGAGAAAGACCAGCCTGCCCAGAGCGAGAAGTGCCAATGCAAAAAATGCCATGTCTCTGTAGATGACATAATAAATAAACAAAAAGAGGGTAATGGCGGTGATGATCCCGATTATGAATAAAAAGCGGTAATTTTCACTCACCACCTCTTCTTGTTTTTGCTGGATATACTTATCATTTAGCAGGATACCACCTAGCGTCCTGCTCTCATACCTTTTGTTATAATCCGGTCTCTCAGAAAACCATATAAATGTCTTTACTTCGTTGGCCTTAAGGTGAATTGGGATCAGGCGGATGGGACCATATAAGGCCGTGGGATAATATTGATAGCTCCGACCGTAGGGAGGATTTTTGCCACCTGCATGAATGCTCACGGCTCCTGAAGTATCTTCATCAAACAACTCAGAGTAAGCAGCGCCGGTATACCACCAAAGATCAACAGGAACATTGTGAATGTTACTGATGGTTGCTTTGTGCCAATATTTTTCAACCCCGGGTGTATCCCATTCCAGCTCATCATAGAAGGGGATGAATTGAACCTGACGTTCAGTGGATTGCACTGCCGCATAAGTCAGGTTAGTATTGGTGTCAGGTAGGACCATCACACGGTTTTTGTTTATCCAGTCCATCCGCCAGTAACCATATTCTGTAGAATCCTCAATGATTACAGAACCATTTTCTCCCCACCCTACAGTAAGGGTGTCAGGTGAAATTGAGGAAAAAGCCATCGTACTGGTGAGAACCACCAGAATAACCAGATATGGTCTTAAAATATGCAACATTGCTCTAATAAAAGATCATCCCCATGTGTTGTGCGTCGAAGTGGCTAAGTATAATGTTTCTAGGCCCAGAATCAAAGGGTGGAGGATGATACCGTTTCTCGGTGGCTGAGCGTGCCGAAGCCAAAAGGTCACAAGTAGTAAGGCGGACAATTCGGCCAGTCTACGCTCCCTGAGCTACGCCCAGACAGGCAGGCTCAATGTCCGGGATCTGGCCTGTTGAGTTGCTGCCTTCACTATTGGGAGAATTGAGCTTCAAGCACATATTGTAGGACAATACGAAATCGAGAGGACCGATCAACACCATGTCACAGAAATCAAAACTCAATATACTCTGGACCAATGCTGACCTTATCACGGCTGAAAAGATGGTTTTCATGTACGCAGTGAATGCAATGAGACAAAACTGGTGGGATGAGGTCACTATCATCGTCTGGGGAGCTACTGCGAAATTGGTGGCTGAAAACAAAGGGGTTCAAATCCTGATAAATGATGCAAGGGAAGAAGGAATTCACATTTCAGCGTGCAGGTCATGTGCTGGACAACTAGGCGTAGTGGATTCGTTGGAAGCACTTGGTCTGGAAGTGATTTATTGGGGAGAACCATTGACGGAACTAATCAAAGCAGATGAGAAGCTGATCACGATTTGAACATGCATTTTGACGCTCAGCCAATTCTCACAGGCCGTCTGGTTCACCTGAGACCGCTCTTGACTTCAGATTATGACGCCTTATACAAAGTGGCCTCGGATCAGAAAATCTGGGAACAGCATCCTATTAAAGATCGCCACAAGGCGTCCGTTTTTGGTGCTTTCTTCCAGGAATCTCTGAAGTCTGGCGGCGCACTGGTTGCCATAGATAGGGTGGCTGAATGTATAATTGGGTCGTCCCGATTTCACAGGTATAGCTCTGGGGAAAGCGAGATTGAAATTGGCTGGACCTTCCTTGCTCAGTCCCATTGGGGGGGCACCTATAATCGAGAGATGAAACGCCTTATGCTGGAACATGCATTTAAATATGTTGAAAATGTTCTCTTTGTGGTTGGCGTTCAGAATCAACGCTCTCAACGTGCTGTTGAAAAAATTGGTGCTGTTCATATTGGCAATCGACCAGACGATGGTGGAAATGACAGCAAAGTTTATCGGGTCACTGTCGCTGAGTTTGGCAACTTACAGATATCTAAACTTTAGGAGAGAGAGTGGCTATAAAACGGATCTGGCATGGCTGGACCACTCCAGAGAATGCTCAGGCTTATTGGATGGTTCTCAGAGATCAGGTTATTCCCAATATCGAAGCTAGATTAATCCAAGGATATCAGGGATTTGACGTGCTGCGTAGAGATCATGACCATGAGATTGAATTCATCACAATAATTTCTTTCGAATCCCTTGGCAACGTCATTGAGTTCCAGGGGGAGGATTACACGCGTGCTTTTGTTCCAGAGGCTGCCAGAGAGGTCCTCAGTCGTTGGGACCAGGTGGCTACTCATTATGAGGTACTGGACGAAAGAGCTAACGCGGAAATCTAGCAGGGAAAATAGTGCAACATGAATCAGCACTTTATCAAACTCAACAACCTGAGTTTCGAATATCCGGATTCGGCTGCCAGTCTGTTCGATCAGGTTAATCTTCACCTCACACCGGGGTGGACGGGGGTGGTGGGTGCCAATGGGACTGGCAAGACGACCTTACTCAAACTGGCCACTGGATTGATTCAACCCACTGCAGGCCATGTTCAGAAACCACTCGATGCAATCTATTGTGAACAACGCACAGACCACATGCCCGATAGCTTGCCAGTGTTGTTTGAGACGAGAGGGAAGGACGCCAGTCAGGTCATAGATTCCATGGGCTTGCAATATGAGTGGATGGATCGCTGGGATACGCTTTCACATGGTGAACGCAAAAGAGCACAGATTGCCACCGCCATGTGGCAGTCCCCTGACCTTCTGGCCATCGATGAACCTACCAATCATGTGGATGCCCGTGCCCGAGATATTCTTTTGGAAGCGTTGTTAAACTACAGGGGTGTTGGAATCCTGGTGAGTCACGACCGCAAAATGCTGGACAGACTATGTCAGCATTGTGTATTCATTGATCCGCCAGCTCTGACCCTCAGACCCGGAGGCTACAGCCAGGGAGCCGAGGCAGAAGCGCTGGAGCACAAAACTGCTTTAAAAGGACGCGAGGAGCACAGGCGCGTCTACCGCAAGCTTAAGCGTGAAGTCAACCAGCGTCGAAAACTGGCCGACCAGCATTCGAAACTACGCTCAAAGCGCGGCATCCCCAGGAAAGATCATGATGCCAAGTCAAAGGTGGATATGGCTCGACTTAGTGGTAAGGATGTTACTGGCGGCAAGCTATTGCGTCAGATGGATAAACGTTTATCAAGGGCAGAAGATGCGCTGAAAAACAGCAGGGTAAAAAAAGAACAGAAGCTGGGTATCTGGTTACCAGGGTCATTTTCACAACGCGATCATCTCCTATCTATGCCGGCTATAA
>JAERTH010000076.1 GCA_016844955.1 Fidelibacterota bacterium | reverse complement strand
CTGGTGTTCTATGATGCCTCAGAGGAATATCCCAATCGAATTGTTCCGGCCAACAAGAAAACTGAAGCCTATCCCCTGCCACTGATATTTCAATTTGGCTTAACAAGTGATGTGCTCAATTCACCTTTTTTCCATTCACGCGTTGGTCTCGACCTGGTCCACTATAATGATAATGATGAGCAAATTCTTGTGGGCCTGGAAAACACCATTGCTCAACGTTTTATGGTCAGGGGTGGTTACAAATTCAACGCAGAGAAAGCCAGTGCCAGTATAGGTGTTGGGCTCAAGCAGCGTATTGACAAAAAGATTATACAGGTGGACTATGCTTTTGTCATGCATGAGTATCTGGAGGATACGAGGTTTCTGTCGTTGAATCTGATTTTCTAGGCGCGGATTCGAAACGTAGTACGACGAAAGCGTAGCTTGAAGTCAATCCGCGCCTGGATATTCTCTCCAGGATTGGTGGAAGGCAATTACGATCGGGGTTCAGGTAAAATTTTACGCATAACCGAGAATTCACCTGGGTCATGATCAAAGGGCATATATCCCAGACCTGTGCCCCCATGGAGAACATCTACGGGTCGTTGCTTCTGATTGAAAAGTGCTTCGACTTTTACGACGACTGTATTGTCAGGAGAAATCACCTCAACCTCATCCCCTACTCTAATCTGGTTCTTGATCTCAAACTCCAGCAGCTGTGCAGAAGCGTCCCAACCAAGAACCATCCCAGCATTCTGATGGGTAAAATCCTGTGAGGATGGATCCACATAATTTTGTCCATACTCCTGTGGATTTTTCGTATAAAAACCTGAGATATAACCCCGATGGGCAATTCCGATCAGATCATCCAGATTTTTATGGTCGAAGGGTCTATCCTGAAGCACATCATCAATGGCCTTACGATAGGAACGCGCTGTCATGGCAGCATAATAGACTGATTTGGTACGACCCTCAATCTTATAGCTCACAATTCCTGCATCCTGCATCTGCTGGATGAGTTCGATGGAGCACAGATCCTTGGCATTCATCATATAGGTGCCATGCTCATCTTCCTTCATATCGAAATACTGGCCCGGGCGTTTAGGCTCCTCAAGAAAATAGCCATCCTCAGGTGGTGTATAGGGAGCATCAATCTTGAGAATCTCCTGCCCCTCCAATTCAAGCAGGCTGGCAGACTTCTTACCAAAACTATAGCCCCAACGACAGGAGTTGGTACAGGTTCCCTGATTGGCATCCATGTTATTCATATAGTTAGTAATCAGACAGCGACCTGAATATGCAATACAGATGGCGCCGTGGACAAATGCTTCCAGCTCAACATCTGGAACCTTGGCATGAATTTCTGCAATCTCTTTTAAACTGAGTTCGCGTGAGAGAATTATTCGAGAGACACCCTGATCACGCCAGAAATCAGCACTGGCCCAGTTAGTGCAATTGGCCTGAGTGGACAAATGGATATCCAATTCAGGAAATTCTTTGCGGGCGAGGTGGATTAGCCCAGGGTCAGACATAATCATGGCATCTGGTTTAAACTGAAGCATACGCTCCATTTCATCCATGAAACCCTTAATCTTGGAATTGTGGGCATAGATATTCATAGTAAGATAGAGCTTTTTACCCAGATCATGGGTATAGGCGATGGCCTCAACCAGGGATTCTTTCCTGAAATCATTTTCTCGGGTTCGCAGAGAGTAGCGAGGCACGCCAGCATAAACAGCATCGGCACCGTAGGCGAAGGCATATTTTAATTTGTCAAAATTACCAGCAGGTAATAATAATTCAGCTGTGGTTTTGCTCATATTGGTCTTTCCATAGTTGTTCATACATATGTCTCAAATAAGCGGTCTCGAACAGGGGAAAGCAATCATTATATCTGATTCCTACTCACAGATTGTCACTAGAGTTGATCAGGTGCAGTTAGATGATGCGGCCGTGATTGGCAGGTGATATTCCTCACACGCACCACTATAGTTCAGCCAGAAAGTTAATAATATTTTTTAATCAGAAATTTACGGATCTGTAAGATCATGAATGAAAAAAGAGCAATTGTAGCCTTAAGCCCCAGCTATACAACATATTGGGGGACGATAACTGTCAAGCCCTAATAGTTGTGCCCGTCTACCATTCTATTGTAGTATAACATATTCCTAACAAATTGGAGGTTGACTGTGAAAATAAGCCAGTCTATCTTGCGCCGTAATGGATGGAGAATTTTAGGAAATCTATGAAACTCTTACTGGGGAATAATCCCCATAAGATTCATTGTCGATGTGATGTCTGTCACAGTCATTACAAAATACGTATGTCCAATAAAAGGAGGAAAACAAGAAGATGAGTAAACGTTATTTGTTTGCTGTATTGCTAATTGCTGTAATGGTTCCTGCTCTTGCTCTGGCACAGGGTACGATCACTGGTTCCGTAACAGATGCAAACAGTGGAGAAGCGCTTCCAGGGGCCAATGTAATGGTCGAGGGTCAACCTTATGGTGGAGCTTCCGATTTATCAGGTGCTTTTGTTATTGAAGGCGTTCCAGCTGGAAATTACAGCGTAATTGCATCCGTCATCGGTTATGAAACTGTTGCAATGAGTGTTCAGGTTGCTAGTGGAGTTTCTACTACCCTGAATTTTGCCCTCACAAGTCAAGCGCTTGAGATGAGTGCTCTGGAAGTTTTGGCTTCCCGTGCTGATAGGAACACTCCTGTTGCCTATACAAATGTTTCTAAAGAAGAAATTGAAGTCCGCTTAGCTTCTCAGGACATTCCAATGGTTCTGAACACAACCCCATCAGTATACGCTACCAACCAGGGTGGTGGTGCTGGTGATGCCCGTATTAATGTTCGTGGATTCAATCAGAGAAACGTCGCCGTGATGATCAATGGTGTTCCTCAGAATGATATGGAAAACGGTTGGGTTTACTGGTCAAACTGGGATGGTGTTGGTGATGCAACATCTTCAATCCAGATGCAGCGTGGACTCAGTGCTGTTAATCTCGCCACACCTTCAATTGGTGGAACGATGAATATCATCACCGATCCTACTGCTCTAAAAGCTGGCGGTTCCTTCAAACAAGAATTTGGGTCAGGAACCTTCCTGAAAACCACTGCTAACTATAACACAGGTTTAATGGGTGACAAAGTAGCCTTGAGTGGTACCATTGTCCGCAAAACTGGTGAAGGTATCATCGACAAAACATGGACCGATGCCTGGGCATATTATTTTGGTGCTGCTTATGCTATCGATGCTGACAACCGTTTTGAGTTATATGCAATCGGTGCTCCTCAGCGTCACGGTCAGAATCTGTACAAACAGAATGTTATGGCCTACGACCAGGAATTTGCTGAAGAAATAGCTAAAGATGGTGTGGATGATGCTGATTGGGATGCATATGTAGACAAATTCACTACAGATGCTGATGGTGAAGATGCCGGTCGTCTGTTCAACCAGAATGTTTCTGACATTTCTTCAGATTATACGGGTGAACAATACTGGTATATGTATGGAGAGGGTGGTCTCTTTGGTGGCGGTACACAAGAACGTCACGACCCTAATTTCCTGAACGAACGCGAGAATTTCTTCCATAAACCTCTGGTCAACTTGAACCATTACCTCAACCTCACAGAAAAGATGAGACTCTCATCCGTACTGTATTGGTCAGGTGGTTCCGGTGGTGGTACTGGTACTTATGGCAAGATCCCAACACTGGATGCCAATGGCAACCTGGGTGGTGAAGATTATAAATACTATTATGGTGATAGCCCCTGGATCAGAGACTGGAACAGACTGGTCGAAATGAATTCAGGTTCTGAAGATACCGTATATGTTGACAAAACTGAGTTAGTCCGAACTCATGGCGATGGTAACAACCAGTCCGTTGGTATCCTGCGTAATAGCATCAATCGTCAGAGCACTATTGGATTGATTTCCAAACTGAACTTTGACATGAGTGAAATGCTCAAACTGCAGGTTGGTGTCGACTGGCGTACTGCTGGTATCGAACATACGCGTGAAGTTCGTGACCTCATGGGTGGCGACTACTATCTTGATGACAGCGATCCAAACGAAAATGGTGGCAATGCCTATAAGGTTGGCCTCGGTGATTTTATTGATTATCACAATAAAACGACTGTTGACTGGATCGGTGGATTTGCCCAGGCCAGTTATACTGCCGGCGCAATTAATGCCTATGGTATGGCTGGATTTTCATCCATCAAATACTCCTATCAGGATATGTTCACAATTGAGCAAGAAGTCATCAAATCAGAATCAATTGGAGCTATGCAAGTCAAGGGTGGTGGAATGTATCACCTGGCTGACAACTTCAATATCTTTGGTAACTTTGGTTATGTCGAAAAACCACCGATCATGGATAATGTGATTTATTATGATGGAACAGTAGCTGCTGATCCTACAAATGAGAAATTCATGAGTGGTGAAATAGGCTTAAACTTCAAAGCCAAAATGTTCGCCGTTACTGCCAACGTCTATAACACCGATTGGATCGATCGCAACTTGACCAAGGCTGTCACAAGCGGCCAGGGTTCAAGTGGTGATACTGATGTTATCTTCTTAACTGGTGTAAACCAGAGCCATAAAGGTTTGGAAGTTGAAGCATCTGTACAGCCTATCAAAATGCTCCGTCTGGATGCATCTTTGAGCTTTGGAAGCTGGTCTTTTGTTGATGACGCTGATGGGGATTACCAGAATGAAGCTGGTGAACTGCTAGGTGAATATCGATATGCTCTGAAAGATCTCAAAGTTGGTGATATGCCGCAGACAGCATATGTCCTTGGAGCTACTGTCATGCCCATCCGTGGCTTGAACGTCCAAGCACTCTTCAGCATTTATGACAACAACTATGCTGACTGGAGTCCCGATAGTCGTGTAATCAACGATTTTGGTGATGATGGTGAAGAGGGTGATGGAGAAGCAGGTTCGATTGAAGCATGGGAAACAGCCTATGACAATGGTGAAGGTGATGGCGTCTTAAGTGCCGCTGAATTGGCCTACGCTGATCGTGAACAAGTCTGGGATGCCCCTGGCTACTCAAAAGTTGATCTGCATATCACCTATGATCTGCCAAAGATCGCAGGTATGAATGCTCAGGTTTTTGCTCATGTATTCAATGTTCTTGATGCCACCTATGTACAGGATGCTGTTGATAACAGTCAGTACAATGGTTTCTCAAGCGGTGCCAGTCACTCTGCTTCCAGAGCAGAAGTGTTCCTGGGAACACCACGTTATATGAATATGGGATTGAAACTTCGTTTCTAAATCTTAATCCAATGTTCTTTAAAAAGACCCGGGCACTGCCCGGGTCTTTTTTTATCTGGATATTGAACTGGTGACTGAGCTCGCCGAAGTCACCGCCTTAATTTCGTATGAGTCTTGGATTTTGTTAGCCGGGCTTTTAGGCTTCTTGGATGGTTGGGACGCAATGCATTGCTTCCTTACCTACCACCGCAATCAGGTCAACTGTATATCAGAGTTTGGATTTAATGAGGTAAAATAGCCCGGCTAACAGACCAACCATTCCAGCAGCGGGAACCACCATGACAGCACCAACAAAACTAATTACTGAGATGCCCTGGAACAGTTGGGTAATCACAATGATAGGACCGACATTTTCATTAATGGTTTCAAAGATATTATGGAGTAGCACCAGAACCGGAAAGCTGATCACTGCCACTGCAAACAAAGTCCCAAATCTGGAGGCCTCCCGCCAATGGTGGGTGCAGCTGAAAGCGACCAGAATCAAACCCAGATAGGCTAGTCCCACACCAGGAGGGTTGTCATTGATTCCAATTATAAGTGCCAGGACAATCAGGGTAAGCCCACTCCCCAGCAGTGGTAAAGTCCGTGGTCGATTAATCTGGGTTTTAAGAATTTCGATGATTTGGTTCATGGGCATTCCTTCAGCATAATTCTTATAACCACCAACCTCAGTTGGTGGTTTGAGTATGTGTTTACAATCATCAAAACCGTTTCAACGGTTTAACTATTTGGCTTTGTATTTTGAGATGAATTCTTCAAACTCATCAGTGAATGCCTTCCGACTATGGTGATCTTCCTGCTCAGAAATATATTTCATAACCGCTGGTGCATTAGATTCACTCACAGAGAAAGCACCAAAACCTCGTCCCCAGGAAAATTTGCGCTTCATTGCTTCGTTCTGGTTCAACCAATGGGATGATGAGCCTTTGATAAGTTTTACGACTTCAGATACATTTTGATTGGGTTGAAGATCAACAAGGATATGTACATGTTCAGCATTTATGAATCCAACAAGCAACGTAATGGCATGCTCACCACAGTATTTTAAAATACAATTGTGAAGGTTTACTCGGATTGATCGACGTAAAACCTTTTCCCGTTTATGTGTCCCCCAGATGATGTGGATTAATAACCTAGTGGTTGAGTGTACTGACATTTTGTGCTCCATGATAAACCGTTAAAACGGTTTTATCTTCACCTAATTGTACTCCTTGTCACCGGACTGAAGTCCGGTGTTATTGTTATCCGCGTGTCGGAAAAAATCAATCCCGCTTAAAAATTGATTTGAAGAACTCCGGGATGGTCAGTTGCTTGAAATCACGAAACTCACCTGCATCTAGATAGACACCCTGACAGTCAGGGCATCGCTCATAACGAATATGGGCTTGTTGTTCATCTCTTGCCGGCATCATGAGGGTACGACACTTTGGGCAAAATATTTTGGTTTTCTGGTCATGTTCTTGACCAAGTTCCATGTCGCCAATATCAATGACCTCAGATCCTGAGAGTTGCTTGATATCTTCCAACTCGAAGCTGTCAAACCACAGTCCATAACAACGGGTACAACGATCAATTTCAACACCCTTGTACTCAATGGTTTTCATGTAGCTTTTACATTTGGGACACAGCATGAATAGACCTCCAATTTTCTGGTGGTACATAGGGAATGATGGCTCATTCCAGCTCAATTTTGTTTTGAAACAACGTTTATAGCACACTGACTTGACGAATAGAGTATAACTCCCTATCCGTCAAATCAGTTGTATCTGAATTAAGCTTCTGTAAGCTTGGGTGTTTTGGTCCTGGCTTTTTTGGCCTTTTTTTGTTCATCCGTCTCAGGTTCCAGAGCCAGGTCGATGACATCGCAGATTTTGTCTACGAATTGGAATTCCATCTCCTTCTTCACACGATCAGGAAGATCAACCAGATCAGCTTCATTCTTTTTGGGAAGGATAACTGTAGTCAGGCCAGCTCTATTGGCGGCCATGACCTTTTCACGTATACCGCCAATTGGTAGCACAGCACCGCGTAAGGTGATTTCTCCGGTCATACCCAGATTACTTTTCACCAATCGCTCAGTAAGCAGTGATATCATGGCTGTAAAAAGGGTAATTCCTGCAGAAGGACCATCTTTAGGGACGGCACCGGCAGGGATATGAACATGGATATCCATTTTCTTGTAAAAATCAGGATCAACCCCAAAACGTTCAGCATTGGATCGAATATAGGAATACACTGCCTGAGCTGATTCCTTCATTACTTCACCCAGTTTACCCGTGAGTTTCAGCCCTCCCTTACCTTCCATTTTCATGGCTTCGATAAAGAGGATGTCTCCACCCACAGCAGTATAAGCCAGACCAATTACTATACCGTAGTTGGCCATACGCTCGGCGATTTCGCTGTGCCGTCTTGGTGGTCCCAGTAGTTTGGTGATACTGCTCTTGGTGATACGGCGGGGCTTTTCATTGCCCTCTGCTCGCTCACGGGCAACCTTGCGGCAGACATTGGCTATCTGACGCTCCAGATTCCTTACCCCTGCTTCATATGTATAACGCCCAATTATCTCACCGATGGCAGTATCCATAAAGGTGATTTGCTCTTCTTCAAGGGCATGTTCGGTTACCTGCTTGGGGATCAGGTAAGATTTGGCGATATGAATTTTTTCCTCTTCAATGTAACCGGGGAAGTCAATCATTTCCATACGGTCGCGGAGCGGTCCAGGAATTGGATCAAGCCAGTTGGCCGTGGCAATAAACATGACTTTTGAGAGGTCAAAGGTTACTTCAAGATAATGATCACTGAAGGAATGGTTCTGTTCGGGATCCAGTACTTCCAGCAAGGCTGAACTTGGGTCACCACGAAAATCGGTTCCCAGCTTATCAACCTCATCCAACATGAAAACCGGATTCCTGGTTTTGGCCTTTTTCAGACCCTGAATAATGCGACCAGGTAGGGCACCAATATAGGTCCGTCGATGTCCACGAATCTCAGCTTCATCTCTTACACCACCCAGTGAAATGCGAATAAATTCACGACCCAGAGCGTCGGCAATCGATTTGCCCAGTGATGTTTTACCGGTTCCTGGAGGTCCCTGAAAGCAAAGGATGGGTCCCTTGATGGGTGCATCAGGACTCTGCTCCATTTTCAGTTTTCTAACCGACAGAAATTCCAGCACTCTATTTTTCACCCGTTTCAAACCATAGTGGTCTCGATCCAGGATTTTCAGGGCTTCATCAATATCTACCCGGTCTTCAGTTTCATTGTTCCAGGGTAACTCTACCAGCCAGTCCAGATAGGTTCTTGAAACCGTATATTCTGGAGATGATGGGGGAATTCGCTGGAGACGATCGATTTCTTTGTTGGCAACCTTGAGCGCTTCCTCAGGCATACCGGCTTGAGAGATTTTTTCTTCAAGCTCCTTGATCTCCAGCGTCTGGTCATCTTCACCCAGTTCTTTTTTGATGGCCTTCATCTGTTCGCGGAGAAAATATTCACGCTGACTCTTGGAAATTTCTTCCTGGACTTCAGTCTGGATTTTTTCACCTATTTCCTGCCGTTGGATCTCGCGATTTATCAGGACAGTGGCTTTTTTAAGGCGCTCGGTGACATCTGTTTCTTCCAGAATATCCTGCTTCTCTGCATTGGAAAGCTGCATCATTGAAACCGCACGATCCACTAGCCGAGCAGGGTGCTGGATATTTGACAGCAGGGAAATATGCTCCTGAGTTATATAGTCAGCTACCTTGGAAAGTTCACGAAACAGCGTTCTGATATTGGCTGACATTGCATCGGTTTCAAGATCGGCATCATAGATTTCTTCAATGCCTTCAATACTGGCTTTAAAGTAGGGATCGGTCTGAGAATAGTTTTTGATCAGGACACGCTCGCCCCCTTGAACGATGGCGCTCTGGCTTCCATCAGGCATATCCAGAATCTTCATAACTGACGCAGTGGTTCCCACTTCGAACAAATCTGTTACTTCAGGATTTTCCACAGATCCTTCTCGCTGGGCCACGACCACAATGGTCTTTTTCCCTGAGGGGAGTTCGCGCAGTAGCTTTAAGGAGCGTTCTCTTCCAATGTACAAAGGGATCACCTGTTGAGGAAAGAGCACAGTATTACGTAGGGGCATTACAGGAAATGCGGTTGAAGTGCTTATATCAGTCATATATGTCTCCAGGATAGTTCATGTTTCTTTTTCTAATCTGAATCAAACTCTGATTCATATTTGAGTGTTTCAAGAACACGTTGGGTTTGAAAATGTTTCAATACTTTTAATACACGCAGGGTAACGCCATGATCTCCGCGTTTATCACGACCAACAATAGTGGGCCATAAACCATCTTTTAGCTGTACACTAATCAGCCAATTGATCAGCTTGTCTAATTTCCGGTCGCGTTTTTCGTCATCAAATAACTGCATGGTTTCCAGGTAGCGCAGGGTTCCACCAGATAAAACGCTGAGACCACTTGTTCCTGAGATCAGGGTATCCCAGGTCTGCATGCCTGGTAATAGTTTACTGTGGCCATCCTGGAGATTGTGCTCCCGAAGATAGACCAGCCCTTTTTTCAGAACTCTGTTGCCCTTGAATTTTTTGGAATGCCCCATAGCCCATAGAAAAAACTGGGTACTCCAGATACAGCTTTCCTGGTCATCCACCAAACTGGACCAGCCACCATCGGAATGCTGCCTAGCGAGCAGGTCCCGAATGAGGGTTTTAATGATCGGGCTGCCCTCAAGCTCATAAGAGATAGACATGAATACAGCTTGGGTTAAGTGATGGAGGCGCAATGGCAGGTTTTTTTCAGCAAGGGTGCGCAGAACCTCACGCATACCCAACTTGGCTTTTTCCTGTTTATGGGTAACACCCAACTCCAGTAAATCATGGAGAACTTCAAGCTGTTTTAGCAGTTGAAGTGTTTGTAGTTGATGTTCACTGAGGCCTTTGGTCTTGCCTTCAACAGGCCAGAGACCCTCAGATGATTGCTCACTGAATAGCTTGCGGCGGGGTTGATGCTTCCGTAGGTTTTTTTGCAACGCCAGAAAATCATCAGAGGCCGTGTCTTCCAAAATGTCTCTAATGAGCATATAACGAATGGGCAGTGGTGCAGCATTTAGCATGACCTGAATTGGATTTTTCCGTAACCCACCCATCCATGGGAAGTCGTCGAGGTGCTCTACTTCGTGGTTCATTGCACCAAAGTAAGAACAATCAGGGCACTAACAAAGCGAACAATGCCACCTAATGAAGGTTTTTATTGAGTTAAATGAAATTTCCTGCTAGCTGATAGTGATAATGATCCGGCTAACAGCATTTACCACGGCTTAATTAGCAGAAAACACTTATCTGTCATGGAACTGTCCAGTTTTGAGGATCAAAACCCTCTGACTCACTCTATCATTCACTGATGTACCAGGATATTTTTTTACACGAAAGGGGTTAAAATAAAAAACCCCGGTGATGAGCCGGGGTTTTGTTCGAGGAGAGTTGTGATTTCAGCAGTTGCAGCTTCCACCACAGTTACAGTTTCCGCCGCACCCTTTACTTGAACCTGACTGCGGCTTTAAGATGGTAAATCCTTCAGTATTGTCATCCTTATAGTACTCTACACTTGCACCTTCAAGTTGTGCAAAGCTGGCAGGGTCAACCAAAACTCGGACACCCTGGGAATCAAACACATTGTCTTCTGGATGCTGGTTGTTTTCCAAAGCCATACCAAAAGAATTATTTGAGCAGCAACCTGAACCGGAATTAGCATAAATACGGAGTCCTCCTTCAGAGGAAAGCTCCTGCTGACCGATAATAACCTTTATCTTCTCTGCTGCTGCTTGTGTTATTTGAATCATATTTTATTACCCTATCATTAATATCTATTTCTTGATTAAAGATGATCTTATTTATCCCCTTTTGCAAGGAAAATAATATCTCTGCTGCTTTATCTATGACCCATAGCTTTTCCCTGCGCTACGATTGAGAATTTCCATGAGCAATAATAGTGCTCTGGATGTGGATCGGGTGGACAGGCAAGACAAGTGGTTGTTATATCTGGATCAATAGTCCTGGCGAATTCTGAGTATTCGACTATACCAACAGACTTGCATGGAAAATCCGGCAAACCTCGTCGCCTCCGCGCCACCTGGACGCGACACTCCTCCATCTGAAAAACAAAACTATCGTTTTTTTCCTCAGCTATCACCTGCTTATTGAGTCTGGCATATAGGCGATACCCCAGCGCCTTCTTCAACCCATCCAGACCTGAATTAAGTGGAATATTGTGCCGCTTCATGATTCGCCTGGCTTCAATGACAGAGAAGCGTTTCCAGGCCTCGGTATCACAGTGGATAGCGGGATCCATTCCATATTTGGATTCTACAGCTTGAAACCAGAGACCGTCATGAGCCAGCCAATTCTTGGCGAAATCATCCAGCATTCCGATTAGCTGTTCCCGGGATAGCTCATTGAGATCAGACATTACATTCCCCCCTGCATAAGCACATTTTAGTGAACACAGCCCTTATCTGGATTGTCATCCAAATCGCCAGCAATAT
>JAERTH010000075.1 GCA_016844955.1 Fidelibacterota bacterium | reverse complement strand
GGTCCTGGAGGTTCATCAATGGGTTCAAATGACATCGATTACTGGTTTAAGGTTCAACTTTCTCAATAAATAATGTCTTATCGCCTGGTGCATTTGGTAGATATGATAGTTCGTACCAGAGAGGTGTACCTGTCTCGGGATTAACGTAGGAGAACCAGCTTCTGGTTGCCGATCAAGTTTTCATTGAACAAAACCCGGCACAAATAAACACCACTACTCAGCCCGGTCGCGTCGAAAAAGATTTTGTATTCTCCGGGAGATTGATTCGCTGAGACCAGGTTTTGGACACTCCGGCCAGATATATCGAAAATATCAATGCGCACAATTCCTGAATGTTGAATTGAATAGGGTATGACCGTTGATGCGTTAAAGGGGTTGGGATAGTTTGGCATCAATTTAAATCCTAATATTTGTTGACCTTCAATATTCAGGAATCCAATATTCTCGCTCCCTGGAGAGCCATAAATGTGGGATGCCCCCCAACTTTCTGCTATGGAATTATCCATTTCAACATCTATTAGTTGCAGTGTTGATCCCTCTCCATCAGCAGCTGAAGGCCATGGAGCGTGGTCATCGTAGCGAACTGAATCTACCAGGAGGCCAGTCTCGCTATACAGCCTCACCAATTCACCCCAACCAGACAATCCGAAATCAAACTCACTCACCCAATTTTCCACCTCTGGAAAAAGGGTGCGAAAGAAAGATTCATTACCACAGAGTACCAGGTACCCTTCTGATTCAATAATTGTAGCTTCGGGAATGATGAATGTATGCGTGTCATCTTCATCTTTGAAAATCCAGGAGCTCAGCTCAATCGGAAAATTATTGGGATTATAGAGCTCTACCCAATCTCCGGT
Source organism: Fidelibacterota bacterium (assembly GCA_016844955.1). Classification (GTDB taxonomy): domain Bacteria; phylum Fidelibacterota; class UBA8477; order UBA8477; family JABMPR01; genus JABMPR01. The sequence goes on along the minus strand of JAERTH010000075.1, from coordinate 79,253 downwards.
TTCAAATTCATCGGATGAATTGTAATTGATTTCATTGATAATTATTGGTGGGGATGAAGCTGTAAATGGGGTGAATTCATCACAAACTTTGGTAATTACAGGACTCAGATCTGGTGCTAGAACCTTGATTGAATCTTCCAAGTCGATATTGAAATAGAAGTTACCAAGTGACCCATGATGATTAAATATGGCACTCGACATGATTTCATTGGTTGTAACTATCAAGGTATCATTGGGCGCCAGGACAGTATGTTCTGGCAGGATAAAATGTTGAAAATATGGTCCCGCTTGCAAATGATGGTAGGAAAGGTTGAGTGAATTTGAATCCAAATTGCACAATTCAACAAAATAATCATTTCCGATATTGTAGATGTCCCCAATGCGCAAATTCTGATCGAGGTTTTGAGCAGCTTCCGTAGGAAGAAGAGCAAAGGTGTTGGTATTGATATAGTTAAGATAGAAGCCACCATTGGCGGGGTAATCATATCCAGAAGCCTTGAAGTAGTATGGAATTATCTCATCACTACTGCCATTAATATCTATGGAGTTCCCATATATAAGATCACCTGCCAGATAATCACCATGATTGCCATCATCGTAAAGCGGGAGGTAGGATGTTGTGAAATGATCTCCCCATACATCAAAGTTTAAATTCCTGATAAGCCTGACCGATATGTTTTGTGGCTCCAAGACTGTTGCATTGAATTGAACCCGTGGGTTATCAGCAGTGGGGTTAGTGGATGAACAATACATGTCATACAGCGTCTTCCTCTCAAAATATCTGAAACCCTCGAGGAAGCTCTGTCGAGCTTCAAGGAAGTCATGTAGTCGTATTATCTCTGCATCAAATTCATGGTTCTCGCATATTTTGTTGGTATCGAGATAAACATCATTTCTGATACGTGCATAGGTTGTATCTATCTGTGTATTCAGGAATGAAACTCCGGTGTTCCTGATGTGCTCGATCTTGTTCCAGAAAATATCCCGCCAGGTTTCATTTTCCATGAGGCGCTGAAACAAAATGTGGTTACTAATTGGTGCATTGTGGTAAAAGCTGGCATACTCGGGATGGTAATTACCCCGGAATTCATTGCCCAGAATTGCATCGTTATCCCAGGGGAAAAGTTCATAAACATTTAGATCGGGATTATAGTAGAGAAAGAAATTTTTCGTGAAACAGTCATAGCTCACAATAAAAAATTCAATGGCAAAATAATTCAGAATATTATCGATATCTACTTCGGTGCCAATAAGCGTTAGAAAATCTTCATTGGTCCAATACATAAATTTATTGAAGAGCAGCTGGATGTCTGTGTAATCCAGTGGGTTACCGATTCTCTTTTCCCATGAGCTGAAATAATCCTCATATCTCACCAGGGGAGTCATACTAGCGCCATTTCTCTCTGCTTTGTAGAGAGTGGAAGCCTGGCGATCGTTCCTTTCTAAAAAGAATTCGTCGACCTGTTCAACACTAACGTGTACTCCGAAGTATTGCCCATTAACGATATAGCTGATAAACTGTGTAGTTGGAGCCGGATACTCCATTTCCTGAAAAAGCGTCATTGCCAGATAGTTTCTCATGAGGGAACGGTCAGTGTACTCTGCGTTTAGATTGAGCTTCTCCACGCCAAAATAGTTTGAGTCATCTTCAAATTTGATGCGCCAACTTTTTTTTGGTAACTCCCGTGAAGTCCCACCTCTGTAGCGAACCTCGCAATCGTATTGGTATTCATTATAACTAAAAACTGCGGGGAAGTATTCTTCGGTCCAGGGGTCATCATTCAATGACTGAAGGTGCAGGGTATCAATTTCGAGTCTATACGTGGGTAAGGTCAGCTCATCAATTTGTGCGGAAAGATTTAGAGCCAGAAAGACATTTATCAAGAGTGATATTTGTCTAAGATTCTTAGGCGACAAAATTTTCACTTACAAATCCTTTCCCAGTTGCGTTAGCACCTTAATGAGCTCCATTAGTTTTTGAGGAGCCACTGGATTCTATCGTACGAGAGCAGGTAATGTACACCAACAAGCGTTGCAAAAATCCACCACAAATTGTTATATCCCAGATTTAACAGCGCCCAACTTGCCAGGGCAAAGAATAGTAGCTCTATAAGTAACCTCAGAAGTCCAGGAATAATAACTGGAGCACCACCAGATCTGCTGGGATCCCCTGGTACATTGAAGACACCCCACAAAGCGACCATGAGTAGGACTAATCCCATAGCTAATGCGACTCGAGTCCAGCCTTCGCCGTGTCGCCAGCCCCATAGTCCAAAAGTGTAGAGTGCAGCAAGTTCTAACAAAAACCTGAGTATAAGATTAATTGGATTCGACCCCATCAGATATCACCTAAGCCCTTGAGGTGTAAGGAAATATCGGATTTGAGATAGGGAAGTTTCCACGAGTAAAGGCATGATGTTCCTCCAGAAGCACCTTCTCAGTGTTTTTCAACCCCATTTTGTCAGTATGAAAATGAAATTTGACAGTGTGGTCAGTTTCCCTGGCAATGTAGGGATACAGAGTATCAAACTCAGGGATTTGCTCGCCAAGGATGTCGAAAATATCAAGTGAATTCCCGGTGCGTTTATAGCAGACCAGACATTTCAGCTCCGGAATTTCATAGATATGATCCTGGAGAAAGTAAAGTGCATGAAACATGAACAATTCAGCATTCAAAACACTAAATATCTCTGAGATGGGGGCTCTATTACTGGCATAATTAAAGATTTTATCAAGATCAACACTCTGCGAAATATTCTGCTTTAGGGCACCTCGAATAGGGTCAGTAGGAATTGCATAGAAAATTTCGAGATATTCCTGGAGCGCGGTGAATCCACATTTTTGGTAGTAGGGGATCGCCTCCTCATCGGCAAACAGGAAAATACCCTCCCTGCTTTTTGCTACAGATTCAATACCACGTTCTGTCAATTCTCTGCTCAGGCCATTACGCCGATACGCTTCGGAGGTCCCAACCCCAGAAATCTGCAACAGGGTGGTATTGGAGCCGGAAATGATCGCATCCATAGCGTATATGCAGACATTTGCTATCACCTCCCCATCTTTAAAAAATGAAAAGGGTTGATAACGAGCATCCCAATACCCGGCTTGTTCCCAGGTAGTAAAATCAAGTCCATGAATATCCAGGATAAAAGCTTTAAAGGCGGAGCGAGCTTTAGGGTCATTCCAGTAGTGACTGCGAAACTCTAAATCGTTCGATTTTAGAAAATTAGATATCCTGGCTGGTGTAGGTTCTGGATTCAATGTGATTTTCTAAAGAAAGTTAATACTGCCTGCATTACTTCAGCCCGGGATTTATTGCTCACAATTGATTCAAACGGGAATCCAAAGACAACAATCTTGGCTTCGCCTGCATGTGCAATCGCAGCACTGGCATTATTCTCTGAATATCTGAGTATGGTTGTCGAGAGCGTATCAACGGGTTCGATGGCATCCGGTGATTCAACTTTATAAATACTCGGGTGTACAGAGGTATTGAACTGTATAGTATTATCCCTGGGGAAGAAGCTTGAGTCTACGGAAGCCACTCCGCCTGTTTTGACTGCGTGATCAGTTCTAAATCTGAATTTTAAAACATCCATCCCAAAATCCATATCCAGAGAATCGTTATGGTTATCGAACAAGTCCTTGCCCACATAGGCACCTGATATGAATAGATTCCCACCATTCCCACAGTAGGTCTCAATTTCACTCTGCAGTGCTTTGGGGAAGGCCCTAAATTCACGCTTGCTGTTGAGTTTTGGCCCAGGTACTTCCTTCTCTTCACCCAGGATTAAATCAACATAATCATAGTCAGTTAACATGAGTTGCTGATCCATTACAGCTTCATCACTGGCTGAAACAAATGAATACCCCGCAGCTTTGATAGCCTGGCCATGCACATATGGAAAATCGAAAGTATTACCTGGAATAATGGTTGTCTCGTAGTTACCCCAACTGGCACCATGCCCCGGTGCATCATCATCCAACCAGGGTGAAACAGCCAGAAAATCATATTGGGATCCAATGTAATTGAAATCGAATTTATCAGGCACTCCTTCGTCCCAAAAATCAGCGAATCCAAGATATTTAGCTGTCTCGATGGTAGCTGGAGCCGAGACCCTGTCAAAGCCATTAACAATCAGAACAGGATCGTCATCAGGGTTTATCTGGCACACGGATAGTATCTCAGATGGAAAACTTTCTCCACCTGGATTAACTGCTGTGACCTTGAAGCTGTAAATAACTCCCTGGTGTATTGAATCGATTGTGGTATGTGCCTCATTTAGCAAAACCCCATTATCAAAGGCTTCACCTTCATAACGTGTATATAGAATGTACTGGTCGGCAGTGGCTGTTTCTTCAAGGGGATCTGTTACTGGCTCCCATTGCAGATAAATTTGCTCTGGTCCAGAAAAACTGGCCTGGAAGTGAGACACAGGGAGCGGTTGTATGACATAGTCCTCTTGCCATTGTGCCGCAATAAATTTCACCATTGATTTATAAATCGATCGACTCGCATCAAACCGGAAGCGGGGATCCATGGCAAACTTCATGTCCAGAAAATTCTGGTGTGACAGCAGCTCCAGGAGAGCAGAAGGGACATTGGGGCGATAAGCTTCACTATAGGCCTTATCCCACAGTGGTCGTCTTGACCAGGCTGGATCATACAGCTTCCGAATATCCTCAACAATTTGGGTTTGCAGAATATCAGCGAAGTCCCGATTGGCCATGCGTGACATCCCATCAGGAAAGGTGAGTGAATCCATGGCGTCAGCAGTGCTGTAAATGGAGAGCGTACCTATTACAGTATCATTTCTGGTAACCCCGGCATCTGTATGAAAGGCAAAGGATAAATCAATGGGAATTTGTAAACCCCTGGTATCTCTATCTGCATTTGGTCCAAATGGGGTTCCCTTTAAATAGTTGACCCATTCTCCCCGACACTGATAGTCATCCTTATAATCACTCTCCTCATCATTAAAGCTGTATACCAGCGTATCAGGCATGCCAGCATATTGAAGATAGTATCTGGCACCTTCGGTGAAGCGAGGCCGGCCACTGACCTGGCCATTGCGGGCCACATTACCCATGCCACCACCAAACCTCACGCCATCTGCGGATACTATTTGGCCCGATTCCCGGCTTAAATTCGTCAGCTCAACCCTTTCAATATCCATATCCGGGTTATTGTTGAAGTAGAATTCACCCAGATAAATCCAGGTGCCACCACCCATTTGCTGGTTTACCAGGAATTCACTTTTGCCACCAGCATGATAAATAGTATAGTGGGCATCGGTGATGCTGCTATCTGAGGAATGATAGGCAATGTAGACACCATATTTACCTGAATCACTGACTTTTGGTAACCATCTAATTTTTGCGGTTTCAGCAGTATCCGCTTTAACCGTACGATATGTCCCTGAAGTAAATGGGTTGTATCCTGCATTGTAGGGAGGCGTGCTGATTGCAAATCCAGAATTTGAGCCTGTTTCCCAGGGATTGGCTTTGGTGGAATATTCCTGATATGAATTCCGGGTAATCGGGGCATCATTGTCCACGACGATTTCTCTGGTTTGTACATCACGTTCCCTGGGTAGAAAGACTTGCGCCCCTGCATTTTCCAACATGGGAATCAAGTAGGGAACAGTGAAGGACATTGGGAGGAGATCTTCAACAGTCTCAAAGATTCTGGCCCTTTGCCATTCCCATCTCTCCAGTTTCTGCTCATAATACCAGCCATGGCTATGCCACAGGGCGATATTGCGATTGTAAAGTCCTGCTGTAGCCCGATGTGGTTTGCTAAGATTACGGATCAGTGGAAAGGACCTATTCTCAGGTTTGGGCATTCGGGAATGGTCAAATTTTCTGGTAGTGCCACGATAGTAGTTGGGAATCAATTCCTCAATACTATGGCCGCCAGCCCTGATAGTAAATGTATATTTCGCATACTTTCTACCCAATGCTTCCCTGAGAGAAGCATGGATGAGTTGGGTGTGTTCATCTCTGAATGGTCTGGTGGCAAAGGCCTGGTTAAGATTTACCTCTATGCGCCTGTTTTTCCGGTCGATAATAATTGTATCAATTTTGCTGTATTTATTAATGACGATTGGATATTCTTGCTTGATGCTGGTAAGCAGAAAATTATCCACCGCACTATAGGCTTTTCGCACAGGTCTATCCATGTTTGAATAGTCATATCTATCTTTAACTGAGGTGGAGGTACAGGCAGCAAGGAACAGTAGTACCAGTGGTAGAAGTTTCTGAAACGTAGGCATATGTTAACTCCAATAGTAAGTTGGATAACATAAAAATAATGGGAGCGAATTCAATCAGTCAAAGTGATCGAAAACCTCCCATTGTTAAGCAATGAATATGAGTTTCGAAAGGAAACTTAGAATTGAAATCCCACAAACGGTTGTAATTCGCTTGACCCTTCCTGGAACCAACCGTTATCATCGCCTGTACGGGTATTAGAGAGACCCCCATAAACGGCCATACGCTTGCCAATTTTAGATCCCACTGATACTCTGCCTTCAAGAACCCCCTGAAAGCTATCTTCATCATCCCAATCGAATAAGTTGTTTGGAATAGAATTACCGCCACCCATATCCAATTCAATGTATAAGTTCTGGACGAGATCAAGATGTACTCCCACACGACTCTGAAAAACTCTCGATGGTTTTTCATCCTTTGATCCACCCAGATTTCCCAGCGTTAACATGGTATACCAGTAATCATTGGGTGCGAATTTGACTCCAAATTGAATAGATTCTGGCGCTGTAGCCCAGGCTACAGCATGGACACTCCCTGATTCAGATAAATTCACCAGACCGATGGCAATACCATCCAATGATTTAGACCTATTGATCACACCTATCTGGATTCCTTTTACATGCTCAGCCCGGTTCACCACGCCGGCAATCTGAATACCTTCAACGTTGGTGGCTTCATTTAGAATACCGGCAATCTGGATAAAACGAACATTCCTGGCGTGATTGGTCACCCCACCGATTTGAGCACCGGTAAAATTTCCATCCACTCTGTTTAGAACTCCAGAGACCTGGATTCCCGTGAAGTTTTTCCCCACATGGCTATAGAGACCACTTTCCTGCATCCCAATGTAGTTGCCCTCAATATCGCTCATTATTCCAGTCGATTGAAAACCGGAAAAATTCCCACCAACTTTTGAATAAATTCCAGTGGCATCGTAACCGATGAAATCCGAAGTGACGACATTTGTGATTCCGCCTACCTGTAGGCCCTGAACATGTCTGACGCGTCCGGAAACAATGCTGATATGAAAGCTGGTGTTATGGTTGACGTAGGGATTTAAGTTCGGATTGGTGCTGCCCATGACGGAAAAGACCACGGGAAAATAAGGCACCTTATTGTGTGGATAATCTGAATTGATAATTTCATATTGGCCAAAGCCCGAGTTTAAAATGAGTATAAAAAACATCCCCTGGAGTAGCATTTTGCGAAACATTGAGTACCTCTAATTTTGCATTAAAATGTTGTCATGCCCAGGATTGCTCAAATCCTATGCCACCTCGAAAGATATAGATCACAATTCATAAATATCAGTAACTTAAGGTCATTAGATAGTGGGTTTTGGTTGAGAAAATTTCTAAAATTATGACTTATTGATATATACTGGAATCAGTTTGATATCGTTCGACTTGGTTGGTCGTACAATGATTTAAGACCATAATCCCTCGACCTGGCTACGCTCACAATGTACTATGTCAAGGCAGGCAGGCTCAGGAAGACAAGGGATAGATGCTCTGATACATATATCAATAATCTTAGCGGTCTTTGCGCTCTCTGCGGTTAATCAATTCATGGCATGAGTGATAAAAACAAAAAAGCCCCTGTTGATATCGTTGGACTGGGCATTTTATGCGATAAGGTGGGTACTTCCTCCTTCGACAGGCTCAGGAAGACAGAGGTTAGATGCTCGGGTACAATAACTATAATCTTAGTGGTCTTTGCGCTCTCTGCGGTAAATCAATTCATAGCGTGGGTGATAAAAACAAAAAAGCCCCTGATTACTCAGGAGCTTTTTGCGGGACCGACCGGGATCGAACCGGCGACCTCCGGCTTGACAGGCCGGCGTTCTAACCAAGCTGAACTACGATCCCAAAAATTTCAAATGACTTAGTCTTTTTTCTTGTACATGATGGCTATGGGGATGATAACCAGATAGCCAATAAGTAATACGATGGGTGAAACAGTCAATGATTGTGTGCTATTTAACTCACCCGTTCCCATAAGAACATACCCAAGAATTATGACAATAAGCCCTGCTATGAAGAGAAAATAATTTGTTCTCGTGAAAGGTAACTCAGAGAGCCAATGCTTGGTGTCGTTATTGCCTTCCATTCTCATAGCGCGGCGAATATAGATGGTGACTGATAGGTGCGCAAATAAAAATCAATCTTTATTTAAAATTTTACACACGTTGACATGCCAAATGACCCCTTCTATATTGATAGACTTTAGAAAGGAATTCTCGCTTGAAAAACATCCTGCGACACGTGTTAACAATATTGATCATTCTAAGCTTGACAGCCGTCACTATCCTGTATCTGGTGTTTGATTCACGACCCGTGAGCAGTAAAGGTCAGTCAGTGGATATTGTTATCAGCGAGGGTAGTTCCTTAAGTACAATTGCCGACCAACTCTTTGATGCCGGAATTATTTCTTCGGCAGAATCTTTCAAAGCAGCCGCAAAGTTAATGCAAAAGACAAGAGCCTTCTATCCGGGAGCTTATTCTATCAAGCAGGGATTGAGTAACACGGAAGCCATTGAAGCACTGGCTCATGCCAGAGCCATTGAAATTACAGTGACTATTCCTGAAGGTCTACGGTCAGATGAAATTATTGGGCTTCTGTCAAAAGCGCTGAATCTGGATTCACTAAAAATGTCCGGCTTGCTCACAGATTCATCCCTTCTGGCTATAGCTGGTTCGGGATTTAAGCATCTCGAAGGTACACTATTCCCAGAGACCTATCGATTCTTGGAAAACAGCAGTGAGTATATAGTTCTTAAGAAATTGGTGAATCACTTCCGCGATAGTATACAGCCTGAGATGCTTGAAAAAGCGAGCGCACTGGGATTCGATCTGCATGATTTAATTACTTTTGCCTCCCTGGTGGAAAAGGAAACCGGTAGATCTGATGAACGCAGGATGGTCGCATCGGTTTATCATAACCGCATTAAAAAGAATATGCTTCTGGGTTGCGATCCAACCCTGATATATATGTTGGTCCGCAGGGGAGAGTGGAATGGAAACATTCAGCGCAAACACTTTTCTATCAGGGACCCTTACAACAGTTATCTGTATCGTGGTCTGCCGCCAGGTCCCATCGCAAATCCTGGTCTGGAGAGCATCCATGCCAGTCTTAATCCGGAGCAAAGTGATTTCCTGTATTTTGTCGGTAAAAATGATGGAACCGGTGCCCACGCTTTCTCTAAAACCCTCCGCGAACACAATAATAAAGTGAATCGCTATCAACGTCGGAGATCCTCTCGATGAATAATGTCCTGGCGGGTTTAAACCCCCAGCAACAAGCGGCAGTCCAAGCCCTGGATGGACCGGTTCTAATTTTTGCAGGTGCCGGCAGTGGTAAGACCCGTGTACTGACTCACCGCATAGCAAACCTGATCCATACTGGTGCAGCCGCCCCCCACGAAATTCTTTCTGTTACTTTTACCAATAAAGCTGCCGGTGAAATGCGTGAGCGTATTAAGCGCATCCTTGGCGAAAACCTATCGCATGTGAACATGGGTACTTTTCACTCTATCTGTGCCCGGATTCTAAGGCGAGAAGCCCTGTATATCGGCTATGAACAGAGCTTCAGCATTTATGACGATGAAGATGGTCAGAAGGTAGTTAAAAAGATTCTGAAGGATCTTGATATTGCAACAGATGTGGTCAAACCCAACTCTGTATTCTATAACATCAAGCAGTTTAAATCTCAGATGATATTCCCTGCTGAGGCTGCCGATCTCTCAATGTCTACCTTCGATGACCGCGTAGCACAGATTTATGCACTGTATCAGGCAGAGTTGAAAAAGAGTAGCGCCATGGATTTTGATGATCTCCTGCTAAAGCCGCTGGAACTTTTTGAAAAGAACCCACACATCCTTAAAAAGTATCAGGATCAGTTCAAATATATCATGGTGGATGAGTATCAGGATACCAACAAAGCCCAATTCCTATTTGTGGAAGCCTTAAGTCATGAGCACAAAAACCTGTGTGTCGTGGGTGATGATGATCAATCTATTTATGGGTGGCGCGGGGCAGATATTGGAAATATTCTTGATTTTCAGGAAAACTTCCCCGGTGCTCAAATGTTTAAGCTCGAGCAAAACTATCGTTCGACGAAAACCATTCTCAGTGCAGCCTCTGCCGTGGTCTCTAAAAATGAGAAAAGGGCTGCCAAAGAGTTATTCACCGAGAGTGAAGACGGTGCAATCATCAAAGTACTCGAGGGTAGAAATGAATTGGATGAAGGGCGACTCATTGTCGATGAGGTTCAGTCTGTCTGCCGTCAGAAAGGTCATGGATTTCAGGATATTGCTCTATTGTATCGGACCAATGCGCAATCGCGACCCCTGGAGGATGTACTTCGACGAAATGGCATCCCTTATCAGATCATTGGCGGAACAAAATTCTATGATCGCCTCGAAGTAAAAGATATCCTGGGGTATTTCCGGCTGATAGTGAATCCGCTTGACAATATCAGCTTTATGAGAGTTATCAACAAACCCACACGGGGGATAGGTAAAACAAGCCAGGAAGCTATAGCGGCATTTGCCATGAACGAGGGTATTTCGCTCTTCAGTGCTGCCACCCGTGCTCAGGAATTTGGGATACCAACTCGGGCCTATAACAAAACCATAGAATTTGTCAAACTTATCAGCAAATACTCTGACTTGATAAAGGAATTGAGCCTGGAGGAGTGGGCCCGCGTGTTTGTGGATGAGCTCGGTTTTGTAAAGATGTATAAAGCAGAGGCCACCGCCGAAAGTGATGTTCGCATTGACAATATATATGAACTGCTTTCAGCTATCTCTGAATATGCTCAGCGGGCGGAAGAACCTAGTCTCACCGGGTATATGGAAGAAGTCTCATTGCTAACTGATATTGATAAGTTTAATCAGGACAAGCAGCAGGTCACCCTTATGACCTTGCATAGCGCTAAGGGGCTGGAATTTCCTGTAGTATTTCTCACCGGAATGGAAGATGGATTGTTCCCATTACAGCGTTCAATTGAAGAAACTGAAGCACTGGAAGAAGAACGCAGACTCTTTTATGTAGGCTTGACACGCGCCATGGAACGTGCATATTTAAGTGGTGCTCAAATGCGACAACGTTATGGAGAGACAATGTACAGTCGTCCATCTCGTTTTCTGGAAGAGATACCAGCTCAATTACTTGAGTATTCATCTAGAACCATCAGCGATTTGCCTCGACAGGAATATCGCCGGAAACCAGGAGTAAAAGTGACCCGAACGAAACCCACCAAGCCCGCGCCGAAGCAAACCATGGGTATGCAGCGTGCTCTGGGAACCTTGAATCAAAGGGAGCCAGGGGTATATGAGGCTGGAATGCAGGTGGGACATAAGATCTTTGGGAAGGGTAAGATCCTTCAGGTGGAAGGCTCCGGTCCTGAAGCCAAGGTCACGGTTATGTTCCAGGGGAATGTCAAAAAGAAACTCATTTCCAAATTTGCCAATCTTGATGTCACAGATTAGCACAACTCCATAAATATCACGCTGCCCTAAACACACATCGCCACCAATAATCTTGGGTGATGTTTTCTTGTCCTGAAAACCTAAATGAGACTTATTTGCACTTGTGTAAATGAGAATCAGTCTTATTTTCGTATCGTGAGGATATCTTAATTATGTCTGCAGCTGAAAATCAAGCCCTGAAAAAAGTACTACACGAGCATGAATTAAAAGCCACTTCCCAGAGAATTGCGCTACTGAAATTATTAGATGGAACCAGTGAACACTTTGACGCTGAGGAAATATACCTGGAGTTACGCCAACGACAAAAAAATGTGAGTCGTGCAACTGTTTACCGCAGTCTGGAAACCCTGGTTGACCAGAACCTGGTGACCAAATTGGACTTTGGAGATGGTCGCATGCGCTATGAGCGTAGCCAAGGGGAAGATGAGCACCATGATCATCTCATTTGTGAACGCTGTGGAAAGGTGATTGAGTTTTTTAACCTGGAAATGGAAGCGCAGCAGCTGTTCGTTTGTGAGGAACATGATTTTGTACCTTCGAACCATACAATGCACATTTTTGGTACCTGCTCCGATTGTCACACTCTCAAAGCCAATCCTGAAGCTGAAACGCCCTCGCAATAATTTTTATGACTGGACAACTCCATTGATGTTAAATTTTAAAAAACCACGACACCGTTTATCCACAGAATCAACAGATGGCTTGCGCCTGAGCGATCTAAAGCCAGGTGAGAAGGGGCGAATCACCGAAATTGGTGGCAGTGAGCAATTCCGGCAGCGATTGATTGAATTAGGCTTAACCAAAGACGCGGAAATCTGGATTGATAAGTATGCTCCCTTACGAGATCCTCTGGAACTCATCGTCAGGGGATATCATCTGTCATTGCGCGGTATGGATGCCCAAAAAATTGCAGTAGAACGCATAAACTGATATGAATTTCAAAATCGCCATCGCTGGGAATCCCAACTGCGGGAAAACCACAATTTTTAATGGACTTACCGGTGCTCGTCAACATGTAGGCAATTGGCCTGGTGTTACTGTTGAGCGTAAATCGGGGCATTATAAATTTTCAGATAACAAATTTGATGTAATTGATCTACCTGGCACCTATTCGTTGGCGGCATTTTCAGCGGAGGAGGCCATTGCTCGGCAGCATTTACTGGATGATGAACCTGATGTCGTGGTTGATGTCATCGATGCATCCAACCTGGATAGAAATCTATTCCTGACTACTCAGCTCATCGAGTTGGGTCGACCCCTGGTAATTGTACTCAACATGATGGACATGGCTGAGGAAAAGGGACTTGATATTGATGCAGATACGCTGGCCACGCTATTGGGTGCTCCTGTTGTCCCGGTTGTGGGACGCACAGGTGAAGGCCTTGACCTGCTAAAGGAAAAAATCCTCAGGGTTGCGACTGAAAAATCTCAAAAAACACGGTCAATCGATGTTATCTATCCGCGAGATATTGAAACTGAAATCGAAAGAATTAATAGCCTTGTTAAGGCCAACAATATCTCCAATCGGCGCCATCGCTGGACTTCTGTTAAGCTACTGGAATCAGATAAACAAACCCGCGATGAGGTTCGTGATCTAGATAATGGGTCACAAATACTGGATCAGACCAATGAGTCCGTAGATCGGATCGAACGTCTGTTTAAAGATACCAGTCGAGCCGTCATCTCACATGCGCGCTATGGGTTTATCCAGGGAGCCCTACGCGAATGTGTCAGTGAAAACTTGAATGATCCGACGGACTATAGTCGGCAGATTGATCGAGTCCTCACCAATCGCTGGTTGGGACTACCAATTTTCGCATTTTTAATGTGGCTCATGTTCAAGCTTACCTATGATCTGGGGTCATTCCCTATGGAGTGGATTGATATGGGGGTCGTGGGACTGATGAACTTCTTCAGTACCCTGTTACCAGATACAATGTTTGCCAGTCTTATTGTTGATGGGATCATTGGTGGCGTGGGTGCCATTGCAGTATTCCTCCCAAACATTTTTATCCTTTTCTTCATTATAGCCATACTCGAGGACTCAGGATACATGGCTCGAGTTGCCTTTATAATGGATCGTGTTATGCATAACATCGGTTTACATGGAAAGGCGTTTATCCCGATGGTAATGGGCTTTGGGTGTAATGTTCCCGCAATTATGGGAACCCGTATTCTTGAGTCTCGCCGTGATCGTATTCTCACTGTACTTATAAATCCCTTCATGAGTTGTTCTGCCCGTCTGCCAGTTTACATATTGGTTGCTGGAGCCTTCTTTCCGGATCATGCAGCCACAGTAATATTCTCCATGTACATCCTGGGTATTGTCGCCGCCATCGCCACGGGAAAACTTTTTAGTAAAACAATATTAAAGGGCATGTCCAAGCCCTTCGTCCTTGAGTTACCTCCTTATCAGCGACCCACGGGAAGATCTTTGGCCATTCACACCTGGGAACGAGGTTATCTGTTTATCCAAAAAATGGGTAGTGTTATCCTGGTGGGATCCATCCTGGTATGGGCTCTGGGATATTTCCCGCGTGAAATAAATTTAGAGAGAGATTACGCCGGTGAAGGGAAAGCGATTACTCAAAATTATTCAATTCAGCAGCAGGACCTGACCCTTAAATATGACGCATCCGTAGAATTGAGTAGAAGTAACTACCATTCACAAATGATAGCGTTTGAGAACAGTGCATCATTTCTGTTCCTGAGATCGCAATATGATTCATTAAGGACACATATATCATCCCAAGAGAAGAGTGAACTCTTTTTACTCAAACAGACTGAACTGGGTGAGATTACCTCCAAGCGTTGGATAGGTAGGCTTGGGAAAGTCTTTGAACCTCTGATAGCCCCGTTGGGATTTACCTGGCGTGAAGGTGTGGCACTTATCACCGGTTTTGTGGCTAAGGAGATAGTCGTCTCAACCTATGGCGTATTATTTGGAGTAGGTGAGGATGTTGATGAAGAAAATCAAGGGGTTATCAGCGGATTACGCTCCTCTGGTATGACCCCCCTGGTAGCTTTGAGCTTCCTCGTATTTACCTTGCTATATACCCCATGTCTGGCAACAGTAGCTGCTATCAAACGAGAGACAGGAACCTGGACCTATACTTTGTTTTCAATTTTTTATTCAGTCAGCCTGGCTTATGGACTGGCCTTTATGATTGGCTATTTTGGAAGGATGTACAATTGGTTGAGCTAATTGACATGGCACTGATTACCGTGGCTCTATCAATTGCCGGGTGGGCCGTGGTAAAATATTTTATCGATCTGGGGAAAGCCCCAAAAAATCATCCTGTATCCTGTGCAGGATGTAATTCAAAATGTCATACGGAAATCGAAGAAATTCCTACTCTGGGTTTGCTGCGTAAGATTAATTAGCTCCTAACAGGGGCGAATCACCCGGTCAGCCAGATTCATAACTTCCACAGTTTGCTCCATAGTTCCAACAGACCCAATCAATAGCTGGTCTCGCCGATCATGAAAATCCAGGCAAGTACCGCAGGTAGCAATTTTGGCACCCTTCAGTTCCAATATTTTCAGGGCGTCAAGCGCCTCTCCTGGTTGAGTGGTTAATGCGATAGCGCCATTTACACAACCAATAACATCAATATGATGTTTGGATTCAGCCAGTTTCTTAAGGAATGTGATGAGTAACTGTTCACCGAGAATATCGTCCCCGGTGCCCATTGTCTTCGAATTCAAGTATAGAAAGTTCATTTTAGATCCTCAATATTTGTGGGAACCCACTCCCAGATAATCATCAATGGTATGCGCCACTTCCTTAATCAGTTTTGTCCTTTCACGATGCTCCAGGAAAGCACTTTTAAAGCCACTAATTATAAAGTCTTTAAAATCCAACATGTTGAAATTAAAGGTTTTATGCGCCAACATATACTCATCCACCAATGAAACGCCACTGATCAGGCGATTGTCGGTATTCAAACTGATACGTAATCCATAGTCGTGATAGAATTTGAGCGGATGACTTTTGATATTCTCAATCGAGCCAGTTTGAAAATTTGATGTAAGACAAATTTCCAGACAAATGCGGTGGTCATTCACATAATTCATGAGATCACCATCTTCGCGCAGGCGGGTTCCGTGTCCAATTCGATTAGCTCCACAATAGTGTATGGCCTGGTGGATTGATTGGGGGCCATAGGCCTCGCCAGCATGGAGCGTCACATTCACGTTGTTATTGCGGATGAGATAGAAGGCTTCCAGGTGATCCTTTGCAGGAAAATTTTCCTCAGCGCCAGCCAGATCATAGCCCACAACGCCCCGGTATTTATACGCAATTGCCAATTCGGCCAACTCAATCGAAGATTCTATGGAGAAGTTGCGAATTCCACAAATGATGACACCGGTGCTGATGTTGAATTCATGCTCGGCTGTTCTAAGTCCTCTGATAACCGCATCAAGTGATTCCATGGGGGTCATACCCTGCTCCAGATGCAGGATGGGTGAATATCTAACCTCTAAATGTCGGACATTCTCAGCAGCAGCATCCTGGGCCAATTCAAAGGCTACCCGTTCCAGAGCCTCAGGGGTTTGAAGTACAGAGAGTGTGATTTGGAATTTATCCAGGTATTCTTCCAACGTTTTGACACGGCCCTGTACAACTACAGCTTTGTGCAAACTCTCCGCATCGGTTGCAGGTAGTTCTATCTTGCCCTTTTGCGCCAGATCAAGAATGGTTTCAATCCGGAGCGAACCATCCAGATGGCAATGGAGCTCAGGTTTTGGTAGCTCTAGCAGAAAATCTCTTCTTACAGGTTTCATTAATTATCCTCGGGTTGCATGTTGTCGGTTCTAAGTGTGCTGAGGAACCAGATGATGATTGCAATCACCAGCAGGGGACCCAGAGCGCCCAATCCACTAAAGGTTGGCCACCAGTCCTTATCTGCTGTCAGGAATATGGGCAGGGCCACCAGGATACCCATAATGGCTTCTCCAGTGATCATTCCAGCGGCTAAAAGCAGACCCTTTTTCCTGGTGGAGTCTGTAGCACCCATTTTGTCACCAAGATGTGCAAGCATACCACCGATAAAAATTGGGGTTGTCAGGGAAATAGGTAAGTAAATACCAACGGCAACGGCTAAAATGGGAATCCTGAAATCAGAACCACGATGTTCCTGTCGAATATCCAGACCAATGATAATTACCCCAATGATGGCTCCAATAATTACCATATCCCAGGGTAGGTTACCCTGAAAGACTCCCTCTGCCACAGCTTTCATAAGGGTTGCCTGTGGAGCTGACAGTGTGGGTGAACCGATGGTATATGCGGTATGTAATATATCCAGTACAACACCCAGAACGATGGCCGCACTCAATACACCGATAACTTGCATTACCTGTTGCTTCCAGGGCGTTGCACCAATGATATGACCTGTCTTTAAATCCTGCAGATTGTCACCACCTATTGCGGCAGCATTACAGACAACAGCCCCTACCATAATTGCAGCGGCAGCACCCTGCAAACTCCCTGAGCCCATAATTGCAAGAAGCAGTAAGGAGGCGAAGAGCACGGTGGCAACGGTTACGCCAGAGATGGGATTGTTAGATGAGCCCACCACACCGGCCATATAGGCGGCGACCGCAGAAAAGAAGAAGCCGAAAACCATCATGATAATGGTTAACAGAATTGCCACATCAGCTGTGGGAAGAATGTCTTTATATATTATGAAGACGGGAATCATGAGTACCAGGAGGGCAATACCGACATACTTAATCGGGATGTCACGCTCTTCCAGCTTGAGCTCCTCACCATCCTGGACAGAACTGTAAGCCTTTAAGCTGGCTTGAATACCTACCATCAGCGGTTTGAACAGTTTAATTAATGACCAGATACCTCCGACCACCATTGCTCCCACTCCCAGATAACGTATCTTTGTATCCCAAATTGTGTTGGCGGCCTCCATGGCTTCACCCTCAAACCCATTTATGGCAGTATAAATCGGGATAGCTACGAACCATGAAATCAATCCACCCGTAAAAACCAGAATACTGATATTCCGACCCACGATGTATCCTACCGAGATCAAGGCCGGAGAAAGATCCATTCCAAACCCAAAAACCGAACGGCCAAAATGCGCTGCACCCTCCATGGCCGAATGCCATAATGCAAAGCCTTGTTGTCCCAACTTCATGAGGGCAGCTGTTACACTGGCCATTGTGAGTAGTCGTAATCCACCCTGAACCTCATCACCTGAGGTATCATCTTTGGCATGGCCAGCTCTCAGGACAGCTGCAGTAGCTACACCTTCTGGATAGGCCAGTTTTGCTTCCACAATCAAAGCACGTCTCAGAGGAATGGTGAAGAGGACCCCAATCAAGCCACCGACACCTGCAATTTTGGCGACTTCCAGGTAATTGAAGGTCTCCCAGTAACCCATAAGCAACAGTGCCGGAATCGTGAAAATCACGCCAGCAGCCAGTGATTCGCCAGCAGAGGCCGCGGTCTGTACAATATTGTCTTCTAAAATGTTATGTTTTTTGAATAGACTCAGAATACCCATGCTGATTACAGCAGCAGGAATGGATGCAGAGGCCGTCATTCCAGCGAACAACCCCAGGTAGGCATTTGCTCCGGCAAGAACCATGGATAACAAAATTCCAAGAAAAACGGCCTTGACAGTAATTTCAGGTAATGGTTTACTCACGATTTCCCTTTCCATTTAAAGATATAACGCCAAAGATAAGGAAGATCGAAAAGGGGAAAAGGGCTATTTAGAGGAAGACCTGTCCAATTAAGCTTTGGATGATGTTGCTGAAGTGACAGACTGGCCTTTGAGAACATCAAAGTAGGTTTGCCATTTCAGGGTAATTTCATGATCAGGTAAGGTGAACTTATGTCTCACCCCGCCAACTCCGATGGAAACTGCATTAAAGTAGTCCATGGTGAATATGGTGATACTAGTTAAGTCCCAGGAATACAAGACGGATTCATTCTGAACCAGAACCATGCGTTGGTCCGTTAGCACGAGATTTAAGTTGCTGTCAAGCTGAGTCCCGTCCTCAGGGATATAACGCACGACTCGTGAGCTGATATAACCAGTTTCATCAGAACTCCCCATAACACGCTCATCCAGGGAGAGTCGGTGCTCCAGCATGTGAGAATTGATCCTCTGAATCCAGTCAATGGATGAAATTCTTTTATGGGTACCAGTTTCAATCATGTGATAATCATTGGTGATCTGCCATTGGAGCTGACAATGCTCGCACTGGATTTGATCACTGGAAATAGTTCGGATTGAATTGTGTTCCTTACAGCTGTAACAGGCCCAAAATAAATTGTCCAAGCCTTTGGCCATTGACGTACTATGGACAGCCCTGAAAACTTTTGGTGCGGCAAAAATAGCCTCCTGGATTCTGGACTCCAGGGTTGCGAGATCTGCCTGATCCTCAAGTTGGATCATAGGTTTGAAACTGGCTGTTACTTTTCCGCGACGACGGTTTGGTGCCCAGCGAGGCCATATTTCATAGGCTCCATCAAGATGAACCGGTAAAATTGGAACTCTACATTTTTGAATAAGCTTGAGGGTCTCTTTGAGAATAGGAAGCGGCGAGCCGTCAATGGATCTGCCACCCTCGGGAAAGATTCCGACGATCTGCCCCTTGTTGACCATGCGGATCATGGTACGAATAGATTTCAAATCCTGGCGGTGCCTTCTCATGGGAAAGCTACCGGTACCGCGTAATAGGAAACGCATGAGTGGCGTGGTAAAGACATCTGCAGTCGTCACAAATTTTATCTCATAGGGAATAAAAATTCCAAATAGAAATGGGTCCAGGTAGGATTCGTGGTTGGCTACTACCAGGAAAGGTCTCTCATGGGGAATATGTTCTGTCCCCTCAATCTTAATTTTATACCAGACTCGCAGCACCAACATACCAAATGCCCACACCAATTGGGGTCGAAAGCCCACACGACGGTTTTCGGGAATCTTAAATTTCCAATAGCAGAGCGGTGTAACTATTCTGTAGTCACGGTATTGATCACCCAGCGAGCGAATTAAAAAATATTCCTGCACAAATCGCAGATAGAGTAGGAAAAGCAGAGAAAGTCCCATCGAAAGCAATAGGGTCTGCCACTTGTACCCCGTGTAATAAAGTAGATTTCCATACTGGAACACTGAGAAGAACCAGAAGTAGGGATGGCGCGTTCTGGCATAATATCCGACATCCACAAGTCTGGAGACCTTGCGAGCGAAGTGGATCTGACCATCACCAAACCGCAATATCAATACCTCTGAAATGATGATGCCGGTCAACCCGAATATAATGAAAAGCGTGCTGGAGATGGAACTGAAGGGGGTGATGTCAGGAGTAGTGAAATACTCAGAAAAGGTGAAAAGGATAAGGGGCAGGATCAATAATTTGATCAAAAATCCAATTAAATTTAGTAGCCTGCGCATTTGATTTCCCATTGGTTTCATATTAATAGAAATACCAGTCACAGGATATAGAATTAAGCAAATCAAATTTCTTTGGATTCCCGGGGTTATGAACTTGCCCTAATCAACGATGCCGGATATATTCTCGCTCTAGTCTTCAGGACGGATGAAATGGTCTCGACGTCATAGAGACAAAGTAATAGTGTGAATAGCACCCTATAATTGTGTGCTCATCAGGAATCCCAAAAAATGAAATTTGAAACCGAGATAAAAAACAATACGCTTATAGTAAGAGTTCAGAATACTACTTTTGATATTCGAGGGGTAAAAGCCTTCAAACGTGATATTTTTATGGCTATAGCTGAAGCTGAATTTAAAAATATTATGATCAATATGGAAAATGTCCGCATGGTAGACAGTACCGGTCTGGGAGGTTTGTTGTTTGCAAAAAGACAGGCAACCATCAAGGGCGGGGAATGCTATCTTGTGAAACCCCAGCAGAAAATTGCCTCACTTATTAAAATATCAAAATTGGGCGAAGTCTTTGAAATTATTGATGATGAAGACGCTCTTTTAGATAAATAACCAGGTAAATATTTTTGGATATAAAAAAAGCGACCCAGGTCGCTTTTTTTTGTGTTTCCTTTTGTTAAAAAGAAACAGGGACAACTAAAATCCGGAAGCGGGGGAATACGACCAGACCGATGTCCCTGTAAAATCATGATAAAAATAGTACTCTATGAGCCAATGTCAATGATTTATATTGCCAATACCAAAGGAATTTTCACGCAGCTATAAAAATTGAATCATAAATTGGTGAAATCCACTGGTAATATTCTCTACTTTTAAGATTAGATTGTCCCCGAAACATTGAGAATAGTATCATTTTAGCGGAGATGAGAGATGATTAGCAGCATGCGAAATAGAATACTCGGAATTTTAGTGGTAATTCTCAGTCTTACCTCCTGTGCTTTTTTTAGCGAGTACGCCAAACTGGAGCGTAGAGCCAGTGAAGCCTATGCCAGGGCTGATTACGATACCGCAGTCTTCATGCTGGCCCGTAGTCTACAGATCAACCAGGATTATGAAAAAAGTCAGCTACTAATGGCGGATGCCTATCTTATGGCCAACCGTGTTCACAATAATCGGATCACTTCCCTTGAAAAAAGCAGCGATCCGTTCAGATATGATGACCTGACCCATGAGTATAAAAGTTTGATTAATCTCGCTGAGGCAGTGAGCATTTTGCCTCCCATCAGACATCCTAAAACAGCCATACTGCTTGAGTTACCCATAATCGATTATTCACTTAATCTGCAGAACGCTTCACAACAAGCCGCAGAATCACATTATTTGGCAGGTGAAGAACTGTCAAGGTCAGAGGACATTAGCAAACAGAAGGCAGCAGCTAAAGAATTCAAAAGAGCCCTACAATTTGTACCTGACTATAAAGATGCCAGCATACGCTACGAAACAACCCGGGAAGCTGGTATAAAACGAATGGCAGTCTTTCCTTTCGAGGATCTCACTGGAAAGAAAAAGAAATATGGCGCTGTGGAAGCATTGGTTGTTGATCAAATGGTTACTGCAGTCATGAAAGATCCCAGTGCTACGGAATTTCTAGAGTTAATTGCACGTGATCAACTTGATCGGGTGCTGGAAGAACAGAAACTTGGCCTTAGTGGCTTGGTGAATGAAGAAACTGCCATGGAGGTAGGGGCTATTCTTGGTGTTCACGAAATTATCACCGGCAAAATTACCCAGATCATCTATACTCCAGTGCAAACTGTTAACCGCGCTTATACCCAGACCAAGAAGGTTGTAGTTGACACCGAAAAATATAAAGATAAAGACGGGAAGACCAAGACGCGCAAAATTTATGGTGATGTGGAGGCCCGAATAAAGCACTTCACCAGAACAACCAAAGCGGTAATCAAGGGATCCTATAGAATTGTTGATGTCCGTACTGCAAAACTGGTCAGGAGTGAAGCTTTCGAAGGAAATTCTGATTTCCAAACAGAGTGGGTAGTCTATAAAGGTGATGGAAGAGCCTTAAGCCGCACCACTTCAAGACTGGCTAAAAAAGGAGAGACTTTGGCTCCCGTGGCAGATGAAATGGTTAGTCGGGCAGCGACTGATCTGGCAAATTCGCTTAGCGCAACCTTGAAAATGTATGCCCGATAATTTGCCTAAACCGAATCCAATCTGTTGTCAGGTTTCAGTAAAGAGAAAATCACGACTGCCAGAAAGGCGATGACGAAGGCTGACAACCTGGCTGTCACCCAATCTCCGAAAAGATCAACTACTGTAAACAGCGTGCCAGCAACCATTCCCGCGATAACACCTGTCTTACTGACGCGCTTCCACCAGAGTGTGAGCAGGAGTGCCGGTCCAAATGAAGCCCCTAATCCACCCCAGGCATAACTAACCATCTCATAGACCAGGTCAGTTGATTGCCAGGCCATTATGAAGGCCAGGAGACCTATAATGATGGTCAACGCACGACCAACAAGGAGCAAGTCCACTCGATTTACCAAATTCTTGAAGTAATTTGCGATTAAATCCTCGGTGAGTACTGTGGTTGAGACCAGTAGCTGGCTATCTGCCGTAGACATCATAGCGGCGATTGCTCCTGAAATAAATATCCCGGCAATCCAGGGGTGCAGCAGGTTTTGCGCCATGATTGGCATCAGCTTTTCAGGGTCATTCAGGGCCGACACGGATGAAAGTAATTGTCCCTCAAAAGTCAACACACCAGCATTCAGCAGAAAATATCCGGTCAAGCCGATAAACATGCTGCCGAAAAAGGCAGGTACTGCCCATGAGATGGCAATACGGCGGCTGATCTTGATGTTCGCCGGTTTATCTATGGCCATGTAGCGTGTGACCAGATGAGGTTGCCCCATATATCCCAATCCCCAACTTAGTCCGCCAATGGCTGCAGCAAAGGCAGCCATGCCCACCTTACCACTATACAGTGTTCCCGTATCAAATTCAAATGCACTATTTGGCAGGCTACCAATTTCGATAAAGGCGACGATAGGCAAGATAACGAGGGTACCTATCATGATGATACCTTGAGCCAGATCAGTCCATGCCACTGCGAGGAAGCCGCCCATAAGGGTATAAAACACAATAATAATCGCACCAAGGAGCATACCTTGCATCTGTGTGATACCAAAAGTCACATTCAACACTTTGCCAGCACCGGAAAATTGGGCAGCCACATAAAAGGTGAAGAAAAAGGTAATTATCAATGATGCGAGGATTCTCACAGACCCTTGCTCGTCATCAAAATGCTTTGCGAAGAGCTCAGGGATGGTGAGGGCTGCATACTTTCCACTTGCTTCCCGCAGTCGTCTCGCAATGAAATACCAGGAAAAGATGATACCTGAGATGCAGCCCACTACCGTCCATAGCTCCAGTAAACCTGCCACCAGGGCAGCTCCGGGCAGGCCAAGAATTAACCAGGAAGATTCCCCGGACGCCCGCTCTGAAAAGGCTATTACCCAGGGACCGAGACGGTTTCCTCCTAGGGCAAAATCCTGCATGGATCGGGTCAATCGAGCAGTATAAAATCCCACCCCCAAAATAAGCATGAGGTACAAAACAAATCCGAGTGTCACAGCATCCATGATGTATTGCTTTCACATAAGTTTAGCGTATTGATTGTAATGGTAGCTCCAAGGTAAAATAATTACTGTTTAAGAGGAGTAGAAAAATGACAGAAAAAGACTAAATTCACCCCAATATGTTTCTACATAACCATAAGAACCGAATTTTCCTGCTTGTCCTTTGCTGGTTTTCTCTGAATACAGCTATTGCCCAAACTGACACCTCAGCAACTTTTGAGCAGTTTGACAGTAAGCTCCTGGAGTTAAAAGTTCCTGAGGCATTTCAAAAGCATAGTCTCAAACTGGAAGTGTTCGCTGATTCGTCCTGGCAGCTATACCGGGGGGAATATGCCCTGGGATTTGTTGAAGCGCTTGAATTGTTAAGACAATCAGATGTGTTGCAGGAATATGAGGCGCACAAAAAACGGGAAGCCGGGTACTTGAAGGACTATCGATCTCGTCGTGTATTCTCAATGGCCACCGGGGTCGGGGGCGTCGGCTATCTGGCGCTGTCATGGAGCCGGGGCTGGGTTTACCAGATTCCTGGCTATGCAGCCATTGCCATTGCTGGTGTTCGATATATTGAGAGTCGGAGATTAGAAGTTGAAGCACTTCGGGAGCAATACTACATCCAATCTCTGGTGAGTCCTGCGCGGCTTCAGAAATTGGTGGATGACTATAATTTTAAATTGTATCAGTATCTATCGACAGCTGGGATTCAATTCCATGATAGCTAAATTTTTCACCAGTGCAATTCTTCTGACCAGCATATTTCAAGCGGGGTATTCGTTCGAGATTTATCATATCCCGCCGGAAAACTTCCTGCAGGGGGTTCCAGGACAGCTTGAGGTCCTGACTCCACATTATCTGGATGAGCCAGATTTTGTACGACTCTATATCAGGACAAACAAGGGTACGACCTATCAGGAAGTGAGCTTCTATAGTCAGGATGAATCCTGGTTCTGTGATATTCCGGCATCCTATATGAATGTGGATACACTCTATTATTATATAAGTGCTTCTTTTTGTCCTGCAGGATTTGCAGCCATACCGCCCAACAATCCTGAAACGAATCCCTTTGGAGTTCCTCTGATCCGATTTAGGTCCAAAGGTGTGAAATTCGAACCCGAACTCATGCATGAAGTTATTGTTGATTACACGGTGACCCCCTGGAACAAAAAACCACGACGTCGCTCAAATAATTTTCCGGTTCTCTATATTTCGGAGCCCAGCAGTGCTTTTGTCGAGAGTGGGTACATCAAGATCATTGGAAATGATAAAGCCTCTGCCGAGGACTTGCTAAAATCAATGATGTTTCTTTGCCTCCAGGAAAACGGAGATGCGATTACGGGTCTCAAATATTCACTTTTATCTGCTCAACAAAAAATGAGCAGGGTAGCAGGACACATCGAAATAGAGGGCATTTATTTAAGACGACCTCCCAGGAATTAAAAAGCTGTGCGCATGATTTATTTGCGTGACGCTTGGATTCTGTCTAGCTTAAAGCCTCCCATTAATTAAGGGAGAAGATCACCAGGAAATTATTCACAGGAGTGCGACATGCCGGATAAGAACGAAGAAGAAGTTCAAGAAACTACTGAAGTAGAAGCCCCCGTTGATTTTGATAATTCCGAAAGCCGGATGAATTTCCTGAAGGGTCAGCTTAATGATCTTCTGGATGGTATTAATAATGTCTATGGCCAGGATTTAATGGATGAACTCCTGAAAAGACTGGAAAAGACCGTTGAAGATTTCAACGTTGAAGTGAGTGGTTTAATCAGCAAACTGAAGGATGGTAAGATTTTCGATGAGGAAGAACCGGAGATCGAAAATCTAGACGCTCCAGATGAGGATGCTACTGATGATCCTGATCAAGATCCTGAGAAGTCTTTTGAAGATCAAGAACAGGAAGATGCTGATATTATCGCCCGCATGCGAGCCCGAATTACTCACGATTAGACTTACCCAACATAATCAGTGTCCCAAAAACTAGAAAATACCCCTTCCAACCAGGAAATCGGGGCCAGGGTTGTTCGCAATATTGGTCGAGCCAGGGGATTCCTGGATACACTCTTAACAGAAATAGAAAATCCAGAAAAAACAGGTCCGCGTGCCTCTCGTGAAGAATTAAGGACACAGACCGAGGCATTAATGGCGAGTCTAATTCAGCTAGAAGAAATCCTTAAATCAAAAAGCTGGGATGAGAAACATGACTGAACCCATGACCGAAATCGCCGCACTTATAAAAACCTTTGATAAAGAGTTGCGGCAGGAATTGGCAACTTCTCGATCAGGCGTATTCAGAAGAGAGACAGGTGAGTTGTATGTTCGCTCCAATGTCCCACTTGGTCAGGGCTATGCGGAGGAGGTTCTGGGTATCTTCGCCGATCCCGCAGACCTGGATTTCTTTTACAAGATTTATTTGAGTAAGGATGATTGATCCTCAAGTGGGATCGATTGGAGTACTATTTGCATAGCGTGGGGAGACGGTTGATCAAAGACCACAGGAGATATTTCAAAACGATCATTTGATTTAGGAGGTCAAAATGTCCGATAAAATTGTTGCTGTTCCAAAAGCTGTAAATGAGCCCATATTAAATTATGCTCCAGGTTCGCCTGAACGAGCAGAACTAAACAAAATGCTGGATAAAATGAGTACAGAGGTCGTTGAAATTCCTGTGATCATTGGTGGTAAAGAGATCTTCACCGGTGTCACTGCAACCAATGTGATGCCCCATGATCACCAACATGTCCTGGCGAAATACCATATGGCTGGAGAGCAAGAAATTGCAGCAGCCATTGAAGCCTCACAAGTTGCCTGGAAGACCTGGTCAGTAATGCCCTGGGAATCCAGAGTCGCTATCTTCAAACGCATGGCCATCCTATTGGCAGGTCCTTATCGTCACATTCTGAATGCCGCCACCATGCTGGGCCAGAGTAAAAATGCATTTCAAGCTGAGATCGATTCAGCCTGCGAGCTCATTGACTTTTTTAATTTTAACGCTCAGTACTTGCAGGAAATCTACGCACAGCAGCCTCTATATTCACCAGAAGGAATGTGGAACCAGGTTGAACACAGGTCACTAGAAGGATTTGTCTTTGCAGTAACACCTTTCAATTTTACCTCCATTGCTGGTAATCTTCCAACTGCTCCTGCTCTCATGGGCAACGTTGCATTGTGGAAGCCGGCATCATCTTCAGTCTACTCCGGCTACTTCCTGATGAAAATGTTCAAAGAAGCCGGTCTGCCAGATGGTGTAATCAACTTTATCCCGGGCAAAGGCTCAGTTGTAGGTCCTCAGGTCATGGCCAGCGAACATCTGGCTGGTGTCCACTTCACGGGATCAACCGCCGTATTCCAAAATATGTGGAAAACCGTTGGTGACAATATTGCCAACTATAAGACCTATCCTCGTATAGTTGGTGAAACAGGTGGCAAAGACTTTATTGTCTGTCATGAATCAACCGATATGGAAGTCCTGAGAACTGCTGTCATCCGTGGAGCCTTTGAATTTCAAGGGCAGAAGTGTTCCGCTGCTTCCCGCATATATGTGCCTCGTTCCATGTGGGCTGAATTTAAAGATAGCTACATTGCGGAAATCGCAAAGATCAAGATGGGCGATGTGAAGGACTTTGGGAATTTCATGAATGCCGTTATTGATGCGGCCGCTTTCTCAGATATCACTGGTTATATTGATTATGCCAAGGGTCATAAGGATGCTGAAATCATCACAGGTGGAAATTATGATGATTCTGTTGGTTTCTTTATTGAGCCAACCACTATTGTCACTACTGATCCCCATTTCAAAACCATGGAAGAAGAGATTTTTGGACCGGTTGTGACCATCTATGTTTATGATGAGAGCTGGGAAGATGTGTTAGACCTGGTGGATAGTACCAGTCCTTATGCTTTAACCGGAGCAGTATTGTCTAAAGATAGACCAGCTGTTGAATTGGCATTGAAAAAATTACGACACAGTGCTGGTAATTTCTATATCAATGACAAACCCACGGGAGCAGTGGTAGGACAACAGCCCTTCGGTGGAAGTCGTGCGTCTGGAACCAACGACAAGGCTGGATCGGTTTCAAATCTGGTTCGATGGGTTTCACAGCGGACTATTAAAGAGAATTTTATTCCGCCAACTGAATTTCCATATCCCTTCATGGATAAGGAATAAGTAGTGACCAGTTTTTTATAGAGCTGTTTTTTTACGTCACACCGAGTACTTCGGCTTCGCTCAGTATAAACTCAGTCGAGGTGCGTTTCCTTGCGACACGGTACACGTAAGATTTATCTCCCTCGACTCCGCTCGGGATGACTAGTTAAGATTCCTCAGGAGAAAGATTTAGGATGGAAAACATCGAAAAACTCACAATTAATGGAAGCAATCTGCTATTTCGACCTGCGGCTGATGCGGTTGACCTAAAAGGTACCCTGGTCTTGCTCCATGGATATGGTGCTGATGAATATGACCTGATGGGGCTGGCCCCTTTTTTTGATGCAAACTTGCAAATTTTCAGTATACGCGGTCCCGGATCGACCATGTACGGTGGTGCCTCCTGGTTCGATATTGATATGTTTGCTGATGGTAGTTTGAAATTCAATACAGAGCAAGCGCTGGAAAGCAACTCCAGTGTAATCAAAATTCTCCAGGCACTTCAATCAGACGCGCGGTTTTCTATAGATAAGTATATCCTGGCAGGATTCAGTCAGGGGGCAAGCATATCCAATATGGTTACTCTCTCTCAGCCTGATCTGATAAAGGCATTGCTGATTATGAGTGGCCGTTTGACTGAAAACATTGGCCAGCTTCTACAGGATGGAGAAACTCTGCAAGATCTTCCTGTATTTGCTGGACATGGCACTAACGATCAGGTTATTCCCATAGAATTTGGTCGGCAAATTGTGAATTTCTGGGAGGATTTACCGGTTCAGTTGGATCATCATGAATACCCCATGGGTCATGAAATCAGTCAACAGGAATTACAGGACATCCAGTCCTGGTTGGCAAAACATCAGCTCTAAGTTTTGAGGTTGTGAGATAGCCAGGTTTCAATTGAGTCCTGAGGGAAATCTCTGACCACCTTTTTTGCCAGGTTATCCTGGGCTTTACGTATACTGCTTGAGATGAGTTGATGCTGCATGACTTCATTCTCATCAACATCCAGTTTATTCATCAAATCTAATACTCTGTCACCCATTAGGTCTTTTAACCACGGCTCTGTGAGTGAAACAAATGCTGTGGGGACGCCCATTTCCTTGTGGCTTTTTGCAAACTCTAGTACCAGCTCATCGCGTTGAGGCAGGGGATAGTGTTCTAACAGAAGTAGTGAATACGAAACACCGGTGTTTGCACTTCTGCGAGTTTGCTTGAAATCATTACGGGTAATGCGACTGGAATTCAACAAAATGACATCAGTCTTGGACGACCAACCAGTGCTGGTTGCTGTGTCCAGTTCTCCCGGACTGTTTAGTTCATGGAAAGATATGCCCTGGTGTTTACAATGGGATTTAAACTTGCTGCCAGTCTCTAAAAAATGATATATCACCAGTGGCGTACGTTGCAGCTTCTGAGCAGCGTCTATACTTGCCAGAATATCCTCAATTTTGAGAACTTCCGTAAGCCAGACACGGTCGCATATTGTTTCCTTTTTACGAAAAAGCCCCATTTAGGTCACTCCCTTTCAATTGAAATCCATTGATGAAAATATACGCTGAGATAATCCATGAGGCTAACCTTCCCTTGCTCGATTATTATGGCCTCCAGAATACGGCGCGTCATGGTTCTAAATATTGAAACGAAGTGGTCAATGATTTACCTCACACATTTTGCCAGTTTTCCTCCTTCCACCGTCTCCAGTGATCTGCCACACCAGACCAAACATTACACTTTCACAGCTATAAGCATGGATTAGCTTCCCATTTGGAATGTTAAATAATCCTTAGGGGAGTAATGAAAATGACATTGAATAGACAGTTACGTCAGATGATGATAGTTATGATGGGACTTATTGCACTGGGTTACGGACAGGAAAACTCGGCACCTTTTGCAGATGACTTTTCCATTGATATTCTTGGTGATGGACCACATCCCATAGTTCTAAATGGCAATGATGATGAAGGTGATGCTATCTATTTCCCAATAGTTCAAGCTCCAGAAAATGGTGTACTTGGTGGACTTGCAGGCGACCTTGTCACTGGGGAAGTCACCGATCTTGAAGCTGGACCTGCCTCACTCCTTTACTGGATGTTTGATCAGGATGCGAATCCATTTGATCATTCCGGTGTCTCTGTTTACGCCTATACAAATTTGGACTGGAACGCTGATGGTCATGGTACAGGTGGTTGCGATGGAACAGGCCTAGAAACTCAGTCCCAGGTATTTGGCGAAAATCTTGCCCTGGTTGATGATATTAATGGTCTTGAGATATTCTTGGATGACCTGGTTATCGAAAGCCAGGAGCACCTGAACACAGAAAACCCAGCTAATCCCTGGACAACACTGGGGGAAGCCGGTGAAAACCGTGTTTATTCTCAAGGAATTGGAAACATTAAGGAGGATGGCGTCATCAAATTGGCAGTTGTTGATATGGCGCTGTGGTTGAAGATATACTATCCTAACCCAGTAGGGGCTGGGGGAGTGGATGGATACGCTTCTGGATTTGGTGTGGCTAGAATTGACCAGGTGAACAGTGATCCTGCCTGGATCGCAGCTTTCGACCCTGAAGGTACAGGCTGGCTTGAAGTGGCCTTTGAGAGCTTCTCGCAGACGGTTCAGGGATGTTTCGGTGCCTATGATATTGTTGGGATGAGTATCCGCCCCATGGCAGGCGCTAACCTAAGCTACACACCTACTCCTGATTTTGTTGGAACTGATGAATTGAGTTATGTCTTGTTTGATGGTGAGTTATTCTCTGAAGAAATATTTGTTACTCTTAATGTTGATGCTAGCGAAGAACCTCCAGAAGGATCAGGGACTGAACTAGATCCCTTCCAGATTGCTGACATGGACGATCTTACCTGGGTTTCTGATCACGCAGATCATTGGGATAAATTTTTTGCTCAAACCGCTGACATTGATGCAGCCAGTTCAGCACTCCTGAATGAGGGTACCGGATTTTTACCTATCGGGAATAGCGTGACGAGATTCACTGGTTCCTATGACGGCGGTGGTTATACAATTTCAGCATTAACCATGGCGCACCTGGAAAGTGATCATCAGGGATTGTTTGGATATACTGATGGTGCCACCATCTCCTACTTAAGTTTGATTGATGTGGACATCTCAGGCTCTGATTATGTGGGGGGTCTCATTGGATATAACAACGCCTCAAATCTTATCCATGTTTACACCAGTGGAATGGTATCCGGGAACGACCGAGTGGGTGGCCTTATAGGATATAACCATGGAAATATCGATAGCTCCTCAAGTCGTTGCAGCGTGTCAGGTGCACAGGATGTTGGCGGTATGATCGGAAGATCTGAAGGTGCTACACTTGTCCAAAATTCATACGCAGAGGGTAATGCTGAAGGCACTGACCGAGTGGGTGGTTTCATTGGAAGTCTGCACTTTAGTCCAGCCCATATCAAAAACAGTTACAGCCGTGGAAGTGCTACACGCACAAATGGAGACTCAGAAAAGGTTGGAAGCTTTGCCGGGTCAGTTGGCACAGCTTGTCAGGTAGAAAATTCTTATTCTACAGGGGAAGTCACATATGTTGATGCTGACAATCCAACCAACAAGGGATTTGTAGGGTTTGATATAGCAGGTTCCTACCTCAATAATTTTTGGGATATTGAATCTTCTGCCCAGACGACTGGGAATGGTGCTGAAGCCAAGACCACGCTACAAATGAATAAGATTTCTACCTTTACCTATGCCACGTGGGATTTTGAGGTTGAAGATTTTAATGGTACTGACAATGACTGGGATATGGATAGAGAGGCTGGAATCGTAAATGACGGTTACCCCTTCCTGGCCTGGGAAAATGGAGATGTCACCCTCATTCAACCCGGGAGTACACCAACCGTTGAGGATATGAACATCAACACTGGCGTTGATGAGGAGGTCAGTTTTCTGCTAGAAGGAAATGATGCTGATAACGACGATATAATGTTCGTTCTCTGGGACTTTGGAACTGATGGAGGCCTTGAACTGGCTGACTCCACAGTGACCTATACACCACCAGCAGGTAATGACGGTACTGATTCATTCAGTTTCCAGGCCTATGATGGACTCTACTATTCAGCTTTTGCTACGGTGACCATCACCATTGCCGAGCCGAATATAGCGCCTATGATGGATCCAATTGAGCCTCAAGCATCGTTTGAGGATGCACCTCTGGAAGTCATAGTCTCAGCCAGCGATGAAGATGGGGATGAGCTGGTTTATGAAGCCAGTTCAGACCAGGATGCTGTTGCCGTAGACTTGGTTGGAACCACGCTGACCCTGACACCTGAAGCTGACTGGAATGGTCTCGCGCAAATCACGATTATTGTAACAGACGATGGTGCCGGGAATTTAGCCGATACCACTCAGTTTGACTATACCGTCTTGCCAGTCAATGATCCGCCGCAGGCGTTTGGCTTGATATCACCAACTGATGAGGCGATCGTTATGGATTCACTCATAACATTGGCATGGCACCCAGCCGAAGATATTGATAGTGATGGTATATATTATCTCATCAATATTGCTGGAGATATTTTCGAGTTGGTCCTCGATGCAGGGATTGATACAACACTGACTATCTCAGTACTGGATATGCCCCGGGGAACCTTACTGGAATGGCAGGTACAGGCGAATGATTCTGTCTCCACAATCAGCTCTAATATGCAGCACTTTACCGTGGATGAGTCGGTTGGATATGTCAATTATCCACCATTGGCTCAAGATACATCGGGTATAGTTATAGAGGACTCTCTTGAAACGGTCATCATAAGCGGAACTGATGGGAATCTTGATTCTCTAAGCTTTTCCATCCTAGCCGATGCCCGTCATGGTACAGCCCAACTTGACCAGCAACTGATTATCTACACTCCCTATCAAAATTACAACGGAAGCGATACCGTCAGTTTTGTTGTGACCGATGGTGAACTGGCCGATACTGGTTTTGTATTCTTCACGATACTTCCGGTAAATGATGCCCCTGAGCCATTCACTCTTCTCATGCCAAACCAGGATATTTCTGTCATGGACTCCAGTCTGACATTTTCCTGGGAACCTAGCTCCGATGTAGATGGCGACAGCCTATATTATACACTCACTTTGACGGGTGCAGACTTCTTTGTCGCTTATGAAGTCGGAGATAGTCTGTCATTTACGCTCTCCATGCTCGAATTGCCACGGTCCACACCCATCCAGTGGTGGGTCACAGCAAGTGATTCAATTGAGAATGTTAATTCTGAGAGCAGGACTTTCACAGTTGATGCCACTGTCGGCCTTTATGGCATGACAGCTTTGCCATCATCCTGGACTTTGGAGCAAAATTTTCCAAATCCGTTTAATCCTTCAACCACTATCAGCTTTTCCATACCTGTTAACTCAAGCGTTCGACTCACCATATATGATGTTTCTGGTCGTGAGATTGTCAGGCTTGCAGGAGGGGAGTTTGCTCAAGGAGAATATCATGTTGTCTGGAACGGGTTGGATGATGCTGCAAACCCAGTGAGTTCGGGCCTGTACATCTATCGTTTGGAGGGCGAAGGCTTTAGTCAGAATAAGCGTATGCTTTTTCTGAAGTAAAAACCCACCTATCTCATGGCAAAGAGGCTGTTTCTTTCAAAGAAACAGCCTCTTTATTCATGCCTTAAATATTCTCGAAGAATAGTGCCTCTGTTCTATGTACGCACCCGCTTTACCAGGAGGGTGATTCCTGCTACGATAAACCACAAAATGACTGCGTATAGCAGCAGAACTCGTCCATAGTAGAATGAACTGACAATATTCACCTGCAATTGGCCAATATTGACCAAATTTTCACCTGCAAAAAGAAAGACCAGAGAGGCAATCATGTCCAGGACTGCGACCAGGATTGTCAGGGGAGAGCTGATGAAGGTGAACCGATTCAATCGTGAATCTGCAGGTATTGCTCTATCGATAACCAGACCCAGAGCAAAGAAAGCAGTCATAAAACCAGTTATAGAAATGATATTCAGTTGAAATACCCGGAGAAATCCATCGAGGTGATCAGCAGTTGCTATTTCTTTGATGAAGGCTTGAAATATATCCACATCAAAGGAAAGCAATACACCGTTGTATTCTTGGGGGTCGATACCCAGACTCTTGAAATAGGTGAGCATATAGGTATAGACGGGGATGAAGATCAACAGGCCTGTTATGAGCAGGAGCCGAGTCGATAACTTTGAAGGATATTTCTCAAGTAACTTTTTCACAATCATTCTCCTCCCATTCAAACCCTCTGATTTTGTAAATCCGCTCATGCGTTTTTTGTAGTTGGGTTATTTCCTTAAAGCAGCTTTCGTAAAAAGATGTTCAGGAATATCCTGGTCAAATTTGATGGAATCGATAATGAACTCGGTTCCCTTACCCTTTTTCAGAACGTCTTTGAAAACAATATGCTTGGGATACCATCTGTTTTGAACCTTGAACACTTCAATAATCTCAGTGGTTTTCAAAAGTTTCCCACTCCGTGCATAACGTTCTTCTTTCAGGGCAACCCAACGCTGCGAATCCACCCATACCTTGCGTTTGGCGTAAGCGAGATCATCCTTCTTTCCGATGAGCTCTACCACATAGGTTTCCCTGTCACCCACAGTTTCCTCGGCCACAACCGTGCATTCATAAGCTTCCTCAAGCTCCTCAGCTTCAGTGAAGTCCTCATAGGAAAGATCGGAGCCCATGACGGATTGTCTCAACATGTGACCAGCTATCTGAATGACCCGATTGGTGCCAGGTGAATAGATCCAGAGTTTATCCTCCAATTTGAGCATTTTCGTCCCCTTTTCACGGGGGGGAGAGAGATATTCGCTGAACGATTTCTCGTCACTGATCATATATCCCCGGGAAGTGATGGTTCGACTGCTGCGGCGGCCATGGACAATCATAGTGGATTCAACAATCTGATTTTCTGAGACCATGTTACGGTCAATGCGTTTCATGACCTCCAAACCATCCGGCCAGTCCTGTGCCATGGCAAGGTCCGGTTGGAAAGCAACCAGAATGAACGAGATTACAAGCAATGTTTTGTGTTTTATCATGTTTCCAATTCCTTGAATAGTGAGGCAGTCTGCCGTTTATAAATACCACGCCCTGACACCAGTGCGCCGAGAAATGGAGCGATGATGCCGGGGACAAACCCGATGTAGAAACAGGCAGGAATGATCTTTCCACGGATGACATCTGGATAATAGATACCATTACCTGTATCTGAAATTCCCATACCACTGATATCAACGCCATACTCCTGGAGCAGGTAAACAAAGAACAAGCCCAGGATCGTTCCAAAGATAGTCCCAATGGCCCCAATGAGGGTCGACTCTACTAGCATACTGCGATAGACGTGACCCTTTGCTTCACCGATGGCCAGACGCAGTCCAACTTCTCCATATCGACGGAGACCGTTCATCAATCCTGAATTCCAGAGGACAATGAACATGATGGCAATGAAAACGCCAGAGATGATAAATATGAAAGCACCTGCCCATTGCATCATTGCAGCGAATTCATTCACATCTTCAAAGCGGAATGCGATGGGCGAATATGTGTCTCCTTCAACACTGAGGTTTGAATTGATCCAGTCAGTAACAACCTGGGCCCGTTCACTCGTGTATTCATCATCCTTGAAGAAACCCAGGATTTCTGTGCTGCCGCCCTCCATATCCAGTGCCATGCGGGCTCCTTCAATATCAGTGAAGATTGCACCACCCTTGTCAAGCGCGGCGACACCAAAGACAACGGTACCGGCAACCCTGAAGTTCTGAAAGGACATGGAACCATTGATGGTTGAGCTCATGAGAGTGACATGGTCACCAATAGTCAAACCATAGGATTCAGCCATGCTCTGAGAGATGATAATATCAAATGGGTCCGATGGGAGAGAGCCATTTTGGATGGAGGATCTGATCTTCAGATAGTCCAATTCAGTGCTTCCGGGTGTAATGAGATCTGCGGCCTGAGCGGAAACCGTAGTTTGGGCTCTGGTTTCACCGTTTTCATCGGGAATATCAAGAAGGCCACCAAAGCGTGTTCTTGCCTTCCACATCATGTCAGGGAACTGAGCTTCCAGTTGTACAATGATCTCTTCAGCATCTTCAAGCGCCATATCCAGGGGCATCTGTGTACGGTCTTCAAAGTAGCCTTGAGAGGTGACCTTGACATGACCAGCATCCAGATGAGCGCTCATGCGGATCATATCAGGCATGACACCACCGATATAACCGGCCATGAGAACCGTAATAGCTGTTCCAATGAAGACTGTAAGGATGGGGAACAGACTTCGAGAACGATCCCGAAGTACTCCTGCTATTAGAAACTTGATCATGACATCTTCCCCCTCAATGCATCGGTTGGTTTTAACCGAGCCAGTTTTCGTACTGGGATAAAACTGGTGATGGTAACAGTGATCATGACGACTGCAATGGTGCCCAGAATCAGAGCTACCGAGTATTCAGGGTAGAGGGTCTGTGGAAGCACCATCCCGAAATTGTCAATATCCATAGGCATGGTGAGCCCCTTCATGTTATTCAAATAAAGGAGGGGTGCACCGTAGAGGGTAGCCAGTATAGCGGCAAAGATGCCGTACATGCTGCCTTCCAGGGTGAACAACTTGATGAGGGTCATACGTGTCATACCAAGGGCCATGAGGGTTCCCATCTCTTTACGTCTTCTCCAGATGGAAAGAACCTGAGTATCAAACACAGCCAGCAGGGCCAGTGCCATGAGCACACCATAAAAAATACTGCCACCACTGCTCTTCATCTCAACCATGTTTCTAATATCAGCGGTGAGGTCAAACAGACTGTGATAGGACCAGTTGGTTTCAGGTAGGTCACCGGTGTAGGATTTATCCACCACCATCATGGTAGCCTGGTTCTCCAGGCGAGTAATGTCCTGGAGCAAAGCTAGATCCATCCAGACACTTCCCACATCAATGGTGGAATTGTCGGTTACCATGATGTGGACAACCTTCGCATCCCGTGCATCATAGGCACCATTGCCATCACGCCATTGCATGGTGAATATATCACCTTCTTCGACATTGATGCTCTTTGCCATGCGTTGCCCGAGCATGATGGGTAAATAGCCATCTGCTTCCACATTCATTTTAGAGGTGGGCATATTCATTACGGTTTGGGCGTGATCAGCTCCCCGCAACATGACATTCTTCATACGATTATTGGGATAAATAGCTCCCTGGTAGAACATGACGGGTGTCATCACACCTGCTTCTCTGAGTGGATCGAAAGCGGCAGGGATGACATCATGTGCATCAGGAAGAGATAGTGGGTCGTATGGATCATAGATCTCACACCAGTATTGACCGCTACCCTTGTCGGTGTCTTCAGAGATGCGTATGCTTTGATCCTGCATCCCATTGTACATACCTTTCAAGTAAACGATAGCCAGGAAGGCAATGGACAGAACAAATATGTTTAACCATGTGCGGATCCCAGCCCCCTTTAAATTTCTATATGCTAATTTCAGGATGACCATCTTAGCCCCCTCATTTGGTTTCGTCTTTAACCACTTCTCCATCTTCCAGGGAAATGATTCGTTTCATATACTGCATGACCTTCTCGTCGTGCGTGGCAAAAAGGAAGGTTGTGTCCAGCTCAGCATTCAGTTCTTGCATGGTCTGGAGGATGCGATGTGAATTTTTCGCATCCAGGTTGGCCGTTGGCTCATCAGCTAGAACAAGAGCTGGTCTTTTAACCATGGCCCTGGCAATGGCCACACGCTGAGATTCTCCACCTGAAAGCTGTGCAGGTCGCATTTCAGCTTTATCTGTGAGACCTACCCACTCCATTGCATCAGCCACCATGGACTTGCGCTCCTCAGTTGATTTACCCAGGAGTAACAGTGGGAATTCAATGTTCTCGAACACCGTATAAACCGGTAGGAGATTGTAGGTCTGGAAGATGAACCCGATATGTTCATTTCTCAGTTGGGCTGCCTGTTTATGGGTCAGCGTTTCGATCTTTTGATCAAGCACTGAAACGGAACCACTACTGGGGATATCCAAAGATCCAAGCACATTGAGGAGTGTTGTCTTTCCTGAGCCACTGGGTCCCACCAATCCAGTGAATTCACCCTTTCCGATCTCCAGGGTGACGTTCTTGAGTGCTACAAACTCACGATCGGCGACTGGATAGGCTTTGACGAGATCATGAGTGTGAATGAGTTTTGCTTCGGTCATATTTGACTCCTGTTTAATTTCCTGTCTAGTGGTTGTAAGCCACTGTCAGTTGTATTCCTTTTCCAGAAAAATCTGAACTAAAACCTGTATTTGATTCCTGCTGACTAGCGGTGTCTGTATAGAAAGCACCCAGGGTAAATCGAAATGAATCGTAGGTCTGACCCCAGCTCAAGTATGCCAGGGGTGTCTCCGTTTCCCAGTCCATGAATAACATGAGACTGAACTGGTCAAACATGCTTGGCGAGTAGCTGGTCATAATTGTGCTGATCAGTCGATTGGTATCTTCCACGACCGGGCTATCCCAGATGTTGATCAGCATATGCTCGGTTGTGAGGAGAATCCCGTTACCAACCCAGAAGGTATAGTCTGCACCAACTGTGGACTGGAGTTGCTGCAGAAATTGACTATCAGTGAATTGTTGGTTTTTGTATACAGATTCAAACCACAGTCCGATCCCCATATCCCAGAAACCATCCAGACCGATCCTTCCTTCATATAGATCAGGGTCATCAGGTGAGAAACTAGAGGCATCAGCAATTCGCCAATGGGTACTTATTCCAAGTTGGCCCAGGTCATTGGGGACACTGATTCTTCCACCCGTCTCAAATGTGCCGTCCTTATCTGGAAATCCTTCCCATCCAATAGGGTCAGCGGGGAGGAGCAGCCATGCCTGGGAAGACCATCCAAATTCATAGTAGAATTTGGCACTGATGCCAGTGACACCACTGGTGAGCTGTAAAGGATCAGTAGGATTTACAGAATCAAACCACATCAGCGACCTCAAAAGCCGCGCCGGTCCAAAATTGATTTTCTGTAACCCAATGATGTATTCTGAATTGATGGATTGGAGGTTCAATGCCACACGATAGGGCTCAGTAATCATACCAACACTCCCCAAAGTGTCCAGCTGACCTCCCCACTGAATCTGATATCGCACTTCCAGATCATAATCCCAGCTAGGGGAGAGAGAACTTTGATATTCGATTGCTGGCAAATAGCGTGTGATCATCACCATCTCATCATTTTTTGTACCAATCGCTGAACCGCTCACGGATAATTCACCTAGAAAGGGCACTGCCAGAGTCATGCCCCGTAGTAAAAGGATGAGTAATATTGAAGTGATGAGTCGCATCTTACGCTTCCAGGGGTGGTCCTGTGGTTCCAAAACAGAGAAAATTCATAAAGTCAGTTGAGAGCTTGAGCCAGTCACCATCATAGATATCCGCAGCTTCTTTGGATCGTGCATCTGTCCCCAGGACATTCCAGACGTGGAGCAGAAACTCAATATTGTAGTCTGGATGAATCTCTCCGCGATCCTGGGCCGTGGAAAAGAACTGTCTCATGGCACCTACGCTCATTTCAGACCACTTCGCCATGAGGACCATGACATCCTCATCGTCCCCCTGAATACTGTTCAGGAAAACGGGTGAGAATTTACTTACCGCGGACTGCTTCATAGCCACCATGGCCTGCATTTTTTCCTGGAGATTGGCATCAGCATTGGATATTCGATGAAAGGTTTCCATCCCCACCCTGAGACGTTCTTCTAGATAAGTTTCCAGGAGTGCCAATTTGTTACTGAAGTATTTATAGAAGGTGACCTTGGATACGTTGGCTTCCCTGCAAATCTCTTCCACAGTGACCTTATTATAGCCAAACTGCATGAATAGATCTTCGGCAGTACGGAGGATGTCCCCCTCCTTCTTTGGACGATCCTTAAAGTCTGGTAACTTCACTTCTGAGAGTATTCGATGTGGCATAATATGTACGATTCCCGTTTATTGTGTCAAAATACGTATGGAATATCGCAAAAATAATTAACGAGTCAATAGAAAATGTACGAATATTATTAAATATTATAATAATCGTAAATTACGTGAAATTCGTACATGGGAATTGAAAACAAGACCATGCGGGTCACTAGTGATAGAAAGAAATGCTCAATCCTGGCTAAAAATATGAATTAAAATGTCACCAAAGCAATATTGCTTCATCAATAAGTCAGGAGGAAACAATGAAAACAAAGAAAACAAAATTTATAAGCATATTTTTTATTATTGGAGTATTAATGTTCAGTTGTGATAAAAAGGATACCGCAGATTCAGGTAAAACAGAAGTTGCTGTTTCAGGAGAAGTAAGAGGGGGCTATCGACATCTCGCAATGAGTGTCTCTGGCGACCCCGAAGAGCTTACAGTATATCGTGGCGATTATATAAAGTTTCATTTGAATGACCAGGGAAACCCACAGACAGAATATCAATTGGATATTCCTGAGCTTGAGATCAGTTCCAAGATAAAAGACAACACAGACGATCAACCCTATTTCAAGATGAAGAAAACCGGGAGCTACCAATTCAAGGTAGGGGATAAAAGTGGGGTTATAAATGTTGTGGAGCTTCGTCAGGCCAATTATAGTGAACTTAGTGCTGATGAAGCCTGGGAACTCATCAATGATAACCCTCCCTTCTTACTGGACGTTCGTACAAAGAATGAGTTCAACCGAGGTAATTTAAAGGATGCCGCTCTAATTCCACTCCAGGAAATCCAGCGGCGACTACCTGAGCTGGAACGGTATAAGAACCAGCCGATTCTGATTTATTGTGCAACAGGCAATCGTAGTACCACAGCATCAAAAATTCTATTGGACAAGGGTTTTAAGAATGTGATGAACCTCAGAATGGGAATAATGGGATGGGCCAGTAAGGGTTACAACATTCAGTTTTAACGCATACACAATACACAGTACACAACAAGAGGCTGTCCCGAAGGGACAGTCTCTTTCTATTTAGTGTGTTTGGGCGTGTCCTGAGGAAGCTCTCAGTGAACGCTTGAAACTCTAGGAACTATATAGACCTTCTGAATTTATTATTCGAAGTTCCTTGCCTGCCGGGCGTAGTAGCAGGGCCACGAAGCCTGGTTCCTAAATCAAAGCGGTGAGCGTGTCGAACAGGGCTAAAGGTTTCGGGCGTTTCTACTATTTTGGCGATGATAGAGGATTCTTGGCGAGGAGGATTGATGCCTGAAGCTCTGAAAATTTGTGTAGATTTATGGTAAAAAAGAGGCTTTCTCACATGATGAGAAAGCCTCTTTTTGAAATTTTGAGCCTGACTCTTTATCAGTCAGCACAGTGTTCGCAGACGCCTTCCAATTCCAGATTAAATGATTCAATTCGAAATTTGTGATTCTTATTGAAGGCATTTATGGCGGAAGGGTCGAGGAGTTGAACATCGTACCATTTCCCGCAGGATGTACAGCGAAAATGATCATGGTGGTCAATATTACCATCATAACGAACGAGAGCGTCATCTTTTAGCTTCAGAATTTGACCGCTCTCAACCAGTTGGGTCAGGTTACGGTATACGGTTCCCAGGCTGATATTGGGAATCTGTTTTCGTGTTTCTTTATATATCCAATCTGCATTTGGATGAACCAGAGTACTCCGAACCACTTGCAGAATAGTCTCACGTTGTTTGCTATAGCGTTGCTTAATAGGTTCCATAATAGTGGGAAAGTAAGAAGTAAATTGAAGTAATCAAGCTAATAGTAATAGTTACTATTATGTCTCCGGTCTACCATACCGCTGGAGAATCCTCCAAGTTTGGGGATACTTGTTGCGGATCTGTCCGTTGTTTAACACATGAATCCAACCCAGCCCATGTCCCTGATAACAAACGAGAACAAATCCCTCTCGGATAGATTTATCCAATCGCAGGCTATTATGAGACAAATAGTCCAGGCCCTGCTCCAGCGATAACTCAATTCGAGCACATCCAGATGAAAGGTGTTGGCTAAGTGCCAGTTCAGCTGAGGGCTTGAGCCGGGCATGGTATACTTTACCCATGTTGAGACCCGAAGATGTTATGCGCAATGCCCGGGAGAGTGTCAGGTAGTCTGAGTAGATAACCTTGGGCATGGCAATTCTATATTTTTCTCGTGTCAGGAAGAAATACCGTTCAGGATTATCGAGCCAGAGGCTGTCATCCAGTGTGGCGTCTTCGGAAGAGCGAGCTGGAGGGCGAAATTTCTTTTTTTTGCGGACTGAACCACCTGCTGTACCTGATTTAAGAAATGCAGCAATAAAGAACCCTTCACCCCTTACGCGATGGGGGTA
Source organism: Fidelibacterota bacterium (assembly GCA_016844955.1). Lineage (GTDB taxonomy): Bacteria > Fidelibacterota > UBA8477 > UBA8477 > JABMPR01 > JABMPR01. Next base: position 36,980 of record JAERTH010000075.1, on the reverse strand, counting down.
GAATCGATAGCCTGGATTCAGCACATCTTCACAATGGATACCCCATGTTTCAGGAAACTCGATTGTGAGCGGGGTTAAACTTTTTTCCTGACTCAACCATTGCACGTTCTCTTCATTTTCAGCAGTTGAAAAGGTGCAGGTACTGTAGATGAGTATGCCACCCGGTTTTAGTGAGGGTAGCACGTCAGAGAGAATTCGTTTTTGCCTGGCTGCACAGAGCATCACATTGTTCTCCGACCATTCCTGGACACTGGCAGGATCTTTACGAATAAGACCTTCTCCTGAGCAGGGCGCGTCAACCACAATCACATCAAAGAAGTCGGGAAGTTTCTTGAAGTATTTGGGATCGCTTTGTGTGATCACATAATTATCGCCACCCCAGCGGGCCATATTGTGTCGCAGGATGCTATTGCGAGACCCAATCACTTCATTGGCAACCAGAAGGGAGTCAGGGGAGAACAGGGACTGTAGTAACGTGGCTTTTCCACCAGGCGCAGCACTGATATCCAATACGCGGTAATCCTTGTCCAAATCCAGAGCCTGTGATACGACATGGGATAAAAACATAGATGACGCTTCTTGCACGTAATAGCTGCCAGCGTGGAACAGTGGATCTGAGGTGAAGCGGGGACGTTGCGTTAAATATCCTCCCTGGGCACACCATGGAATTTGATCACAGCCAGCAAACTGATCAGTTGGTTTGGCTGGATTTGTTCTGATAGAAGTTGGAGCTGCTGACTTTAGGGCCTTTGTGAAGCTATTGAATTGGTTCCCCAGCTGTTCTCTTAATCGGGAATTCAAAGGGGTAGGCAGCTCAATTTCCTGGTAATGCATAGGCCAAACTAATTAAAGGATTCCCAAAAGAAATCTATAATCTGCATTGATAGCTGATTATAATATAGTTTACATTTGGCAATAAGAATTTTTCGCAAACACTGTTTACAGGCACTATATTTGCTTTAGTATAATCTTAGGATAATAATTGCTAAACAGCACCAATATCTTTTGTAATCAATTTGCTTCGGCATTCTCTTGAAAGATTAAAAAGCACAGGGAGTTTGAATATGTCATTATTAAAGAATAAACTGGAAGAAATCATTCCTCGATTTCGTGAAGAAGTGGGTGATATCCGGAAAAATCATGGCGATAAAAAATTATGTGACGTCACTGTCGCTCAAGCTTATGGCGGTATGCGTGGGGTTAAGGTTATGATAACCGAAACTTCGGCGCTGGATCCAGATGAAGGCATTCGTTTCCGTGGCTATACCATTCCTGATCTCCAGGAGAAACTTCCTCATGCAGCGGAAGGTGAAGAACCGCTACCAGAAGGTCTATTTTATCTCCTCATGACCGGGGAACTCCCAACAGAAGAAAATATCGCTGAGATCACCAAAGAGTGGCAGGAACGCGGTACCCTTCCCGATCACGTTTATAAAACCATCGATGCTCTTCCTAAAGACACCCATCCCATGACCCAATTTTCTGCAGGTATTGTGGCACAGCAGACAGAATCAATATTTGCCACCGAATATCGCAAGGGCATTAATAAAGTGGACTATTGGAAACCAGTGTATGAAGATACCATGAACCTGCTGGCCAGACTGCCTGCCCTGGCTGCTTATATATACCGTCGGTCATATAAAGACGGAAAAGTAATTCCAGCCGATCCAACATTGGACTGGGGTGGTAACTTTGCGCATATGTTGGGGTTTGATACAAAAATGTTTCGCGAATTAATGCGTATATATCTAACCATTCATGCTGATCATGAAGGTGGTAACGTATCTGCACACACCACTCATCTCGTTGGCTCAACACTATCAGATGTTTACTATGCACTTTCAGCCGGTATGAATGGTTTAGCCGGACCACTTCACGGTTTAGCAAATCAGGAAGTATTGCGCTGGATCATGGATGTCAAAGAAGAACTGGGTGGTGGCGTTCCCACCATGGAGGAGCTTAAGAAATTTGTCTGGGATACACTGGCCTCAGGGAATGTTATCCCAGGCTATGGTCACGCTGTTCTCAGAAAAACAGATCCTCGATATTCTGCACAACGTGAATTCGCACTTAAACACATGCCCGATGATGAATTATTTCAGGTTGTGAGCATGCTTTATGAGGTTGTACCGCCGATTCTGCTTGAGCAAGGTAAGGCCAAAAATCCCTGGCCAAATGTTGATGCCCACTCAGGGGTCCTCCTGGTTCACAATGGTATGCACGAGTATGACTTTTATACTGTACTGTTTGGCGTTTCACGCGCAATGGGTGTTCTGGCCTCAACAGTTTGGGATAGAGCCATTGGGCTACCACTGGAACGCCCAAAATCACTAACAACTGAATTTATCAAATCCATTTTATAAACGGCGGGGAATTCAGACCGAACAGAGCCCTGGTTTATCCAGGGCTTTTTGTTTTAGTGAGTTCGTGGCGTCAATTATCATGGTTATAGATAAAAAAATGTATTTAATTACGCCGCTCGATCAAAATAAAATAGAATTTCAGAGCTAAACTTGCATTGTACCACATGATCAAAGGTTGAATAATTATGCTGGGGGGGATGGAAGAACAAAAATATGCAGATAAAAGATACAAGAATACTTATCGTTGAAGATGAAATCGTGGTGGCCAGTGAGATCAAGCTCAGGCTGGAAGCTCTGGGGTACGGTGTGACAGGAATTGTAAATAATGGTCGTGATGCCATCCAACAAGCTGAATTGCAGGATCCAGACATAATCCTGATGGATATTACGCTAAAAGGAAAGATGGATGGTCTGGAAGCCACGCGTGAAATTGATAAAAAATATGGCATCCCCGTCATCTTCATTACTGCCCATACAGATAGAACAACTCTGGATTCAGCGCGAGAGGCCAGTTCTCATGGAATCTTCACCAAACCCTTCAGTGATGTGGAATTAGAAGCCGCAATCCAACAAGCACTTATTTCAAAGGTCATGAGAAACTACCTGGAAGAGGAGGATGACGAAGATGATGAACCTGAGCCAAAGTCAGCTCCGAGTCCAGACGAAGATTAATTACCCAACCTGATTTCAATTACGGCTATAAATATTTAACCAGCCCCCCCTGGTCTTTTTCGATCTTAAATCCAAATTTATAAAAGAATCCCGGATGTAGAAAACCGGTGGTTATCATTTTCTTCTGTGCGTTACGCATGCGGTTGACGAATTCGTTCAGGAGGCCACGACTGATGCCACCACCTCTGTGATTATCAGAAATGACAACCTTATCCATGTAAACCAGATCATCACTCTGATCCAGATAGAATAAACCTCCAATCACCCGTTCCTTCTTGTTGAGGGCTATGAGAAAGTGATGTTCATGGGTGAAGTTGATATCCATGCGGGCCTTGATAAATAGCTGCTGCAATTGGAGGATTTCTTTAGGATGCATAGCACGCCGAATTCTGTAGGTACTACCCTTGCTGTCATGACGAGAAATCATAATTTCGATCTCATCCATAGCTGTTGAGCGGGTGGCAATTAATTCAATATCTTCGCTGGGAGGCAATTCTGGGAAAGCCAGGCGTTTGAGGAAGAAAGCGGAGTATTCGTCGAGATCATGGGAACTGATGTACTGGCTGATTTCACTCTGCAAACTGCCACCATCCAGAGCCCGCCGACGCAGATTACCCGCCAGGACAGAGAGATAATATTTTAGGCGTTGGTCAACTTCTGAAAAAATGGTGGTACGGAATAGTTGTACCCGGGCATCTGGGTATTCAGGTTCACTAAGCTGTATGTTGTAGTCTCGATAGAGCCCCTTGAGAAAATGAGCCTTGGCGTTTAAGGTTGCCCCCTGGTTAAGTTCTAACCAGCGGTGATATCGACGAGATGCAAAATAGACTGACTTGGTTTGAAATCCATCCTGCTCAACGGTTGAGAGAAAATGTTTGATATCCTGCTTTCTCTGAGGCGTGATATGTTGATCATTGAGAATGGATTCAAAAAAATCGGGTGTGTGTTTTTCACCCAGCGCTTCTCGGATTGCATGGTAAATGATGCTTGTATCCACACTCAATTTGAAGTCGGGAAAATGTTTCTCGGTATCTCTGACAAATGAACGCTCAAGGTTCTCCAGGAAAGACAATTGAGATTCAATCGGTTTGATGCCAGAAATTGAGACTAGTCTGCCACCAATATGGTAATCATGGATGGGAATGATTATTTTTCCAACACTGGGAACTTGAATCATTTTTTTAAAGCGGGTTCTTTTCCAAAAACTGGTGTAAGTAAATACTCCTGTCCACACGAAATGGGGCCATATATGCTCAGGGGAGGGCATTTCATCTGAAGATCCCGCCCAGGTGGCCTGTTTGAGATAATCTCTCACAGATATTCCTGAGATGTACTCCTCCGACCAGAGATCATATTTTTCCTGATATGATCCCAGTGTTTCCACGAGTTGGTCAAACTGATTGTCTCTGGAACAGGCCAGCAGCCAGAAAAGCTCTGTCTCCACTTGCTCAGGTGTCAATTCATCATTCAGGTTTATGGCGAATTTATAACTGCGTTCATTGCTCTGTACGGTTGTCCGATAAACGGTTTTCCCATGTGCAGAACCGAGCAGTGTAACCCAGATACCCTGGGGTGGGATATCTTCCAGAGAAAATTGTGTACCTTCAAAAAGCAGGAACAATGACTCATTGAGAAAGCTGGTGTTCTCAAAGGCAGCAGATATTCGATAGCGATGTTTACTCTCCACAGATTTATCAAAAACAAGAATGTCTTCCCATCCAATAGATTGTTCTGAATCATTGGAGGATGGGGCGGGCTCTATTTCATCCATTGCATTGCAAAAATTCTCATTTAATGCTGCGTAACTCTCAAGAATAAGGGGCCTCAGCTGAGTTTCCTGGGGAAGATTTATGATTGAGCTAATCAGGGCTGACCGAATTTCAGCATAAAATTGCGGCATTTGTTTTGCCCAGGATAAGAGGATTCCCAATACATTATGAAAAAGAATGGATGGCTCGCTTGCAGAAGCTTCCTGCTTGGAAAGCCATTTTAGATAATTTGTTGCCAGAGAAACTTTGTGGATGTTAATGTTTGTCCACGCAGGTTTGGCAGATTCCAGATTGAAAAGAATTTTTCTTCCAAGGGCATAGGAGACAATACGCTCGAGTTCATTGGCAGGAAATAGTGCCACGACCTGCTCTACCGCGAATTGTGATTGCTCTATGTCATCGGACCGAATCAATCTTAGGAACGCATAACGAATGATATGGCGCATCTTTTCATCAGCATTGGAATAAATGCGATTCAATAGTTTGAAGGCAGGCTGTGAAGGGTGCATGGTTTGTGAGTATATGAGATAAACAATGGGCTTGAGCGCATCCAGTGAATAGTCCGAGTGATCCATTGCTCGATTAATGTCTTTTTCACACTGTTGAATTTCCTGAGAGCCCAGGTCTAAATCTGTCCAGGTACCAGGCAGCCATACTGGGAAGTGATTCACTGGTTTGATGCGTAGATTAGCGTAGTTTAGGAATTTTTCTAGAGCTTTGTTTCCCAGACAGTACGAGGGTTGCCTGATCAATTCATCAAATTGGATTATGCTGCCGCTGAATTGATAATGAAAATCGCCAATTCTAACTTCTTCTTCATGCATTTCAATCTGCAGAGAAAGGCTATCATTCTTGTGCTCAATTCGCCCATCATGTACCACCAGATCGTTCTGTGTCCAGCCGCGCTGCAGGAAAACCCAGTTGGGTATCTGGATTTCAAGCTTCTCCATGAAAAAAGATTTGTAGGGACGCTCGTAGAGCGCTTCCACGGTGGATTTAAAGTTTTCCAGAATTATTGTCCGCTTAAAGGTACCCTTTTCTGTTAATTCACCTAAATCCTTGTTGAAGTCGCGATCGATTTGTTGGAAATCCACAATGCGTTCAAAGGGAGCCAGAAATGAATTTACAGAATGGATCATGGTGCTCACATAGTCACCTAGCTTCTGCTCATCCTTCCAGATAGCCCGTATATCTCGGTTCTTGCGATTCAGCCGAATGAGGGCTGTGTTGTAAGGCATGTGATCGCCTACGATGAACAGCTGATGAATGCTGTCAAAATCGCGAAACATATTCTCAATTTTTTGTGGAGCAACCGTCTGCCCCTTGGCATTTTTATATATTTCTTTCTTTCGATCAATAATCTCGATTTGTCCATTTTCCAGAACCTGGAAAATGTCACCTGTAGTAAACCAGCCGTCGGGTCGTTCATCCGGATCAATAGGATTCCAGTAACTGCCTGATACATAGGGGCCACGAATCCATAACTCACCATCTTCAGCCAACTTTATTTCCATTCCTGGCAGCGGGACGCCGACTGAATTCTCGAGATATCCATCAGTTGGTGTCATGGTAATGCCACCCGTTGCTTCGGTCATACCATAGCCACTATGCAACTGTAAATCGTGTGCTTGAAAGAATTTGAATACAGCTGGGGGGAGATAGCCTGCAGCGGAGAGTCCCCATTTGAGTTCCCCACCAGTAACCTGTTGGACGACGGGGTGGATTGTGTCTGCATCATCATTCACCAGGTCCACTTTTGAACCGATTGTATCATAAATCTGCTGCCATCGAGCAGGGATACTGATAAGGATGGTAGGATTAATATCCTGCAGGTCCTGAAGGAGCGATTGTATTCCCTTGCCACTGGAGAAAGTGTATTCAGCCCCCCAAAATATGGAACCCCACATTTCTAGGAAGCGTCCGAAGGTGTGGAAAAGCGGGAGAAAGCATACAAACCTGTCTTCTGTACCTAAATTAAGGGCCAGACTGCGTGCGAAGCGTTTGGTGATGATGTTCTTATATGTAAATACAATACCTTTGGGGTATCCAGTAGTTCCTGAGGTGTACATTATGCTGGCTATGCTATCGAGGCGAACCGAAAGTCTGATACCTTCCAGCCAGTTCATTGTTTCGCCACTACCACCTTCTTCCAGGAGCCGTTTGAATGATTTTACCATGGGATTTGTTGATGCCACATCGTTGTAGCTGATGATGTGTTTCAGCAAGGGGAGGTTGGGCAGAATACTCTCTATGGGTCTGAGATGCTGAGAATCCGATATGAATACACATTCAACTTCAGCATGTTGCATAATATACTCCACCTGGGCTGGGGGAGCGGCGGGTTGGATGGGGATATTCACAAAGCCATAAGTTAGACAGGCAATATCGGTGGTGGCGACTTCCAGACGGTTCTCTGAAAGGATTGCGATCCGAGAACTTGCGCTACCCAGGAGATCAATTAAAGCGGCAGCAAGATGGTCAACTGTATTGCGGATGGCTGACCATGAGCGATGCTGCCATTCTCGTCCATGTTTAAAGTTGAATAGTGGTTTATGTCCTAGTTGTGCCGCCCGTCTATAAAAGAGGAGTCCGGGTGTATAATTTAGTTTTTCAATCAGCTCCAACTCCAGATCAAACCACTCATTTTGAATGTCGCTGGATTTGATAAGTATTGTGAAGGCTGGGTTCCAGCCCTGCTCTAGCAGAAAAGTGAGGCTTTTACGGCTTCCATGAGCCAGGATATAACGTCCATATCTCAATATATCCTGGGACCATGCTCCCAGATTTTCAGGATGCGGAACTTCCAGGTTTTCAAAGTATTGAACCAGCTCTGATTCTAAAGCCAATGAATCCTTATCCACATTATCTAACATGTCATGCAGGGAATAGCGCACCAGTCTTCCTTATATCTTTAGCCTATAACATAGGTGAATTATTAATTGCTTCCAAATTAATTGCTCCCTGTCAGATGCTGAAGAACGCAATAGTTCGGATTCGCTTACATGAGAATGGTAAGGGTTCTAAAAGAAAAATCATGATGAGAATTATCCCTTTAGGATTATTATTATTCGGCCTGTTGATTTTTACCAACTTAGTGTGGAAATGGCATAAGATTTGTCTCACTAACAGGGCAATGAAAAAAATGGCACAAACATCGGATTGTTCAGTAACTGGCGTCTCGTTCGCATCTATTGACATGCGACAGAAGGAGAGCAGTTTGAAAACTGAAGTCCAACTTTTAGGAGGAAAGCATGTCTAATCATGTTGCAGAATTTATGACCGGTGTGCAAGCGAAGAACCCTGCACAGCCAGAGTTTATCCAGGCAGTAGAGGAAGTTGTTACTTCTTTAATGCCCGTGATTGATCGGCATCCAGTATATCGGGAAGCCAAAATCTTAGACCGCGTCGTTGAGCCGGAGCGGGTCATCATGTTTCGCGTACCCTGGGTTGATGATTCAGGAACGGTACAGGTAAACCGTGGTTTCCGGGTAGAGTTTAATAGTGCAATTGGTCCCTACAAAGGTGGCTTGCGCTTTCACCCAAGTGTGAATTTAGGTATCCTGAAATTTTTGGGTTTCGAGCAAGTATTTAAAAATGCCCTGACCACACTGCCCATGGGTGGTGGTAAAGGTGGATCAGATTTTGATCCAAAAGGTAAGTCTGATAACGAAGTAATGGCTTTTACACAATCGTTCATGTCTGAACTGTTCCGTCATATCGGTCCAAATACTGATGTCCCCGCCGGTGACATTGGTGTTGGTGGTCGTGAGATCGGTTTTATGTTTGGCCAGTACAAAAAACTTCGCAACGCCTTTGAAGGTGTCCTGACCGGAAAAGCCCTCAATTGGGGCGGAAGTCTTATTCGTCCAGAGGCAACGGGATATGGTACTGTCTATTTTGCTCAGGAAATGCTGGGAACACGCGGTGAGTCACTGGAAGGCAAGGTTGTTACCATTTCTGGTAGCGGTAATGTTGCTCAGTATGCAGCAGAAAAAGTTCTGGATTTCGGTGGAAAACCTGTGACTTTCTCTGACTCTGCTGGTACTATCTATGATCCAGCCGGTATCGATCGCGAGAAACTGGCCTGGGTAATGGACCTCAAGAACAACCGTCGTGGTCGCATCAAGGAATACACCGATGAATTCGGTGGTGAATATTTCGAAGGCCAACGTCCCTGGCATGTCAAGTGTGATGTAGCCCTTCCTTGTGCCACACAGAATGAAGTCAACAAAGAAGAAGCTGAAGCTTTGATCAAAAATGGTTGCTACGTGGTTTCTGAAGGTGCGAACATGCCTTCAATTCCTGAAGCTATTGAAGTTTATCAGGCTGCTAAGATTCTTTATGGTCCTGGAAAAGCCGCCAATGCTGGTGGTGTTGCTGTTTCTGGTCTGGAAATGTCACAGAACAGTCTGCGTCTCTCATGGACACGTGAAGAAGTTGATGAACGTCTACACAACATCATGAAGAGTATTCACACCAACGCGCTTGAAACTGGAAAACGTTATGGCTTCGAAGGCGACTATGTTGCCGGTGCCAATATCGCAGGTTTCTTGAAGGTTGCTGATGCAATGATGGATCAGGGTGTCGTTTAAGACAGAATTCCTGAAATAGATTCATAAAAAAAGCACGGAAGAAATTCCGTGCTTTTTTTGTCTTATCAAGTCTGTGCTTGCTAGAAATTGATCTCAGAATGTTAGGTCAGGCAGGAACATCACTGGTTATGCGTGCCTTGAAATTCTCATAGATCTCTTCCAGTCGTTTTCCCTGTTTGTCTATAGCTTCACTCAAGGAAGGAAGATTCTCACCAGGGTAGGCTACACTCTTCGCAATTGATTTGCAATATTCAAACCCCTTGGTCATGTTGTCATAAAACTTATGCAGTGAGGGATGGCTCTTGGGAGTATCAATGGCTTCATGGATAAGGCTTCTAAAATGATCGACATAGAGTTGAATCTCTTTGGCAAACATGTGTGGACGGTCGCTTGAAAGCAGCTCTTTTCCTCGGCCATAAATTTGATCAACCATCTCCTCCAGGGAGTAGTTGCGATTAAACCATGACAGGTTAGGACCTGGACAGATAGCCTGAGGAGACCTCTCCACTGGGGCAATACCCAGGCTGATGAGGACACCGGATCCCAGATGTTCACACAGGCAAGCTTTAGCCAGAACTTTGTTGATGGCGTATTCTTTTTCTTCACCGGGAGAAATCTCTGCTTCTATCTGGGCCAGTTTTTGAGTCATGTACTCAGTAGAGGCAGTACAGATTGGTTTTTCGGTAAATTCTGTATTGGAAACCAGGAAGCCCTTGGGACAGGGTGAACCAGGTTTTCCTTTGTGATAACGCGCCATTGACCATTGCTCTGAGCCCGAATTCTTCAAGTTGTTGAAAGGAACACCGAGCGGGGAAGCACCACTTAAATACAGACTATCATCAGTTGAATTCATGAGCTGCATTCGGGTCGGTGTGTCAATAGGAGTGGCTTCCGGGACCAACAGGAAAGGACTGGCCCAACCGGTACGGTCCATGCCAAAATCTTTTTCCAACCGCTGTACTTCTCCGTGATTACCAATTCCACCTTGAACGGTGATCTCAGGGTGATGCTCCAGGTTCTCAGGATAATCCCATCCCATTTTATCATAGAAACGTTTAATAATGGGTTGGAATTGAGTACCCAGCTCATTGCGTTTGTCCTTGAAATCCTGAAGTAGAATGGGCAGCAGGTGACCAGGTGAGGCGAAAGCATGACCACCACAATTCAAGCCAGATTCAATACGGAATTCAGATATCTCCAGTCCTTTTTTGGCCATATAACGACCCTGAATCATGGCTGACCTAAAATCACTGACTTTGAGAATGATCTTCTTTTTGATCTCACCCTCATGGTTACGATAGAAATCCTGATACTTGGTCATATAGCCGTAAAGACTCTGGTTGATACCTGCGGAGAATACCATGGCAGAATCAAGTTTGCTCTTCGCAAATCCACGAAGTGCTGACTTTGCATCGGAAAATCCCTCTCCCAGCGGATTACCGTGTTTGTCCATATCTATGCGGTCAACTTTGACCATAATATTTACATCAATACCACCGGGTCTCATGAGCTTACTGAGTTCACTGGCGATTTTATCTCTTAGCTCACCAGGTTTTGTCTCCAGCAACTCATGATATTTACTTTTCAGTGAACTGGTATCCGGCAAGAGTTCAAAATACCTTGATTTCTCATTTTTTTCGAAGAAGGGGAGTGCTTTTACCCTTTCCATTTTCATCTCAACAATATCATGCACCATATCGAGATAGGCGGTGATGCGTTTTGCTCGACCATCCTCTTCACGATGAGGGATGCGATCAAAGGGCAGATTGTATTCAGCGGTATAAAACTTACGTAGTCGCTCAAGGAGTACATCATCAATGATGGATATAACTGATGTAATTCCTAGATGGGCCAATCGTATTGGTGTATCAATAGAATGACCGGTTCCCATGACGGGTATATGAAAATTATGGATAGTATCAGCCACGGATACTCCTCACACTTTATATGCTTAGACTGTCAATTATAACCTTAGCTCCATTTCCAAAAAGTCGAATTGGAGCATAGTTCAGTAATACTAATCCTTGGAGCATGAATTTCAACAAAAGAATGTGCTTAAATACTTAACAATTCAGAGTTTCAACCTTTGGACTCTTAATATCAATAGTTGAAAATAAAAAAAAGCCCCACCAAAAATGATGAGGCATACAGCAAAAGCCTAATATGCCTAAAAGAAGTATCTAATACCTAGCGTTCCGCCAAAGTGTAATCCACCTCCGCCAACGATACCAATAGTAGGTACACTTTCAATGTAAATATCTGCAGGAAAAGAGGAGAAATAATAACCTATTCCTATGACGCCGCGTAGATTTACATCCAGTTCAGTTATTTCTTCAAGTTCATCATTGAGTCCTTCATGGGTACCAATGCCAATACCTACACCATAGCTAATGGGTGTGATTGCTTCTGTCAGTTCAAGCATTTCGGCATCTTCAAACAAATAATCAGCTGAGAGGTGTGTCCCAAAATTCCAGTCGACTCCAATAGCATTTGAGTGGCTCAGCCAGTATTTTCCTGTTAGACCTTCTGTGTTCAAACCAATTCCAATACCTTCACTCTGAGCAAATGTCAATGAAGCCATCATCACGAGTGATAAAATAATAAGTGATGTTTTACGCATTCTTGTAACGCTCCTTTTTTGGTCGGTGAACATAAATTTTTTTAAGCCCGCCTCAAGCAGGAATCTATCAGATATTATCATCCTGTGATTCACAACACCCCGGACGCCAAATGTGCCCTTCCCCCTTGATTCCGTCGACTTGAATAATGAAGGGCCTCTCAAAGCTATAATGCTTCAAAAAAGTGGTCTCAGTGGTGGCTGTCTGGTTCTTGAACCAGGTCAAGTTCATATCATTTTCCAGCTGCTGGGGGGGGATAGTGAAGTAGCTGATTCCCAGGGAGGTGATATTCTGAAAGAAATGACTTCCAAAAGACGGGTCCACATAGAGTCCTGGCAAACCAACCTCCACAATGGAGCGTGCGTTGGAGATATAATTCCAGCTAACGGGAATTCCCAACAACGGGTCTGCCGTTCCCCAGCGTCCTGGACCTACCAGGAGGTATGGTTTATCCGGGCTGAATAAGCGGTTCATCTCCCGGATTTCTTCAGCGATCTGTTGACTCTTCAGTATATCAAATTTGTCCAGATCAACATAAATCAAATCACAAATCTCAATATTGTCACCATTTCCCAGGCAGATTTCACTCTGGAAAAGTTCATCTCCCCTTTGTGCCAACTCCACATCCACCAGGTGGGGGCGTTCGAAAGTGACCATGGGTCTGATCTGCAATATAGATAATTCAGCGGCGGCCCCTGATTTCTCCGGGAGGTTGACGGCAAACTCCATCTCGACTTCACACCCCATTCCCAACTTTCCAAATTGCATGAGATCTTTGAGAATGTCAGGGAGGGGGAGCGATTTCCACTTGAGAATATTGGCGAAGGTGACAACACGTGGACCAGCTTCAAACAGTGAATCCCGGAAGCGACCATCTTGAAATGAGTAAACACTGGCTATTTGATCCAGACTTCCATGTTCTTCTGCTGTCTTTAAATCCAACTGTACCAGGTTGGAGCCCTCTCCGCTTTCCAGGGCAGCTTCTGCATCTGTCATGTCAAGGGCGTAAAAGTGGTTCTGGCTATTGTTCAATATGGATTTTTCATCAAAAAACTGTGGCAAAACATTGGGCCGTTTTGGACTGAATTTGAGTGCCTTTTCACCATTTACTACGGTGCGCCCCAATCCCAAAGCCATAGTGGCAATACCCTCTTCGCGCTGCATGGCTCCCTGGGGATAATAGTTCAGTGTCTGAAGCACACCTGAAAAACTGGGATAATAGTATTGTTCATGTCTTTTGCCGATAAGGTGTTGAATTACAACAGCCATTTTCTCATCTTCGGGACGATTTCCCGTGGACTTGAGATATGCAATCGCCTCCCTGTGAAAGCCAGAAGCATAAACCAGTTTTATGGCTTCCAGGAGCTGGAACACTCGTGTGTCCAGAGCTGGAGCAGAGTTACGCAGCATATACGTGCTGTATATTCCGGCGAATGGCTGGAAAAGTGAATCTTCCAGTAAGCTGGATGATCGTACAGCCAGGGGCGTGGCGTGATTTCCAAGATAGGCGTGTAGCTGTTCGGTAAAATTGCCTGGGAACACTGCAGCCCGGAAAAGATCATCAATCTCTTCATTGGTTTCGGCAGCCAGTGCTTTAAGACGTAATTTGTTGATCTCAAGAAAGCGATCATAGACATCAGTGGCGATGACTGCAAATTGAGGAACATCGACTTTGATTTCATCATATTTCTGGCTGAAATCAAATCTGCGCATGTGCGCCGTGAGAAAAGCCAGACCGCGCGCCTTGCCCCCGATAGAACCACCACCGATGCGAACAGCCTTTATGGCAGAGTCATAGGTATCAACATTAAAATACCCAATATTATCAAAATGCTGAAGCGATCGTTGGCGATCAATGGCATCCAGTAGAATTTTGCGAAATTCTTCCTGGTCCTCAAATGCCTCAATATTGATGGGCTTTAAATAATCAGCCAGATCAAAATGTCCACGAACAGCCAGCCAGTTAGAGAAGTGATCGCGACGTGCGTGGTATTCAATGCTCTGCATGGGCACTGATGACAGGGCGGCTGAGAGGGCATTTAAGTGCCTGATTTTAGTAATTGTCTTGCCCTCTTTGGTACTAAATATTAGATCACCGAACCCACAATGTCTAAAAACAAACTCCTGGAGACTCTGAATGAGGTGGGGAGAGCCTTTCTCAATAAAATAAGCGCCCAGTTCCATGGCTGTATCTTCATTGGAACCTTCCATGGATTGCATGATGATGGGCATGCTGGGGTTTTTTTTCTGGACAATCTTAATGAATCTGGCACCTGCCTTTGGGTCAAGTTTGCCATTTCTGGGGTAACGTACATCTGAGATTACTGCCAGGAGATTATTCTTGTACAAACGAAACAGCTCAGTGGCTTCCTCAAAATTGGTGGCCAGTAGAATCTTTGGACGGGAACGCATCCTGAAAAGCCTTAACTCGTCCGTATACTCGTCCTTCATCAATTTCTGGGTTGTGTTGATGACCACGCTGTAAAGCATGGGGAGAAATATTGAATAAAATTTTGGCGAATCCTCAACGACGATGATAGCGCGAGCGCCACCCTTGAGAATGTCCCTCTGGGCATTCTGGCTGTCTTCAATATATTTAACAATGGTGGTAAAAATGTTTGAGTCACCATGCCAAATGAAGGTTCTATCAATACCTTCGATATTGTCTACCCTTTGCAGGGCCCACTTATATTCCCGGCGGTTTGATGCCAGCATGATTACCGGTATGGAACCATGTTTCTTTTTGATTTTACGTCCCAACTGGAAGGGATTCATATCTGAAACTCTGGTCATGGTAATAACCAGATCATAATGTCGAGCTCGTAGTTTTCTGAGCGCATGATCACCAGTAGAAACACGGGTGATGCGTGGAGCGCTGGAGAGATTCATATCCTGGTATTCTGTGAAAATCATTTCACCCAGGCGGCCATCTTCTTCCAGTTTAAAAGCATCATAGAGACTGGAAATTAGTAAAATTTCATGGACCCGGTGCTGCATCATATCTCGAAAACCGGGTCGTTGTTTGAGTGTGAGGACTTGTTTAAACATATGCCTAAATTAACTGAGATAATCGTTTTAAAAATGCTGAATTATTTATAAATGTATAAAAGTCCAACCTCATCAGAAGCATGACCCGTCTATTCAGGACCCAGTAAGTGTTTCCAGTTCCAATGGTTTTTTTCAGGGGTACCTTTCTGGAAATTAGTATTTGTCAATAAACAATCTCTGGACATTGGCACACTGTTTGTCTCTTGAAATAAGTGACCACGAAACTCGGAAAATTTGGGAGCCAGTAATGAACTTTGGAGTTCTTCATGAAAGCCGGTTGAATGAGAAACGCGTCTGCTTGACGCCCAATGGTGCTAAATCCCTGGTGAAGCGGGGTCACACTGTATTTGTTGAATCAGGTGCAGGAGATGCCAGCGGCTTTTTGGATCAGGATTATCTGAATAAAGGCGCACAAATCGTATTTAGTCAGGATGAAATTTATGGCCGTTCAGAGGTCCTGCTAAAAATTCTTCCCATAACTGAAGAAACACTGGAGCATATGCTCGAGGGGCAGACCGTTTTCACTTTTCAGCACCTCTCTGTCAGCTCGCCAGAAGTTTTCCATGGACTCATCGAAAAGAAAATCACTCTCATTGGAATGGAGATCATGGAAGAAGAGGACGGTTCACGTCCCATTCTGAATATAATGAGCGAATTGGCTGGTCAGATGGCACCTGTCATAGCTGGAAATTATCTCGGCCGTGATCCTATAGGTCGTGGAGTTTTACTGGGGAGTGTGCCCGGTGTTGCACCAGCATCGGTGGTAATACTTGGGGCCGGTGCCGTGGGTTCTACTGCAGCTAAAGCGTTTGCTGGATTAGGTGCTCAAGTTCACGTCCTGGATAAAGACATAGATCAGCTTCGGAAAATCAGAGCAATCTTGGGTGATCAGGTAACCACCATCTACGCCAATCAGACAGCCATAGAAAAAAGCCTGAGGTTTGCTGATGTGGTAGTGGCGGCAATATTGAAACGCGGCGCTCAAACACAGCAACTCATATCACGTGAGATGGTCCGCAAGATGAAACATCTCTCCGTACTCATAGATTATTCTGTGGATGAGGGGGGCGTCTGCGAAACCACCAGGCCGACGCTGCTCTCAGATCCTGTTTATATAGATGAAGGTGTTATACACTATTGTGTTCCCAATGTAACATCAGGAATTAATCGCACCACCTCCATTGCCTTGAGCAATGTTCTATCAAAATATCTTATTCAGATTGCCGAAGTGGGGCTGGGAAAAGTTGTCAAAGATTCCTACGTCCTGACCAAGGGGCTCTACACATTCGAAGGGCGCAATATGCAACCTGTACTTAACCGACATTTCGGGATTAAAATATAGTGGGCTGGACTGAACAATATCGTTCCCGAATCGGGACTCCTGAAGAAGCCATGGAGCTTATCAAATCAAGGGACTCGGTTTACTTGCACGCTGGTGCAGCCACCCCTCAAATTTTTGTGGATGCTTTTAGTAAAAGGGTTATGCAACTTGAAGATGTGACCATTAGCCACATTCTTACACTTGGTGATGCTAAATATGTCACACCGGAAATGGAAGGGCATGTACGCATGAACTCTCTCTTTACCGGTGCCAATGTGAGAGAGGCTGTTAACGCTGGTCGTGGTGATTGGACGCCCATCTTCTTATCAGAAATCCCCGGATTATTCAAAAATGGCCATATCCCGGTTGATGTGGCTCTGATTCACATCAGTCCTCCTGATTCACATGGATTTTGCAGTTATGGAGTGAGTACTGACACCACTATCGCAGCCTGTAAGGTGGCAAAAATTATTGTCGCTATGGTGAATCGCCAAATGCCTCGTGTGCATGGTGATAACTTTATTCATGCATCTAAGCTGGATTTTATTGTGGAAGCTGACGAACCATTGTTCCAGGCACAAAAGGTTAAATTATCCCAGCGACATATGCAGATCGGTAAATATATAGCCAATCTCATTGAAGATGGCTCCACACTACAGATGGGTATAGGCGCTATTCCTGATGCAACCCTTCATTATCTCAAGGAAAAGCGAAATCTCGGTATCCATACAGAAATGTTCAGTGATGGTGTTGTGGAACTGGTTGAATCTGGGGTGATTAATGGGGAAGAGAAGACCTTACATCCAGGGAAAGTGGTTTCCAGCATTGTCATGGGGTCACAGTACGTCTATGACTTTATTCATGAAAACCCATTTATGGAGTTTCATCCCACTGACTATGTGAACGATCCCTATATCATTGCTCAAAACAACAAAATGGTGGCCATCAACTCCTCCATAGAAATTGATTTAACGGGTCAGGTGTGTTCAGATTCCATGGGTCGTACCAACTTTTCCGGCATTGGCGGTCAGGTTGATTTTATGCGTGGCGCATCAAGGAGTAAGGGGGGCATCCCCATTATTGCCATGCCCAGCACGGCCAGGAAAGGAACCCAGTCAAGGATAGTCCTGGATCTGAAACCAGGTGCCGCAGTAACCACCAGTCGCGGTGATGTGCATTATGTTGTTACTGAATTTGGGGTTGCCCATTTACATGGCAAAACACTGAGACAAAGAGCCAAGGCTCTGATTGAGATCGCCCATCCTGATTTCAGGGAAGTGCTTGAGCGCCAATCATTTGAGAGCAAACTATTACAATGAAAAATAATATAGATCAAACCGATACGAATTTTAGGAGGTTCTGAATATGGGAAAAGCTCGTGGACTGGTTGCAGTCAACATTGAGGAATGCAAGGGGTGCAAGCTTTGCGTCGTAGCATGTCCTGTCGATGTGCTGCACCTTGCAGACAGCTTCAATACTCATGGATATAGTCCTGCGGAATATGATGGTGAAGGTTGCACAGGCTGCGGAGTCTGTTACTATGCCTGTCCAGAACCCGGTGCCATAACCGTATACAAGAATTGGCTTGAAGCCAAGGATGCCTACATCTGTCAGGAAAAACAAGTACCCAGCAAACTGGTAGAAATTGATTCTGTAAAAGGAATCGCTCAGTGTGAGGCTTGTGGCAAACAGGTTATCTTAAGTAATTTCAGAACATTAAGTTTTACGGAGTAGAGCATGTCCAAACAATTCGTAAAGGGAAATGAAGCTATTGTCAAGGGCGCTATTCTGGCCGGTTGTCGTGCTTACTATGGTTATCCTATCACACCTGCCAGTGAGATTGCCCATGCGGCAGCTCAATACATGCCTCTGGTTGGAGGTACCTTCCTCCAGGCTGAGAGTGAGATAGCAGCTATCAATATGGTATATGGCGCAGCGGGAACTGGCATCCGCGCCATGACAGCCAGTTCCAGTCCTGGTTTTAGCCTGAAGCAAGAGGGCATGTCCTACCTGGCCGGTGCCGAATTACCCTGTGTGGTCGTGAATATCACACGTGGTGGTCCTGGTCTAGGCAACATTGCTCCAGAACAGGGTGATTACCACCAGGTAGTGAAGGGTGGAGGACACGGAAATTACAAAAATATCGTGGTTGCCCCCAATTCAGCCCAGGAAATGTGTGATCTAACCATGCTGGCATTTGATCTGGCAGATAAATATCGCAATCCCGCCGTTGTGATGGCAGATGGTTTTATCGGACAGATGATGGAGCCTGTAGATTTCCCTGAGCCGGTTACTGAATTTGCTGAGAAAACCTGGGCAGTTCGCGGTGTAGATGGTGATAGAATGAATCTTATCAGCTCCATTGAGCTTGACCCAGATGATCTTGAGCGCCACAATCAAAAATTGCAGCGTAAGTATGAAATTATTGAAAATAACGAAACGCGTTACGAGGAATATCGCCTGGATGATGCGGACTTCGTAGTGATCGGATATGGAATCGTCTCCAGAATGGTGCATACTGCCATAGACCAGCTCCGGGTGGAGGGCGTCAAGGTTGGTATGCTGCGTCCCATCACAGTGATGCCATTTCCCACCAATCGGATTGCTGAACTGGCAGCCCTGGACCACGTAAAAGCTTTCAGTGTGATTGAGCTGAGCAATGGTCAAATGGTAGATGATGTTCGCCTGGCAGTCAACGGGGTGAAACCAGTAGAATTTTATGGTCGCATGGGTGGAAATGTCCCATCAATCCAGGAATTGGTTCACGAGATCAAACGCATGATGAGGGTACTATGAGCATAAAAATATTAGGAAAATCCCCTGGTTTCTATGATAGCTATGAACGCCGGCCAGGTAGTAATAAAGAACAGACCCACTATTGTCCAGGTTGTGGTCATGGTATTCTTCACAAGCTAATTGCTGAAGCCCTCACCGATTTTGAAGCGGCTGAGAACTGTGTTTTTGTCAGCCCAGTTGGCTGTAGTGTGTTCGCATACTATTATTTTAATGCAGGTAACATTCAATCGGCACATGGACGAGCTCCTGCTGTTGCAACTGGTGTGAAACGCGCTTTGCCTGAGTCTATTGTAATCTCCTATCAGGGAGATGGTGATTTGGCTGCCATTGGTGGAAATGAAATTCTGCATGCTGCCAACAGGGGGGAGGCCATGACCGTATTCTTTGTCAATAATGCCATTTATGGTATGACGGGTGGGCAAATGGCTCCAACTACTTTGATTGGCCAGAAGACCACGACAACCCCTTACGGTCGCACCTTGCAAAATGAGGGCTATCCAATCCGCATGGCTGAGATCATCTCAAGTCTGGAATCTCCTGTATACGTAGAAAGAGTAATGATGGCAGATACCCGGTCGATCGCCGCTGCCAGAAAAGCTGTCAGAAAAGGGATCAAGAATCAGATTGAAAAGAAGGGCTTCTCCTTTGTGGAAGTGCTTTCGACTTGTCCAACCGGCTGGAAAATGTCCGCTCCTCAATCTGAAGAGTGGATCAAATCCACCTTGGTTAAGAATTTCCCCCTGGGAGTTTACAAGGATATTGCACAACAGGTTGAACCTCTGAATTTAGACCTGAATTTGGCCCCGCCTGAACGCGTATCCAAACTTATTGGTCTGGAAAAAGACAAACTAGAGATCGATACCGCAGCCCTGACCATTAATGAAAATATTGATGAAGAGATCAAAATTGCCGGTTTTGGTGGACAAGGTGTACTCTCGCTGGGTGTCTGGTTAAGTGAAATCGGAATGCGTGAAGACTTGGAAGTCAGCTGGATTCCCTCATACGGTCCTGAGATGCGTGGTGGAACGGCCAACTGTCATGTTAAGCTGTCCAGGGAAAACATTGGTTCTCCTCTGGTGACACATCCCTCTATATTGATCGCCATGAACCGTCCGTCATTGGAGAAATTTGAAGACGATGTACTTGAAGGTGGTATCATCCTCTGGGACAACTCACTTATCGATGTGGAACCCAAGCGCAAGGATATCAAGAATATTCCAATCCCTGCAACACAGATTGCCAAGGAAATGGGTAACACCAGGATATCAAATGTGGTCATTCTAGGTGTGCTAGCCGGGCTTACAGAATTTCTTGATCCAATGGTGGTTCAGCGTGTTCTACCGCTTATCTTTAAGAAGCGTCATCTTTTAGAGATAAATTTGAAAGCATTCCAGAAGGGTCTGGAATTGGGGAGGGAGCTCTCAGACTAATTGCCCCTCTTATCAACAGGAGGTAAATAGATGCAGTTTAGTAAGATTCTCGTGCCAACCGATTTTTCGGAATCAGCGAAATATGCTTTACCATTTGCCATTGATTTGGCCCAAAAATACAAGGCGAGCTTACACATCTTGCATGTGGTCGAACCCATCGTCGCTCCTGTTGATTTTGCCTGGGGTACCTATAGTTATCCAGATATTGAGAAGCAGCTCAGTGGCTATGTTGACGAGTCATTATCCAAAATCGTAGATGAACAAATTCCCCAGGATTTGGTGACAGAGGTAACCAACTTACATGGAAAACCATGGCGAGAAATTGTCTCCTTTGCCAAAGATGAGGGGATGGAACTCATTGTTATGGCCACCCATGGTCTTAGCGGATTGAGTCATGCAATCTATGGTTCTACAGCTGAAAAAATCGTCCGCAAAGCCCCCTGTCCTGTCTTTATTGTGCGCCATCCCGATGTTAAATTTGAGATGCCCTAGACCCAGGTTCTTGTAAAAAATACTTCTGGAAAACGCTGACACCTCAACAGTCACTTTAACTGTGAAACATCTTACCCACAATCTATCCATGCTTTATTAATATAGTCTAATGGGCTGATATATAGTCATGTAGGCGAATCGTAGAAAGTGAAAAACTTGAATATTGGAAAATATTTCTCCCATAGAGATGACAATATTGTGATCTGATAATCATTGAATTCGGTTTAGCAATTATCTCCCTTTATTATATCTTCACTGCCCATGGATAGTATTAGAAATGATATGCAGACCCCGCAACTCATAAGCAGTTTAGAAACCGTTTACCAACTGAAATCTATGCCACGGTCTGGCTGGATTCAGTCTGGAGTCAATAGGACTGAAGTAGAGTCCATTGCAGGTCATAGTTTTGGGATGTCTATTCTCATTTTATTCCTGCGTCCCGTTTTACAGGGAAACGGAATCAATGTGGAGCGCGCTTTAAATATGGCACTGATTCATGATATCGCTGAATCCATTGTGGGAGATCTCACACCTAATGATGCTGTCTCACTGGATGATAAACACGCTTCTGAATTGGAAGCCTTCCAGCAGATCATGAAGCATGTTCAGGAGGGGGATTACTTTCAGGAATTGTGGGACGATTTTGAATCCGTTGGCTCAGATGAAGCAAAACTGGTTAAGCGCATTGACAAA
Organism: Fidelibacterota bacterium; assembly: GCA_016844955.1. Classification (GTDB taxonomy): domain Bacteria; phylum Fidelibacterota; class UBA8477; order UBA8477; family JABMPR01; genus JABMPR01. The sequence goes on along the minus strand of JAERTH010000075.1, from coordinate 15,186 downwards.
CTTGATATGTTGATTCAGGCTTACCTTTATGAAAAGAAATTCGCCATTCGCCTGGACTCTTTCTGGGAGAATATGGATGCCCTCTTCAAGGATACTGAATCCGAGTCGATATATAATTATATATGTTTAAATAGATTTGAATTAAAAGGGAATCAAGCATGAGGATAATGACATTCGCAAAACTTTTGCTGCTGACACTGCTGTTGATCAGTCCGGTTTTTGCTGAAGAAGATGTACACGCTAACGAACATGCCACTACAGAAATGGCAATTGGACATACCGCTGAAGTTCAGTCGGAAGGACATAGTGAACATCACAGTGCCTTACCACCCATCTGGTTAGTAGCGCCTTTCGCTATTCTGTTGCTCATGATCGCAACAGGTCCCTTGTTCTACCCCCATCTATGGGAACATCATTATCCAAAGATTGCCGTGACGCTGGGTACCGTTGTGGCGGTTTACTATGGATTTCTCATGGATCATGGTACCATGAGCTTGTTGCATACGCTAGAGGAGTACATCTCCTTCATTGCCCTGCTCACTGCCCTATTTGTAGCTTCCGGTGGTATCCTCATTAAGTTTAATGCACCTGGCAAACCACTGGTCAACGCTGCCATCCTTTTAGGTGGAGCAGTGTTGTCTAATTTTATTGGCACTACCGGCGCTTCCATGCTATTGATTAGACCTTTCATGCGACTGAATGAAGGTCGATTAAAACCGTATCATATCATTTTCTTCATTTTCGTGGTGAGCAATATTGGGGGGGGATTAACACCCATCGGTGATCCACCATTGTTTCTGGGCTTTCTCAAGGGTGTGCCCTTTTTCTGGGTAATGGGCCACGTCTGGCATATTTGGCTGGTAACCACACTGGCCGTAATCGGAGTGTTTGTTGCCTTCGATATGCGGACACCAATCAATCCACCATCAACCGCTGGTGGCAAAACGGTTGAGATTCATGGTGGTAAGAACTTTTACTACCTGGGGATTGTCATTGTATCTGTATTCATGGATCCTGCCGTAATCAACGGGTTCCCCAGCCTGCAGAAGATGTTCCATGTACCCTTTGGTATCCGGGAAATTATCATGTTCACTGTGGCCTACCTGGCCTACAAAACCGGTGATAAGGAGGCCTTGAGAGGCAATGAATTCAATTTTGAACCCATCAAAGAAGTTGCCTATCTGTTTGTTGGTATTTTTGCCACAATGATTCCAGCGCTGCAACTCATTGGTGCTTATGCCCGGGAGCATGCTGCAGAGTTCACCGTAACCCGTTTCTACTGGTTTACAGGATCACTATCAGGTGTATTGGATAATGCACCGACCTATCTGAACTTCCTGGCTGGTTCCCTTGGCAAATTTGGCCTGGATATAGGGTCAATCAGCGATGTCCAGCATTTCGCAGCTGGTACGACTTCACCAGTTCCTGGTGATTCCGGATCCATCGTTTATCTCATGGCAATCTCAGTGGCAGCCGTATTTTTTGGTGCCATGACCTATATTGGGAATGCACCTAACTTCATGGTGAAAAATATTGCTGAACAGGCCGGTGTAGATGTTCCCAGTTTCCTCGGTTATATATTTAAATATTCAATTCCTATCCTGCTGCCGATCTTTCTGATTGTCTGGTGGGTGTTCTTTAATCTTTAATTAGCTGCAGGAGTAATATCATGAACAAAACCATTCATCAAGCTATTGAGGCAGGGGAAAAGGGTTTTTTAATCAAGAACTCCATCTTTCTGCCCTTTCATATCGAGATCCTAAGTGTGTGGATCGGTAAGGATATGTCGCTTATATCTAGACCAGATGTATTAACTGACTTCAGTGATAGCAAAGGTGACGTTCAAATTCGCGAGGGGGATACCTATACCAACATTGTCTTTGTGAAGCATAAAGAGCTTAAAAAGGAGTATGGTCATTACAAGGGACACATCATCCTTTTTGGCGCTGAAAAAGGCAGGGATATTTTTGATAAAAATGAACGGCATTTTATCAAATTGTCTTTTCATGATGATACTGATAATGTCTATATGGAGTTGATCGACAACCCCCTCGATCTGTAGTGATCCCGGAGTAATCCATGGGGCAATTTGATCTGATAATGGGGGCCATAGCTGGATATCTTTTGATATCAGGGCTGGTCATAAATTGGTTTGGCAAATATGTTTCAGCCAGCCGCCAGCACCAGATTGCCTTTGTTACTATTCTACTCCTCATTTTGGGGATTATTCCCCAATTCAATCGGCCCATGGTTGCACCAGGTATTATTTTTAGCACTGGAATGATGCTGTTTGCCCTGCATTTGAGTGCCTATTATTCGGGTACACCAAAGAATTCGGCACGGCTCTATTCAGTAATTTTGATATTATCCGCACTGGTGCTTCTGCCACTGAGTCATTCCATTTTCAGTGAGATCAGTCTGGCTCGCTTAATGGTGATGGGAGGCGTCTGGGTTCTGCTCCTGGAACTTGAGCGAATTGTATCTGTCAGGACCTATGCACATTCGCGAGTAGAACGCAACATGCTATGGATATGGTTTCTGGCAAGTGCCATGAGCCTATGGGAACCCAAAATCGTTATACTGCCGGATCTGTTGTTCCTCATTTTACTTATTCTTCATCTTGAGAAGCGTTGGCCCAGACAAAGTGTTCCGGCTCCCCTGGTGGCCCTGTATGGGATGTTGTTTGTATGGTATGCCCACTATGCATTGAACCTGATGCCCCTTGCATTCACTGGTCAGACGATTCAACAAGATCTCTCCGTTACGAATTTAAGCATTATTGCATTGATCGGGCTGGCATTGCTAATCCTAGTGTTCAGATCTCCCAGCGTCACCAAACAGCTCTTGTATTTATTTATCGCTCAGGAGATAATTGTACTGGGGCTGCAGATTGAAAACTTGTTTCAACCAACTCAGGAACTCATCGGAATGATTCGATTGCTGCTGTTTGTCGCGCTTATCGGTTTATTCGTGATGATCGAATCCAGGGAGACACAGGGACTTGACAAGCATCTCCTGGAGGGGATGCGAAGGTATAGACCCCGCTTCACCTTCACTGTACTTGCAGTGGCTCTGGCATTTACGCTATACCCACTCATACACTATCCAGACAGATCAACTACAGCAGTCATCTATCTGGTAATTCTTGGGCTTGCAGGCGTGCTATGGGTGATGAGCATTATGGCTGCGGCTTCCAAAGCAGGGGAACCCAATTTCCGAATCCTGAGACCTTCACTATCAATATGGTCTACAGTAGTTTTTACCATTCTTTGGGCAACGGTGATAATCCTTGAAATATTCAGCCGTGGCTATCTTGGTAACTAGAGAAATGAAAAGAGGCTCAGACATATGAGACTTTCAAAAATCTACACGCGCACAGGTGATCGAGGAAAAACCAGATTGGCCAATGGAGATGAAGTTCTCAAGGACTCAGTCCGCGTAGCCGCCTATGGGGATATCGATGAGTTGAATAGTTTGATTGGCATAGTCCTCACACAGAAACCTGACCCGGCTGTTGGAACGATACTCAATGCTGTCCAGCACACACTGTTTGATTTAGGAGGCCAATTGGCTTCCGCCGGAATGATTAGCGGGTTAATTACTGCAGACATGATTGGTACTCTTGAAAATTATATTGATACCATGAATGCTGACCTGCCTGAGCTGAAGGAATTTATACTTCCAGGTGGATCAGCGGCTGCATCAAGCTTACATCTGGCGCGAACTGTTTGTCGGCGTGCCGAACGAAAAATTATTACCCTGGATCAGAGTGAAGGTGTTGAACCCGAGATTATCCGTTGGGCCAATCGGCTTTCTGATCTCCTCTTTGTCCTGGCCCGCTATGAAAACCACTGCAGTGGTGACCAGGAAGTTTACTGGAAAAATCCCAGGAAGTAAACAGATCCAATAAATCATTTACTCACATCAAAAAAAACTTGGTCTTTATCGATGTATGAAATATATTACATAAAGAATGAAAAAGATTACAAGATGAATGAAAATACTTACATGTCTAAACTAAAGGGGAGATTAATATGAACATCTGGTTATCTGTAACAATGCTATCCGCTTTTATCATCAGCGCACTGGCAGCCTATCTGGGGGTGAGGGCGCTCAAAAACATACGAGCCACCCGGAAGCTAAATGAACAAAGAGACGAATCAGTGAAGATTCCAATGGCTATCCTGCAACAACGCTCACTCTGGAACATCCTTTCCATGTTTATTGGAATTATTGTCATGGCCTGGATTTTTGATGGACATTCCGTTTCTGAATTCTTTCAGAATGATACCCTGCGGATCAGTCTCACCGCTGTCCTCACTGCAACTCTCTTAATCAATCTCTTTCTCATGCTACCCACTTCAAAGCGAGGGAAATGGGCCAAGTATTTTGACGAACGAGATGAATTGGTGCTACAGCGGGCCGGGAACTTCCAAATTGTTGGGATCCTGATTCTCAGTGTGATATGGACGGTCGGTCTTACAGAATACTACTGGGAGATAGGTAGCATCCCAATTGACATTCCTTATCTCATGTTCTGGTCCAACTTTCTCATGCTCTTTTTAAGCAGGTCAGTTGGTATCGTGTATGGCTACTTCTGGATTGATCGCTATGGGAACTGATATAATTCACAACAACATCCGCAAACAGCGGTTTGAATCAAATGAGATGACCCAACAGGAACTGGCGGATGCTGCTGGCTGTACGCGCCAGACAATTGTAGCACTGGAAGCGGGGAGATATACACCCTCTTTGGGTCTGGCCTTCCGTATTGCCCTGATTTTCAGCAAATCAATCGATGATATCTTCGAATACCAGGTTGACTAGATAAACTGCAAATCCCGTTGGGTGATCTGGGCTGATCCCATGATCTCCTGCTCAATGAAACGCTGGATATTTTCAAACTGGGACTCAAGATAGGACTTCTCTGAGGAAACCATGACAATCGCCAGCTCTGCTCTTTGCCATTTGTCCATAAAACCCACTTCAGCTACAGAGAGATTGAACTGTGAATGGAGTCGGTCTTTGAGGCTTTTGACCACATGTCGTTTCTGCTTTAAGCTTTGGGCAGCCGGGATATGTAGCTCTATCTGCAATATTCCGAGTTGGGTCATAGACTACTCCTGAATCAAATTCCTAATCTGATACTACCGGCCATGGAAAGATCCAGGGCAACTTGAAAACGGCTCCAGTCTGTGACCAGGGCGTTCGATTCCAGACGAATGGGGGTGTAGATGATTTGAATGGGACCTGCTTTCCATACTGGGGAGAGACTACCCACCAGCAGGTCCTCAGCATCAGATTGATCCATGGCCAGCGCAAGTCCAGTCAGCAGATTTAAATTCTCAAATTTAGGGATATCTACACGAATCTTGAAGCCCACTATGGCCAGAGTACTGGTTGCCACAACAGAATCTTCAGTACTGACGTAGCCTGGGATAGAATATTCATCAGGATAGGTGGCGAGATGGCCCGGGGCAGCCCATGAATCCGATCTTGAAAGGATAAACTTATTATTCATCTCAGGATCCATGGAAGTTGAGATGAAAAATCGTTCATGACTGGGCACATCACCAAATGCCACGCGACCAAACAGGGTTGTCCTGATGGATCCCTTGCGAGAGTATCGTTTCCTGTGGTTATAAAAAGATTGTAGCTTGACATAGGGGTGACCATCCTTCTTAACAGCAAAGGAGCCCTGAGCTTCCAGATTTCTGGACCACAGAGTACGACGTTTTGCTCTGGATAAGTTGACCTTTAGGGACAGGTACCGTCCTACTTGCCAGACCAGAGGATCAAGATAGTGTGTAGTGTCTCCATCCCGGATAAATTGACCATCTGTAAAGTTTTGTGCCATGAGTGAAACTCTAATTTTTTGCTCATCATCCGTCATCCTTGGATCCCGCCTGCGGAAGGTTGTACTCAACTCTGCCAGATCGAAGTACCAGTCTTGAGCCAGCCTTGTATGAAATTGAATCTCACGTCCAGAGCTGGGAAATAGCTTTCTTCCCAGGGACAGTCTGTATCCAGCTGTTTTTGTAGTTGGACCCCAATAGGTTCTAAAATACCAATCAGTTCCCCAGGGAATAAAATTTTTATGTGTGAGAATGACACCTGGGTGCACCCCATTCAGCGAACTATACCACAAGTAAGGGATAGTGGTGACGACATGATTGGCCTCAGGGTTGATAGCCAATTTCATCAGATTAAACCGTAAGTCAAAAAGTTTGTCATTATTTGACCGGTTGACATCAAGTAGATAGAGCTCGGGGTCCAATTTCACGGTTTTAACTGGAAAGTCAGATTTTATCTGGAAAACATCATGAATTCCAGTTGGCTGTACCCAGGTAATCTTTTTATCAGCTTCTGAGTTACCGTAAACTCCAATGGGCAGTGGGGGAGAAACCATACCTTTGTTTTCCAGCTTGACGGTAGTTTCATAGGCGGAGCCCCGGGGTTGGCAATCATAGTCTTGCAGAGCATAATCAATCCTGCCAGTTGAGCCCAGCAGATCATCAAAGTACCAGGAGAGATTTTCTCCACTCACTTCCTCAAACACTATTCTCAAATTGTCAGGTGTGGGGTGTTTGTATGACCAGCGCTTGAAATACTCGGACCAGCCAGCGTGCATGAGACTGTCACCCAGATATTCATGCAGGGTTTCCGTGACTACTGCTGCTTTCTTGTAAACCATCATCCCATAATTATAATCGGTATAAGCTTCGGTCTCCAGGTTGGCTGCTTGATCCATTTTTGGGAGAGCAGCGATATAATATGCCCAATCTTCAATGGAACTTTTGGTCAGGTCTGCTGTGAGATACTCTAGATAGGGATACCAGAATGGTTTCTCCACACTGGTAGACAGCATGTCATCGTCAGGGTATTTGTCTTTCCAGTAGCGGTTTTCAGCATATGAATTCAAACCCTCATCCATCCAGGGATGTTCTCGCTCATTGCTGGCTGAGAGACCATAGAACCAGTTATGCCCTACCTCGTGCATAATTACCTGCTCCATAGCCGGCTGAATCCCAATATTGTTGATGAGCGTGATCATTGGATATTCCATGCCACCGCCCGCAGAAAAATCACCATCCACAACGGTGGTATGCTCGTAAGGATATTCCATAAAAGATTTAGAATAAAAAGACACAGCATCCTTGATATAATCATTGGACCAGCGATAATTCTCCAGATTATCTGGCAAGCTATAGGTCCAGGCCTGCATTACTCGCCCTGAGGGCAAAATGAGGGAATCATTAGTAACCACAAAGCGTTTGTCTGCAAACCAGGCAAAATCATGTACATCGGACTGTTTAAAAGTAATGGTTTTGTTTCGCTTTGCTGATGCTGGCCTGGCCTGAGATAAATATTCTAGGGTTACAATATCAGGTTTGTCCTCCATGGACATCGAATCTAAAAATGCATTGCCCTGTTGAGCCAGTGAATCACGCCAGGCAATTTCAAGGGAATCCTGTAACACACCTGTGGCAGCTACGCTATAGTTCTGCGGCAGTGTAATTGAGACCTCAAAATCACCCCATTCACCATAGAACTCACCCATATCGAGGTAAGACATGGGGTGCCAGCCCTGCATATCGTAAACAGCTGGTTTAGGATACCATTGGGTCATTTCATAATGATGTCCAAAATGTCCCAGGCGAGAGAGAACGTTGGGCACTTTTACCGTGAAATCCAGATCAAAAATCAGGGTGTCTCCTGAAGCGAGGGGGGCATTCAGATAAAATTTCGCGACATCAATGGTATCGGCAGCGCGATATTCCCAGTAAATTTTCTTCCCGGAGGCTTTGACATTCTCTATTTCAATCCAACCAAAGGAGGAGTCGGGCAGAAAGTGCATTTTGGTAGAGAATTGATTGAATTTCTGTCTGGCCAGCGCAGTCTCCTTATGCTTATACGCATTTGGCCACAGGTGCATCCAGATATAGTCCAAGTTGTCTGGTGAATTGTTGATGTAGGTGAGTTGCTCATGCCCATAAATCTGGTGTACTGAATCAACCAGGGTTACATCAATATCGTAGTGTACTTTTTGTTGCCAGTATTCACTTGCTTGGGCTATTGGAAAACATGCCAGAATGAATAGAATTGTTCTTATCAACACAATTATTTCTCCTTTTAAGGATGAATATCAGAATAGGAGCCCTATGAATTGTTTGACCTGTTGAGGTATACTTTTGTTGCAGCAAAATGCCAAAAATTCCTGACACTTGCTAAATCTAATTCCGAAGATTTCTATAACCGATGTTTGAAAAGACTAATTTCATCAATGATGCTGCCATGAATATGCGGATTGGCCGCAATAATGTGACCCTTTGTCAAATCCAGGGCTTCTCCCTGGGGGCCAGACACTGTTCCGCCTGCCTCAGTGACCAGCAATGCTCCTGCGGCTATATCCCAGGGCTTTAAGCTGAATTCCCATAGGCCATCCAGTCTGCCACAAGCCAGCCAGGCCAGATCAATGGCTGCTGCACCGGCACGTCTTAGTCCCTGCGTTTTGCCGTAGATAGATGCCCACAATTCCATGTTCAACTTGAAATAGTCATCGTTGAAATAAGAAAAACCAGTTGCCAGAAGCGATTTGCCCAATTCTTGGGTCTCGCTAACCTTAATTGATTTCCCGTTCAGAAAAGCACCCTCATCCTTCCCAGCGCTAAAACATTCATCTCGATTGGGATCAAAAACTGCTGCTGCACAAAGATCACCCTTGAATTCAACTCCCACAGACACGGCAAATACCGGGAATCCATGGACAAAGTTGGTGGTTCCGTCAAGTGGATCAATTATCCATCTATAGTCAGACTGATTGGCTGAAGCGCCACCTTCTTCAGCGAGGACTTCATGTGTGGGGTAGCGTTTCTGAATTTCAGCCACGATGTACGCCTCAGATGCCTGATCCACCTCTGTGACCATATCCCGGGCGCTTTTATATTGGATTTGTCGACTCTTTTTGCTGAGCTCAAGTATGAGCAACCCAGCTTCTCTGGCTATTTCACCGGCATCGTTGGTGAGCCGGGAAGTGAAATTCTCCATTGGATCCTTTGATCGTATTGATAAGACGACGATTCGAATCGTCGCTTGGGTTGTATGATGATTGTGATTTATTTATAGGGAACGTGTTCCTCAGCAAAATAATCACCGGTCATGGTTTTAAGTTTTCTGGAGAGCAGAATAATAGCCACCAGGTTGGGCAATGTCATGAAACCCAGGGCTGCATCTCCAAATTTCCAGACAGCATCCAAGCCGGCGATACCTCCCAGAAATACGAAAAACACATAGACATAGCGGTAGGGAAGAATGGCTTTTGGCCCAAACAGATATTCGGTAGATCGATCACCATAGAATGACCAACTGATAGCAGTTGAGAGTGCAAAAAGCAGAATGGATATAGTGATAATCTTGTCTCCCCACCCAATCATCCAGCTCAACCCCTCTCTAAATGCGAATGATGTCAGCAGGCTGCTGTTCATGAGTTCACGCCCATCAAAAACGCCTGATGCGATGATTTTGTCGGCCAGGCCTGGATCATCAACACTGATGCGAACGAAGAATTCCGTGTGTTCCCAGGCACCAGTTGAAATGATAGCGAGACCCGTCAGCGTACAAATCATGATAGTATCAATAAAGGGTCCCAGCATGGCAACAGCACCCTCACGAACTGGGTAATTTGTTTTGGCTGTGGAGTGTGCAATGGCAGCACTTCCCTGTCCGGCTTCATTGGAATAAAGACCTCGTTTAATACCATGGAGCATAACCAGCAGTACTCCACCACCAACTCCACCAGCCATAGCCGGCGGGTTGATTGCCATCTTGAAAATCAGGGCAAGTGAGCTTCCAAGCTGATCAAAATGTGAAAGGAGGATCAGTAGGGCTGCCAGAATGTATACAGCGGCCATGATAGGCGCCAGATAGCCAGTCACTTTACCAATACGTTTGATTCCACCAATAATTACCAGACCAACCAGGGTGGCCATGATGAGGCCATTAATTACCTGCTGTATCGAGACATCAAAACCCTCAAAGATCATGTGCTTGAGGGTGAGCCAATGTGTGGAACCAATGACCTGGGTAACCTCAGAATAAATTTGATCTGAAACAGTAAAGGATTGGATCGCATTACCGGTGGCCATTGAGCAAATAACAGTAAAAGCGGCGAAAGCTACAGCCAGCCAGCGCCATTTGGGTCCCAATCCGTTCTCAATAGTGTACATGGGTCCACCAGCCGTATCACCATTGACATCTATTTCTCGGTATTTGAGGGCCAATGAGCTCTCTGCAAACTTGAGGGTCGTCCCAAAAAAGGCTGTGATCCACATCCACAACAAAGCTCCTGGACCGCCATAATAAAGGGCAATGCCAACACCGGCAATATTCCCGATACCCACGGTAGCTGAGAGTGCAGTTGTCAGGGCACGAAAGTGATTTAAATCGCCGACATCGTCTGGGTCATCATAGATACCCATGGTGACCTGAACTCCATGCCAGAAGCGTTTAATCTGTGGGAATCCCAGATAAATCGTTACATAAATACCTGTTCCAACTAGCGCAATGACCATAAATGGAACTGCTCGTTGGGAGGGGAATGACCAGATCGCGTCAAAAAAGTCAACACCAAATGCATAGAGGAAAATACCGATAAGAGAAAATGCCAGCAACCCGGCGGTTGATCGTTTCATAAAAACACCCTTCACTGTTGGACAAGTAGTAGAAATACTAGGGCCTATTTTAAAGCGTAGAGCAGAGAGGGAAAGGAAAATTTAAGAGAAAGTAGGAAGTACTAGGTATGATGGCGCGGATCCGAGACCTCCCAAACCTGTTTTCAAACGAGCGCAGCGAGATCAAACAGGTTTGGGATGATTAGAGGGTTCGTTGCCTTTCGTAAAATTCGTTGTGAAAATATAAGATCATTAAACTACTGTGATCGTGAAGCGATTTTAGCGCAATAAATTCATCTTTATGGCTTGCTCGAAATTTCCTGCTCTCAGAACAGCATAGTAAATCCCACTGCTCACAGCATGTCCTTGTAAATTGCGGCCATCCCACATCTGTTCATAACTGCCGCTGGACATTGATTGATCCACGAGTGAAACGACCATGCGACCCCGCAAGTCAAATATTTTCAGACTCACCAGACTGGATGCACTGATCTCAAAAGGAATTGAGGTTGAGGGGTTGAAGGGGTTGGGGAAATTGTTACTCAGACTGAAGCTCGTGGGTGATTCGCGCGACTCGTTTACTCCAACCGGATCCGTACTGTAATACACAAAATCAGAGGGCAATGCGCCTACCTGGAAAGTAGCCAGGCTATTGCCTGCCAACGTCAGGAAATGTACTTGATCAGGTGCAACGAAATCACTTGAGCCAATCACAATCTGTTCATTCAGAACACTGAATGTGTAAATATCTGGAACATCTCCCAGAGCTGCATCTGTATTCAGTGTCATGTCTGCGTTTAAGGGTACGATTGATGTGCCAAAGGTACGATAGGGGGTATCATTGATCATGCGGATGTCAGCAGTAAAATTAGGATAGAGGCCATGTTCAACTCTGACCACTGAACCGTCATTCAGGTCAATATGTGATGTCCCTGAGTAGGTTTCCCAGGCATCAGAGTAGTAAATCGAGGTCACATATAGATTATTGCCATCAAGGACCATTGCTCCAGGACCATCCAGGACTTCATAAGTATTGGTAACCAAGGGGGTATTTCCTGAAAGATCAATTTGTAGGACTTCATTCTCAGCTGACCAATCCGACAACATGGAAATGGAAACATAGAGCTTATCATCCTGAATGAGAATTTGCTCGGGAAGTTTTCCAAGACTCAGCGTGTCAACCACAGACATATTGTCCAGATCAATGATCAACAACCCAGCCAGATTCCAACAACTCACGTAAGCCAGACCACTTGGTTCATGAACTGCCATGTAGCGTGGACCTGCACCTTGAAGATTGAGGGAAACCATCTGCGGAGGTTCCACAGACAGATCAAGACATTGAATTTCATGTGAGTTGTTCATGATGGCATACATCCGGTTGCCCGAGAGGGTCAGTGACTGTCCAACATCACCCCAATAATTATTACCATTCCAGGTTAATGGACCTTCAATAGCTGTCAGATCTTTATCAATTGACCAGACCGATGCATTGGCCTGACCAAAATTCCCTTCACATAGTGTATAGTACTGGTCAGCCCAAACGCTTGTATTTAAGAGGATTATGAGTGCCATAAGGTGAAGGGTTCGATTAAAAATTTTCATGATAGATTACCTTTCAATTGTGTCAACGCGAGTAGTTAAGCGATAGTCGGAACGAACGTCCGGGTTCAGGGTAGCCGCGAATAGTTTCGTGTTCAAGATCAGTTAGATTTTCCACTGAGATAACAGTAGTCAGATTGCCGTGGTGTGTCAGCCAGCTCCGGGCAGCACTTACGCTCCAGAGTTCAGATGCATCGATAGTGATATTTTCCGGATAGCTATACATACTTATGCGGTCAGAGATATAGTTATAGGTCAGATTGAATTCATAGACATGTGGTGACCAGGTAATACCGGCATTGGTTGTCCTGGATGGAGCATAGCGCAGGCGAGTGTCACGCGTATGATCCCTGGTGTAGATCAGGCTCAAATGAGCATGGGATTTCAGACTCAGCGATGGAAATTCTACCTGCCAGATGGCCTTTCTGCTTTCCCGTGTGGCTGATTGCACATTGTTGGGTTGCCAGTAAGAATGCACTGGCATCCACTGAATCAGATTGTTGCTTTCCTTCTTTTGCCACTGGATAAGCAGTTGGCCTGCATTGTTTAGATCAAAATCAGCCTGTATGGTAGTTACATCCGTTTCTTCAGCCTCAAGACCAATATTCCCACCCGGTTCCCAGAAAAGATCATTGAAACTGGGATATTTATAAACTTCACCATGACTGGCTGCGATCTGTTCAAGTGGACCCAGGTTTAGGTCAAGTTGAGCTTGATAATCCTGTAAAATGCGTTCATAGAGATCCGGACTGGTGTGCAACTTGATGGAAGGAACCAATGTGATGAAATCCAAGACTCGCAGACTGGGGGTTACTACGGCTATGAGAGTATTTCGCATATGAGTGTTGGCATCGCTGCTTTGTATCTCATCCTCATGGAGACTCATTTCTGAATTCAGTGTGATATGTTTATTCCAGTTCCATTCATTCTGCAGCTTGATCTGTTTACTCTGAACAAAGTGGTCACTGTTGATGCGCAGTAGTGGGTTTTCGTATTTCTCCCGAGATCGGCGGAGCGCCAGATGGAGATGAGTATTTGATGTGGGGCGTAGCCAGCCAAGTGTGGAACCCAGCAACTGTAATTGATCCCAGCGATTGGATAGTGTATCAGGAGACCACACCAGTCCTGCAACCCCTCTGGACTGGTCCGATTGCAGGAATGATGCCTGCCAATAGAGCGTTGAAGTGAATAGTTTTCGAAGCTTGAAAGCTACAAAATCCTGATCCAGGCTATTGTTGGTGCGGGTGTAGCTGTCCTCATTCCAACTTACGGGATAATTGCCTTCTTCATGACGCTGGCCGATATGCACAGATCCCCACAGGCCACCATAATTGTGATTGAGGTAGATATCATAGGCCTGATGCCCAAAACTTCCTGAACTCAGATTGATTTGACTGGGAAGATCACCACTTTCCAGTTGAACCATACCGTCAATTCCACCGCTGCCACTTCCTGAAATATCATAGGGGACATATTCCATGTGTTGGATATAGGGTAGGGGAAGTTGGGAAAGATCGGCTTCACCATTTTGAGCGGAGGTGATGTCAATTCCGTTAACCGTAACCCTGGTGTGAGAACTTGGTCCACCATCCAGGCTCAGGGTACTGATACCGGCAGGACCACCATAGCTCTTGATGGATAGTCCTGGAATCCTTTTTAGCATTCGAGAATGATCCACTGTCCCCATCCCTTTTGATTTGCTGAAATCACCCATGTTTTGCATGGAAATTTGATCTGCAGGACGAGCCTCAATCTCTATGGAATTCAAATTGATCAATTCAGAAGTGAGTTGAATCGATGGTTTGTTTATGAGCTCCTCTGAGGATAGAACAAGTCGCTGATAGCCAATGCGTTGTACGAGGATGGAGTCCTTTTTCAGGGCCACCACTTGATAACTGAAATGACCATTTTCATCAGAGAGTATCCATTCACCGGAATTTTTGAAGACCAGTGAGACGTATGGTATGGTTTGCCCCTTTGTATCCAGGGTATAACCCTGAATGGACATGCATTTGGGTCGGTTGGAAGCTGCAGCCAGACCGTTGGAGAGCGTAAGTAAGGCAAAAGTAAGGGCAATAAAAAAGCCCCTTCTCATGTTGGGGCTGTCTGTGGGATGTGTCCTGTTACTCAGGTTCATCATGCCGGTCCCTTTTATCGCGAAGGTTCATGGAAATGTATCTCAGAAACAAGTATCCTGACTTCCAGATCATCCTCCACTGACGCCTTCCCTCGATTCGAAGTGGCATTCAAGACAAATTGCAGTGAATTCGTCCTGGGTCAGTTTTGTCCCTGGTTACAGTAGCGCGACTGTGTCCGATTTTCACGGACTTCCTTGTGCTATGAGACGCTTACAAAAATCCCTCTAGTTTATTCGGGATAGCATGGTCTGTCAATTTAAATGTTTGCGAATTCGCAAATTTATAGGGATTCACGACTGGCGTTCTCCTTCGCGTGTCATGCTGAGCCCGTCGAAGCATCTTGATCCCCAACGGATCCATTTATGGCAAACCTGCTCCAGTAGCATAAATCGATAATCCCTCGACATCGCTCGGGATGACGAGGAAAAGAAAATGAATTAACAGGGATTCTGGACTGGTGTTCTCCTTAGCGTGTCATGCTGAGCTTGTCGAAGCATCTTGATCCCCAACGGATCCATTTATGGCAAACCAGCTCCAGTAGCATAAATCGATAATCCCTCGACTCCGCTCGGGATGACGAGGGGAGAACATGTATAAGCGAGGGGGGGAACCACTTTCGTAGGCGGGATCTAAGCCCCCGCACTGAAGAGGCTGTGTGAGAATATGGTCGCAAGGGTAATATTTCCTGATTTCTGAGATATTATTCGACCATTTCTCTGCCAAGTTAAGTTTTTAGTCCATAGATATTTAAGAGCAACCCTTTCAAGCCCTTTTCC
>JAERTH010000074.1 GCA_016844955.1 Fidelibacterota bacterium | reverse complement strand
TCTTGAACTTATCTGAGGCAGCCATGACGATATAGTGCGGGCTGGTGATGAGATCATAATCTCGTAGGATCCTGTACACACTGGATTCAGAGATATAATACTTCTCGGTATCTGTGATATGCCAGGCTAGTTCCCGAGGACTCATCTCAGTCCGTTCCAAAGCGATGTCTTTGATTCTTTCCCGTTCCTCATCAGGAATACGGTTCCAGAACTGGCGAGGTGAAGGATTTGCATCAGCTAGACCATCATAGCCATTCTCATGGTAGCGACCATACCAGCCATAGAATGTGCTGGTGGGCACATCCAGCTCCCTCAGGGTCTGTTTGGCTGGTAGCTGAGATTCTTCCACAGTGCGGATGATCTCATACTTCTCAGCCTGGTTGTATCTCATATACCGCTCACTTCGATACCCTGACCAACGCAGCTTTTTTTTAACACATCTGCTTTCATGGCCAGGCTAGCATACAGTTGTTTCAGGTGATTGTTTTCATTTCGGAGATCATCAACTTCTGTACTATTGGCTTCACGTACTATGTCACCAGCCAGGCGCTTCTTACCTGCCTCCAGAAAGTCTTTGCTCCACTTGTAGTAAAGGTTCTGAGCAATGTTCTCTTTACGACAGATTGAGGCAATGGTCTCTTCACCTCGTAAACCCTCGAGTATTATTCTGATCTTTTCTTCTGCTGAGTATTTCTTGCGGGTGTTTCTACGTATATCTTTGACGCGCTTTTCTACATTTGATTTTGGGCTCATTTTTATATCCTTTTTTGCTTTCAGGATAACCCAAAAGTATCTCTTAGAAAATCATGCTATTTGTTACGAGTTGCTCTGACAGGATACACTGTCAGCACTGAAAATCGCAGCTTTCTTTGAAGCCGATGTAGAACAAATCTTTTATGTAGAGCGGGGTGAAGAATGAAAATCCGTGGTAATTATATTCTCATGTTTATGATTCAATTACTGAGTGGAATCTGGACCTACTATGCCTGTGTTCAATTTGGACTCATGGGGGTTATTTATGGGTTTATTCCATTTTTCATTGCGCTGATAGCTGTCCAGGTCAAACATGAAACAGATGAACGGGAACTGGCCCTGATCCATCAGACCGATAGTGCTCAGGGAATTGTCATTGCTGTGCTCATGGCAATTGTGTATATGTGGTTTCCAGATTTGAACTGGTTTTATCTTTTTGTGGCTAACATCTCAATTGTAAGGGGAGCCATTGGAGCAACTTTATTTCTAGTGCGCTGATATACTGGAATAAATGTGAGGGACACGTGTGAATCAGCAGAGTATGACTAATTTTTCAATCAATCAAGAGGACAATCCAGTTGTTAATCCAAAGCACACCCGAGTTGATTAAATTTCTAAGAGAGCTGGGGACACCTCCCTATGTGGCTTTAGATACAGAATTCATTTCAGAAAAAACATATTATCCACAACTATGTTTGATGCAGATTGCCTATGGGGCTCACGCGGCAATGATTGATACGCTTAGCGGTCTGGATCTTGACCCTTTGATTGGGTATCTAAAAAATCCAGAAATAGTTAAGGTTTTTCACGCCGCAGATCAGGACTTGGCCATTTTTCAGAATGAATTCAAACTATCACTTTCACCGATTTTTGATACGCAGATAGCCGCCATGGTGTGTGGTTTTGG
Source organism: Fidelibacterota bacterium (assembly GCA_016844955.1). Classification (GTDB taxonomy): domain Bacteria; phylum Fidelibacterota; class UBA8477; order UBA8477; family JABMPR01; genus JABMPR01. The sequence goes on along the minus strand of JAERTH010000074.1, from coordinate 50,252 downwards.
AGATCAAGTTTCCTTTGGGCAATTGGTCAAGACGTTTACCAATACCAGGCTGGATAAAAGTGCGCAAATCGTTGATTGGTCTAAACGTCCCCTGCTTGAGCGTCATGCCAGCTACGCCCTGGGTGATGTTACAAATTTAATTCCCGTTTATGAGGCACTGCTCAAGGACATTGAGAAGCGCGGCAGAGCGAGTTGGGTCAAAGAAGAGATGCGGGAGTTGTCTGACCCCAATCGTTATGACTTTGATCTAAAGGGACAATTAAAAAAGCTCAACATAAGGGGTCTGAATCGCAGACGGCTCATCATTCTGAGCGAATTGGTGCTCTGGCGTGAGGCAAAAGCAAAGTCAAAGAATATTCCTCGAGGCTGGGTCATCAAGGACCTGACCCTGCGAGATATTGTCTCCCATCCACCCCAGAATCTTAAGGACCTTGGTCGCGTTCGCTCCATAGGCGGAAATGCACAGGGTCAGCTTGGGCAGGAAATCCTGAGCTGCATCCGCCGAGCAGAAGGGTTGCCGCTTGAGGATTGCCCGGACCTTAAGGATGATGGTTCTGATGAGCAAGCCAGTGAGAATGTTGTGGTTCTATTACGGGCCCTACTCAAACATGTGTGCCGACAAAACAAAGTTGCGCCCAAGCTGGTTGCGACTAAACCTGACCTGGAACAATTTGCCTTGGGTGGCAAGACGAGGTTTATGGGTGGGTGGAGACAGGAGGTTTTTGGAGCACTTGCGGGTAAACTTTTGAGTGGGAAGATTGCCCTGGCACTGGCAGGCGACAAAATTAAAATTGTCAAAAGGGATTAATATAAAACCAGACGCTGAGAGACATGGCAGGCTGTTCGGTTTAGTTGTAAATGATTGGATTACACCTCACAGTACGCCACTTATGGAATACCGACAGAAGGGGACAATGGATCAATTCTATATCAATCACCGGGAGGTTAGGATAAAGTGACTTTCCTTAAGAAACCCAATACAATTATCGGATTATTATTTGTCATAATGGCCGTGTTTATTCTATTTGCAGCACATGAACAAAGACAAATATTTTCGGGAGCATTTTTCGGTCTAATCGGATTGTTAAATCTGTGGAGGGGTTACAAATCTTCAAACTGAAGCCAGTGATCGATTTTAATTGCTAGACACTAAGTCGAAGACTTCAGGAGCACCCCTTGAGACCTTGTGGCGGTTTTCCAATTTGATATCACAATTTCTCCCCGCCGGATAACCGTGCTTGGAAATAGGGCTGGTAATCCAGCATAGGCATTCCAGTCTAGAATCGTATCCAGATCTTTTTCCCAGTCATTGCTGATATTTGTTGGATCCACAATCAACAGGTCTGCATGGCAACCAGGAGCAAGATCACCCTTTTGCCCACGAAGCCCAAAAATTTGTGCCGCATTGTGGCTGGTTAATTGTACCAAAAGCGAAAGATTTATGCCCCGCTTGACAAATTGAGCCAGTAACGTTGGGAATAGGGTTTCCACACCGCCCATGCCATTGGGGATGTCCTGAAAGGGTCTCCCTTTGGGTTTGTCGGCCAGGCAAAACGGACAGTGATCCGAGCCAATGGTATGAATGCTACCTGCTTGAATCCCTTGCCATAAAGCATCCTGGTCTGCTTGCTTCCGCAGGGGTGGACTGGCCACATACATGCGCCCATCAGGCTGCTCATAAACATCATCCGTTAGCAGGAGATAATGCGGACAGGTTTCAACTTTCAGCAGGGGGTATTGACTGGCAATGGAAAGGCCTTCAGCCGTATTCAGATGAACGATATAGATAGTGCAGTTGGATCGGTTTGAAATTTCGCCCAACGTTCTAACTGCCACACTTTCAGCGCTAGCCGGACGACTGAGCCCATGGAACCGCGGGTGTGTCTGCACGCCTTCAGTATATGGCGCCGAAGCCTCGTTAATAACCTGATTGTCCTCAGAATGAACCATGAGTACACCACCGTGCTCACCAATGATAGAGGCCACAGCTTCGATTTGATTATAGTCCAGCATCATTCCAGCTTCTTCATAGGTGGTAAACACCTTAAAACTGGTGAAGCCATTTTTAATCAGCAGTGGGATCTCCTCAAGTAATTCAGGTTCGAAACGAGTGATGTTGACATGCAATCCCACATCACAAACCGAGGCTTTGGCCAGCTCAATACGGGTGTCCAGACTCTGTTGCAGAGATTGACCAGATTCAAGTACAGTGAAATCCAGAATGGTTGTTACACCACCATGAAGCGCAGAACGACTCCCCGTGGCAAAGGTATCAGCTGAGCTACCATTTTTAATGGGGATTCCCATGTGTGTATGTGGGTCAATGACGCCAGGGAAAACCCATTGATCGGTAGCATCCAGTATGTCAGTTCCCTCAGGGATCATGAGGTTTTTACCCATGTCTGCGATACTATCATTTTGAATCAAAATATCTGCATCGCCATGTCCGTTGGTATGAATGATGCGCCCATTCTTGATCAGGAGTGATTTCATACAGATGATTTCCGATAGCAGGCAATCATTTCAGAAACAATACTGATAGCAATTTCTGGAACAGTCTGGGCTTCAATATTCAGACCCACTGGAGCATGAACTTTATTCAGTACTTCCGAGCTTAGTCCTTCAGAGCGGAGACTTGTTGATAAAATCTTCCATTTCCGGGAGCTGCTGACCAGTCCCACATAGGCCGGTGGTTCCTGCAGTAGTGCAAACAGCAATTCACGGTCATGCCGGTGTTCCCGACTGGCAATCAGTACAAAATCATGTTCAGGAATAGCTGGCAAGGCTTCCCTGTTAAGTGGGAACGCCATAGCAACCCTTTGTGCATAAGGGAATCGAGCTTGGGTCATCAAGGCTTCACGATCATCATAGACCACGACCTGTAGATCATTAAATTGAGCCAGATCCGCCACTGCCTGTCCAACATGTCCTGCCCCAAAGATATGAATCACCGGCGGGCTGAAGGGTTGCCACATCAAATAGCGGTCCCCTTCCCTGGTGAATGCGTTGGAGCATTGATCCTCAAAAGAATCACTCAAACGCTTGTGAATCTCATCATCTACTGCTTGAATTTGCTTGCGGGATGTGATCAATTGCCGCTGTACTCTTGAACCGGAGGAGATACTCAGCGCCACCATCACCTTTGGATTGGCTGGGATTGTATCAAGAAGTTCCAGATAAAATTGCTGGAGTTCACTTGAGAACGGTTCCACCAGCACTTGTAGCGTACCGCCACACAGACCCACATCAGCATCCACATCAGAGCCAGTCATATCAAAATCAAAAACTCTGGAGCTTTTCCCACCGATCAACTCCAGGGCTGAGTTGGTTACCTGGAGCTCCATAGAACCCCCTCCAATGGTACCCAGGATGCTTCCATCATCCAGCACCAGCATCAAGGGGTAGTCTTTACGTGGTACTGATCCCTTCCATTTGATCACCGAACACAATACCGCCTGTTGATCAGAATGTGTGTCCCACTGTTCAAGGAGGTGCTTAATCATTTCATCTGTCTTTCATTTATGACCATGGCTTCAAAAACCCCTGCTGCGATGGCCCGAGATTTTTCTGAGATCTGTTGATATTTTATTTTGTCCCCACGCGGATCAACATCACCAATCTTCATGCCCTCCCCGACAGGTGTGTGTTGTGAAATCATCCCCCGTACTATGCCATCCAGGGGAGCTAAAATCTGATGGGATTCATTTATCAATCCGATCTCCTGGTTTTTATGTACCATTTCACCGAATTCCACCTGCCAGCTAACATTGCCTGAATAGGGCGCTCGAATAAGACGCTGTGAAGTTTGCCCACCAAGTTTCCCGGGAACGCCAGTATCAGCCAGGGGACCACCTGATGTGATCACACGGGCCAGATCATGTCCCCGCATGGTTTCAATCACACGGTGACAATTCTGCTCGGTATGAAAGCCTGGTCCGAGTCCGATAAACAGCTCCGCCCAGGGACGATAATTCTCCTGATAATGTTTAAGCATACGGGCATCTACAATCACATCTGGTTTGAGGCTCAATATTTTTTCAGGATCATCATTGAAAATCGGGATATGATCCCAGTCTTGTGTGACAGGTAGCTTGTAGTGATCATGCTTCCTGGCGGTCACACCCTCTACTATCGTTGTGTTTTCCAGGATAGCATCGCTGAATGTAACCGGTCTTCTGATTGCCAGTGGTGGCGAAATTTCAGACATGAAGACAGGGTAGCCAACACGATAGAGCAGGTGGGCAACTCCAGTACCCAACTCACCGGCACCTCTAACCCAGACTCGCTTAGCCCTGGGCATTTTCAAACTCCAGATAATAATCCATATCCAGTCCAACACCCTCATCAGTAACATCTACATGAAGCACCTCATCAGGAAAGGCGTCCATAATCTGGCGGCCTCCTGAATCACCAATGGCATCCATAAAATGAGGATACAGCTCTGAGGAGAAAAAAGTGGGATGGCCTGGTTTATTTTGATAGCGGGGTGAAAGGATCAAGGGCTTTTCGCGATCCAGGGTTTCAAGCAGGTATTTTACGGTTTTTTGTTGGATGAAGGGCTTGTCTCCAGGGCAGAAGCACCAGTAATCATAGTTCCTGCCAGCGGCTTTAACGCCGGTGATAACTGAGCTGGCGAGTCCGGAATGAAAGGCGGTATTGTACTCAAATATGAGACCGTCATCAAAGCGATCCAGTAGAACCTCTTCAATCAGGTCGCTCTGGTACCCCAGGATAACGTACATATCCAGGTCAAAATTGATAAAAGTGTTAACAGTATGCTCAATTGCCGCACGGTCTTCCAGTACTTTCAAAAGTTTATTGGGTGGAAACCGCGTGGAACGTCCGGCGGCTGTGATGATCATGGCCAGGTTCAGCATTATGGGGCCTGCTTTATATCACCCTGCTCAATGCTGCCATAGAATACGGGAGCATTACTTAGTCGACGAATGGTCTTGGCCAGTGTTCGGGCTTCATCGGGAAAGGTGTCAGCCTTGTTCACAAAGTAGGTAACCGGAACATCGGGGGGTACTTTTTGCATATACCCATATTGACTGGTTATAACCTTGGTGATAAAACCAGGGTCCAGTACAAAATTTGCATTTACATCCCAGAGTTCGCGAAACAGTTCAGGGCGATGTACCATTTTCCCATCCACTCTCGCTCCGACTGCATCAGCACCGACCACGATAATAGCATGGGTAGCATAGTCAGGAATATTGGGGTCGAAAGGTTGGTGTGCCTTAATGGGGCGTTTGCGGGCACCATCACATTCAAAAATAGTTAGATCTGAAGCTTCAAATAAATGCTGGAGTTGATCTTCGTTTACCCCCAGCAGCTTTTCTGCATGTTCAGGTTCCCCCATGATATACAGGGGATTGTTTTCCAGAAGCTGCTCCCGCTGCGCTTCAGGTTCAAACTCGTGATATAAATGAACAGGGTGGATGGAAGATATTCCAGCCTTGGTGAGTGAAGAAAGGATTACTCGGGAGTAGCTCTGGGATAACTCATCACCCAGGCGATGGAGGAGGGCGGTCTTGCCACCACCACCCAGAATCCCGATGCAGGCATTTTCAGCATCAGCGACATCTTGAAACAGGATATTAGAAATTTTCATGAAAGAATATAATCATCGTTTTATGCTTGCGAAGGGTTTACGAGGCGACGATTGACTTCAAGCAAAGCTTTCGTCTTACTTCGTTTCGAATCGTCGCTTGGTGATTTCGTGTCTCCCTGTTTATATATGAACGACAATCTTCCCCACACTTCTGCGGGATTCCATTAAATCATGGGCTTTTGCCATGTCCTCAAATTTGAATTCATGACCAATGCTGGGTCTGATGTTGTGCGTGACAACATAGGTTGCCAGGTCATCCCAGATTTTCAGCATGCGCTCGGTGTCCTTTAACAGATAACCCAGGTGGCTGGCACCAATAACCTGTGAGCCGGTTGCCATGGCATCAATTTTTACCCGGGGAATAGCACGCCATGTTTTCCACCAGGACCAGGGATTAAACTTGTTTAGATTCAGGCTGGCAAAACCAATGACAGCCAGACGCCCAAATGGATTGAGTAGCTCCATACTTTTGCGGAATACTTCACCACCGACAACTTCAAGAACCACATCAACACCCTGCCCTCTGCTCTCTTTCTGGATGGCATCAACAAAATTGGTTTTGCTATAGTTGATGGCATGTTTTGCACCAAGGCTACGGATTATCTCAAGCTTCTCATCTCTACTGGTGGTCCCGAATACTTCACAACCATAAGTGGATGCCAGTTGAACAGCTGCTGTACCTACACCACCTGCTGCAGCTTGAATCAGGACCCGATCATTGGGTGTTAATCTGCAGATTTCAAATAGAGCGACCCAGGCGGTCATGAATTGAACTGCAAAGGCTGCATTTTCACTATCGGAGAAGTGTTCAAATGCGGGAAGAACCTGAGTAGCGGGAACCACGGTTTCCTCAGCATAATTTCCATACTGACCCACCACGATGACAGGCGTTCCAGTTTTTAAATGGTTGACCTGGGAGCCAACTTCTTCGATGATACCAAAGGCTTCCATTCCAGGGATATAGGGTCGCTTGGGTGCCCAGCCATAGAGGCCTTTACGACTTTGAATTTCAGCATAGTTCAAACCAATGCTACGAATCTTGACACGGACATCATTGGGGTAAAGGCTACTGCTGTTTACATCGGTAATTTTTAATACGTGTGATTTACCGGTTTTCTTCAAAACATATGCTTTCATGGATCATCCTTAATTTGTTGTGTAGGATTCAGCCAGAATTTTAATCGATTCTGTAGCCAGACAAGTAAAAACTATTTCGCTGATGCAGCTTCCACAAGCTCGTTTCGACAGGGATAAATAGTGAGTAATGGTGGCCTCACTCGTGGGTGGACGAAAAATCACTAGTTTTCAGGTGACAGCTAAAAATAATCAGGATCATTCCAGTCTAAAGCAGTAACTCTGGGGGTAGTGACTGTTTTTGGATAAATTTATAAAATCAATAAAAACAGTATAATACAGATAATAAAGAGCAAAAAATAAGTGCTTCTGTGACGATCATCACCTGCGAAAACACAAGTGACAATTCGGGTCATTTATTTCTTGTTGACCCTATTCGCCTCGTATATAATGCCTGCCCAAAGACAATAACCCTATGAAAAAATCCAACTTACAGAAAATTAACCCAAAGATTACACAAGATAGAGGACAAATGAAATACAGACACCTAATAGCCTACACTTTGATTCTGCTCACGTTCTGGGCATTTCAAGTAAATCGTGAGGCTAAACATGAAACCGAAATTGCAAATATCTTGGCCAGCGAAATGCTGATCAAGGATTCACTGGCTACCTATGTTGAAGAGATGGCCGCAGCACTGGATTTGTTTACAGAAGGCCACCCCCTGGTTTTCACCGCTTACAATGCTCTGGTTAATCAGACCGATGACACACCGAATATTACTGCCAGTAACAAAGAAATTTTTCCTGGCGTCCTGGCCCTTAGCCGCGAATTAATCACCAGATATGGTCACGGTGGTGATATTCAGTATGGTGACAAGGTCTGGGTTGTTGTTCCCATGCAGGTCGAGGATACCATGAATAAACGCTGGAGAGGTCGTGGCGATGTTTTCATGCTGGACTATGGCCAGGCCGTTCAATTTGGTCGCAAGTCTGGTATTCTTTATCATCAAGGTGATGATGTAGAATATGCCAGTGCTGTTACCGATGAAACTGAATCCTACGGTGTGATGAACTAATCCACTGGATCAATTGTAATTTTTATGAGGGCTCCACTATTGGGGTCCTTTTTCTTATGTGGCCCTGGAGCATACCGGTGGCTGAGCCTGCCCCAGGAAATGAGGCACAATCTGAGCCATTTCTGGAAGGGTTCTTATAAAATCCAAGCGCGGATTCGAATCCGCGCCTGGTAAGAAGTCATTTGAAAATCAAATTTTAATCCGCTGATATCGATTTCCCCAACTCCCTGGAGCATCATCAAATTTCCCGGGAATAAGTGCTCCACAAGCTTTACAATGACCATCAATATCAATTTGCCAGTCCGTGAGTTCATATCCCAGACGACCTATGAGTTTTTTTTCACAGGTAGGACAGTAGGTTGAGGCATTGTCCGAATCCCGGACATTTCCCAGGTAGATATATTCAAGTCCATTTGATTTGGCGATTTGCCGGGCTCTATGTAGTGAACTGAGGGTGGTATGGGGTCGATCTCTGAGTTTATAATCGGGGTGAAACGCGGAAAAGTGGATGGGAATATCTGTCCCGAGATGTTTGGCTATCCAGCGTGTCATTTGATCCAGTTCCGATTCAGAATCATTTTCACCGGGGATAAGCAGGGTGGTGATTTCAGTCCAAACCTCTGTTTCATGAATCAGGTATTCCAGTGTATCCAGAACCGGCTGTAATGAACCAGCACAGAGATCGTGGTAAAACACTTCGCTGAAAGCCTTCAGATCCACATTGGCGGCATCCATGTGCTTAAAGAAGCCCGGTCGCGCTTCCTCGGTAATGTAACCCGCCGTAACAGCCACCGTTTTGATCCCCAATTCATGACAGGCAATAGCCGTATCTACAGCGTATTCATAAAAAACTACAGGATCATTGTAGGTAAATGCTACGCTGCGACAATCATGCCTGGCTGCTGCTTGAGCAATAGCCTGAGGCGTAGCAGGAGATTGTAGAGTGTCCATCTCCCGTGATTTGCTCATATCCCAGTTCTGACAGAATTTACAGCTCAGATTGCACCCGGCTGTTCCGAATGAGAGGACAGAACTTCCCGGATAGAAATGATTGAGTGGCTTCTTTTCAATCGGATCAATCATAAAACCACTGGAGCGACCATAAGTGGTTAGTTCAATACTGTCTCCCTGTCGCTGCCGGACAAAACATAAGCCACGCTGCTCATCTGCCAGTTTGCAGGCTCTTGGACAGAGCGTACAAAGCAAACGGCCATCCTCCAGCAATTGATCAAAATGTGGGTGGTCAGTCATCATCACCAAATTCAAAACTATAGAAGCGTTTGAAGGTGATGGTGCTGGACCAGTGGTTTGCCGGGAGTCCTGCTTTCTGTTTAAGATGAGACAAAAAGGTGTCAACCACGGGAAGCTTCTCCCAGACTGCTGGGAGAAACAGACTGCGGCGATATCCATCCTGGAGTACAATCCCATCAGTACCAGGGACAATCTGATCAATAAAATCCTGTTCTGAGGCAAAAGTCATCTTCTCTGGGACTGTAAGAATTGAGATTTCCAGCTGTAGCAATTTGAATTCATTCTGATTCAGCGGACTGAAACGCGGATCCCGAAAGGCAGCATTCCAGGCATTTTCAGCCACATCTTCAACCAGGGGACGGTAGGCTTCCACAGAACCGATACAGCCCCGCAATTGTCGGTGCTTCTCCAGTGTAACAAAGGCCGCGCCATGTTCAGTAAGGTGAGTATCAAAGGCATCAGCATCTACAGTGAGAGCGTGTCCATGATCCAGCCCATGCTGAATGGATGCTCGCGCAAGATCTAGTAGTTGTTTTTGCTCAGCAGGGGAGAACAGGGGCATCAGTTTTCACTTCTATTTTAGGTATAACATTTTTTGAGTGCTTGAATGATTGAGGCTTTTGAGGGTGGCAAAATACAAACCTGAGTCCATTTCATCTGCCACCCAGGTGGTCTCATGGAGGCCCTGACCCACCTGCCCATCCATGAGTGTAACTATTTCCCGACCCTGCACATCAAAGACAGTCAGGCTGATTTGTGCAGCCTCAGACAAGGCAAAGCGAATGGTGGTGCTGGGGTTAAATGGGTTGGGGAAATTCGGTTCTAAGGTGAATGCTTCAGGGGTAGCCCAGTCAGCTTTTGTGGAGGCAGTAACCTGATCAACAATCCTGATTTCATCAAACCATAATTCACTGCCAGTCCAATCCCCATGTTCTGCTACAATCTCAAAATTATCAACTGCTGACCAATCAAATAGTCCAGCCGGATCATACCATGCATTATCCCAGGATCCCTTTTCCACAAGGTCACTCAGGGGAAGCTGTAGATATTGCCATTCCCCATCCCAGTTCAAGTCGGTCTGACTTAGTGTGATACCCATGCGCCAGGGATGATCTTCAGGAACATCAGTTTTGGTATCTAGAAATCTCAAATCAAGGCTGGTTGCATTACCAGTGCTTTTCACCCACAGGGTTAGTAAATAGTCATCATCCAATAGACTGGATAAATCTTTGTATGGGGAAAATCGGAAGCTCACTCGATCATATTGCTGGGCTTGTGACCAGTAGATGCAATAGTCACCTTCATGGGGATTGGTGTCATAATACATGTTTAGCGTACCACTGGTCCCGTGATCAGCCAGAATATTGGCAGAGATATAATCGTCATAGAGATAAAAACCTGTGGTATCTGGTTGGAGGGTGAACTCTGATTGAGGGGGACTATTGAACCCCATAGCCTCAGCCAATGGAATATTCAGATCATGATCAAACAGACCGTTGCTACCTTCTTCAAAGAGGCCAAAACCTCCATGGTAATCCCACATGGTCCAGCCAATGCCCAGGGAATCCAGGTATTGCGCAATGGCCCCGTACCATTCAACGCGATGGTCATTATCAGCGTTGTCCATCAGGACGCCGAACTCTCCGCAAAAAAGTGGAACATTTCGGTCTACTCCAAAGGCATAGGCGATATCCAGGGCACTTTGTAGTGATGCTACATTTCCAACGTTATGGTAGTCATTCAAACTGCTTTGTATCCACGTACCGACGAGATCAGAAGGGCAAGTAGGCATTTCAGCTGGCGTGTAAGGAAAGGGAACTCCAGCAAGTGAAACCATGGATGGGTCTGTCCAACTGGCACCCTGGTGAGTAAAGAGAAAAGGGTCATAAAAATGAAAGGTATAGACGAGATTGGTATCAGCATAGGCTTGCATATCATCCAGATTATGAAAACTGTTCCAATTCGCAGGACCGACGATGAGGGTTCTGATAGAATCAATATTGCGGATATCCTGTACCGTATTCTGCTGAATGGTATCCCAAATTAAATCATCGATACCATGCGGTTCATTTAGAATTTCAAAATACATCTGGGAACCACGGTCTAAAAAATATTGCGCCATTTGGGGCCAGATAACCGACAAGGCCTGATGAATACTCGGGCTGGTGGCTACGCTTGGATCGAAGGTGTGATTGTCCAGGATCAGGTGCATATCAAGAGTCTCAGTCCAATCCATAACCTCGTCCAGAAAACCCAGGAGAACCGGGTCCACCGTATAATTGGGATCACCCGAGGTCATGGCATGCAGGTTGATAGGAAGTCGCACTACATCTACCCCCAGGGTCTGGAGATCAACAAAGTCAGCATATGTATAACGTGAAAACTGGACTTGCTGTATGGAACTGTACTGAAACCAATTGGTGAGATTGACTCCCCTGTTAAAGGGGGCGGAAACCTGTGCCTGGAGTAGGCTGACAGTCAGCAGCAATAGGGGTAGAATAGGACGAAATTGCACTTTAAGTTTCTCCTTGAATGTTGCTGGAATCTAAAGCGAAGTGAAGGGGACTGGGAATGAAAAGTAACTATTGAAACAAGCCCCAGCTACCATAGCCCACGACCTGGTCTTTACTCCCGGCAGTATCCCCCGAATTTCTCAAATCAAAGCGCTTGATGGTCATTTTGCGTTCACGGGCAACCCTGAGTAAACCGGCGATAGGGATACGACCGCAGGCAGAGCGTTCTGGTAGATTTTCGCCCTTGAGCTCCTCGATCTGAAGCGCTGTCTTATTGTCTAGCCGAACCGCCTTTTTATAATTGTGAAAATGACTCAAGTCAGATGAGATCACTACAAGACATTCATCTCCACCCCAGAGTTCTTCAATTATCTCAGCTACTTCAAGGGAAGAAGCATCTCCAACGACAAAGGGGATTAGCCGAAAACTGGCCAGTAGGGATTGCATAAAGGGAAGCTGAACCTCTAATGAATGTTCATCAGCATGAGCATCATCTGAAAAATTTACCTGCGGATATTTATCCACGAGCTCCCAAATCTTTTTTGTGTCAAGTTTGATATCACCCAGTGGTGTTTGAAACTTGTCAACACTGGGAACTGCCAGACCGTTAAGGTATACCCGGTGCGCCGGTCCCAGAAGGACCACCTTGCGAATCACATGACGGTACTGGAGAATAGATCGAAAGGCAGAAGCAGCTATGGGTCCAGAATAGATAGTTCCAGCGTGTGGGACGATAAGCGCTTTAGGAATTTGACTATCCTGGTAACTACCTTCATAAAGGAAACCACTGATCTGCTCCTGTAACTCGATGGGATCAGCAGGATAGAACATGCCAGCCACTGCCGGGGGTCGAATCGTACTTTCTGGAATCATAATTGGTGAAATATAGACCAGCGGTGATCAATCACCAAGCATCTGATTTTGACGCTCCTGCGAATGATATCAATCCCTTTTTAGTTTGGATTTCCTCCTTCCGGTAAAGGGTTGAATTTAAAAATTCAAAATCTTTGCATGCGTGAACACGGAGTCTATATTCAGCCTGAAATGAACTGGCATGTATCATATTACTTTTTTATGCGATCAGGGTGATGGTTTAAATCGGTATATTTGAACAAATTCACCCTCGTCAATTGACGGGGGTTTTTTTTTGCTACCAGGGTTCGAGAGGCATGAAATTTACAGGATTACATATCCTGCACGTTATAGAGGGAACACAAAGTGAATAGTACGAAGCAGAAAGTGGGTCTCATTGGTTTCGGGCGTTTTGGCGCTTTACTGGCAGATTTACTAGCCCGAGATTTTCAGCCGATAATAAGTGATGAACGAGATCTCTCCACCTCAGTAGAGGCTGCGGGTTATCCCTGGGCAGATATCGAAACCGTAATGCAACAGTCCGTTGTATTTTTTGCTGTACCTATCAGTAGAATGGCAAACCTGCTGGATCAGGTTGCACCCGTGACCCGTCCGAACCAGCTGTTTATTGATGTTGCTTCGGTCAAAACCCGTATCCGAGACTGGATGGTAGCAAAACTTCCCGAGCACGTCCAGATACTGAACACCCACCCCATGTTTGGACCTGATTCCTACAAACGTGATCGAGATCTACGTATGGTTTTCTGTCCTACCAGAATCGATACCAAGGCCAAAAGCCTCTGGAGCAAAACCTTTGAATCGTGGGGCTGTCGTCTCATTGATCTTTCTGTAGAGGAGCATGATCGTCTGGCTGCTCGCTCCCAGGGCATTACACACTTTGTGGGGCGGGTTATGAAAGGCATGGACATCCAGTCTACAGCAGTGGATACCCATGGTTTTCGACAAGTTCACCACGTAGTTGAACAGACCTGCCAGGATACTGAAGAACTTTTCCATGATCTTCAGTTCTACAACCCGTATACAGCCGAAATGCTTACCGATTTTTCCAGATCCGTTCACAATGTCAAAATGAGGGTCTATCGTCCCGACTCACCTCCTGAGATCATTGGTTATCAAGGAATTCCCGGTAGTTTTTCCGAGGAAGCTACCAGGAACTACATTCAAGAAAAGAACCTGGGTGAAATCGAGACCAAACCCTGTCTCAGCAGTCAAGGCGTTATGCACAGTCTGGCAACATTTGAAATTGATCGCGGCATTATTGCCATGGAAAATGCCCGTGGAGGTGTGGTGCATGAAAGTATCCATGCGCTGGGAAGGGCCCGCTGTAAGGTGCGCACCATGTTCCACATTCAGGTAAATCAGTGTCTTATAACCAAACCAGGTGTGGCGCTGGATGAAATTACGGAAGTCCGTTCACACCCTCAGGCCTTGAAGCAGTGCTCCAGATATCTGACAGACAATTACACCCATCTTCCACAGATAGAAGCCGAAGATACTGCCGAAGCGGCTCGTAAACTTCACGCAGGAGAATATTCAGATACCACAGCGGTTATTGCACCTGCCCGTGCAGCTGAGATATATGATCTCACTGTAAGTAAGTTTGGCATTCAGGATCTTAAGGATAATAAAACATTATTCCTGGTTGTTGAGCGCACAGGAACACCGAATTAAGTTGCAATATTTCAATATTATTAAAATCTTATAAGCCATGATAAAGGAATAATAGACATGCTTGTCATAATGAAACTAAACGCTTCATCGGGATCCATCGACAGAGTACAAGATGAGATTGTGAAGCTTGGGTATACACCCAAACCGATTTTTGGAGAAGCCCGTACCGTTGTAGGTGTCCTGGGATTAAAACCGCTGAGAGGAAAACAACACCTTGAGTCGCTTCCTGAAGTGGCGGATGTGCTTGAAATTAGCACGCCGTACAAATTGGCCTCCAGGGAATGGCACCCGAAGGAGACCATCGTAAACGTAGGTGGAACCTCAATCGGTGGTGATATGGTTTCAATCATCGCTGGACCCTGTTCAATCGAATCTTATGAACAATTGAAGACAGTGGGTGAAGCGGTCAAAGCCGATGGCGGACATTTTTTAAGGGGTGGCGCATTTAAACCTCGAACATCACCATATGCCTTTCAGGGTATGGGAGTTGAAGGCCTAAAGATTCTCAAACAGGTAGGTGAAGAAGTCGGGTTGCCAACCGTTACAGAAGTAACCGATACTGAGAACCTGGATATAACAGCGCAACACACTGACATGTTACAAATTGGTACACGTAATATGCAGAACTTCACGCTTATCAAGGCCGCGGCCAGGACCCAGAAGCCAATTTTCCTCAAACGGGGCATGTCAGCAACAGTCAAAGAAACCATTCTGGCAGCTGAATACATATTGAATGAAGGCAATGAAAACCTGGTGCTGTGTGAACGCGGGATACGAACCTATGTGGATCATACACGGAACACACTTGATGTTAGCGCCATTCCTGCATTTCAGCGCCTGACCCATTTACCGGTTGTGGTTGATCCCAGTCATGCTGCCGGGAAACGTTCCAAGGTGTTGCCGCTTTCACTGGCAGGTATTGCTGCTGGAGCCCAGGGCGTCATGGTAGAAGTACATCCCAATCCAGAAGTCGCGCTAAGTGATGGTCCACAACAATTGGTTCCTGCTGATTTCAAAGAACTTGTCGATCGTATCCGTCTGGTTGCTGAAGCGGTGGGTAAAACGGTAAACTGACACAATAAGGATTCTTCCAATGGCACTGCTAGGTGAGATCACATTACCAGGAGACAAATCTATCAGCCATCGTGCACTCATGTTCACGGCATTGGGAGATGGTGTCAGCCGTCTTGAAAACTTGAATCCCGGCGCGGATGTTAAGACCACCCAAAATGCCCTGATCAACTGCGGTATTGGCATCGAGGAGAAGGCTGGTGTGGTTCATGTCCAGGGTGGAGGGCTACGACCATTTAAGCAACCTGAATATGCTTTGAATTGCGGCAACTCAGGCACTACGGCCCGCCTGATGATGGGGCTGTTGGCTGCCCACCCCATTCATGTACAGTTCACTGGAGATCACTCCCTGAGTAAGCGACCTATGGACCGGGTGTTTAGACCCCTGCAACAAATGGGCGCTAATCTTTCTGCAACCCAACGCAAATATTTTCCGCTCATGCTCAGTGGCCGAGACTTGTGGGCGCTGGATTATGAATTACCCTATGCCAGTGCGCAGGTTAAATCTGCCATCCTGCTAGCGGGGCTACATGCAAAGGGTGAGACCACCGTAAAATCGCCAGCATTTAGTCGTGATCATACTGAACAGATGCTCAAAGCCATGGGTGCCAAAATCAATGTGAAGGGTCGTGAGGTTACGGTCAAAAAGTTGATCAAACCACTCAGCGCCATTGACTTTGTTGTGCCTGGTGATTTTTCCGCAGCTGCCTTTTTTATCGCGGCAGCTTTGTTGGTGCCTGAATCCGATCTTATTCTGCGCAACGTGGGTGTGAATCCTACCCGCATTGCTTTTTTGCATGCGGTTCAGGAGATGGGCGGTGATGTATCCATAGCCAACAAAAAGGTCCACCAGGGAGAAGCCGTTGCAGATTTGCGAATCAAGTCTTCAAAGCTCAAGGGAATTCATGTTTACCCGGAACAGATTGCCAATTTAATTGATGAGTTACCTCTGATTGCCTTATTGGCTACTCAAGCAGAAGGTGAAACGGTGGTTGAGGGAGCTGAGGAGTTGAGAGTCAAAGAATCGGACCGGATTGCTGCCATGGTGACCAACTTGAGTGGCTGGGGTGCTAAAATTTTCGAGCGACCCGATGGTTTTAATGTGGAAGGGCCTACAGCTTTGAGTGGTGGAAAAGTCACCACATTTGATGATCATCGTATTGCCATGAGTCTGGGAATTGCCGGATTGATTAGCCGGGAACCAGCCCGTTTTGATAATCCGGATTGTGTGGAAATTTCTCATCCCGGGTTTTTTGATGAACTACGCGCATTGATGAATTGAACCAATATGAACCTTGCGAAGGTTCAAAAGCTTAGCAAGGTTATCTTTAAATAATGAATCAGGAGTACAAAGTGAAATTAGCCGTCATCGGTGATCCTCTCAGACAAAGTGTAAGCGATTTCATGCATGAATGGATCTATGAAAAGCTGGGTCTGGATGGAGCCTATAAAAAAATTAAAGTTGCCCAGGGAGACCTGGAGCGTTGGGTTGGGCTGCCTTCTGCCAGAAAATTGGATGGTTTCAATGTGACCATTCCCCACAAATCTGATATCATTCAGTATCTTGACGAAGTCAACGACCGAACCGCACCTATTGGTGCAGTCAATTGTGTGAGACGCAAGGATGGAAAACTCACAGGCTACAATACTGACTGGTATGGTTTCGTGAAATCACTGGAAGCTGCCAGTGTTGATCTTTCAGGTAAAAAAGTTGTGGTCTTAGGGAGCGGTGGTGCCGCCCGAGCCATTACTTTTGGACTGGCACGAGTTGGTGTAGAATTAACCACTGTCATCGCACGCGATCCAGCGCGAGCCAAGCAGCTCATCAAAGATATGGATGCAGCGGCAGAAGGGATGAAACTGGCGGGATGTGCCTGGGATGAGACCGCCATTGATCCCATTGAAGAAGCCTATTGTCTGGTGAATTGTACACCCATCGGGATGAAGCCCAAAACGCGCGAGACCCCTCTGGATGGAGATATTCTATCCTCAATTGATGTTGTGGTAGATACCATTTTTAATCCACTTAATACACGCCTGCTTTCCGAGGCGATTTTCTCTGATTGTCAGACAGTTTCCGGCTTGGATATGTATCTGTATCAGGCCATGGCTTCAGTGGATATCTGGTTTGGTCCCCAGGATTGGTCAAAAATTAAAATGAATGAGATGCGTGAAGCGGTCCATAACAAAATCACCGGCTTCAAACGTAAATTTGAATAAGCATCAATTTCCCGTGATTATAATTCCCTCCCTTCCCGTCTTTGCGAGGAGCTCGCGACGAAGCAATCTCCATTTTTCTACAAGAAACAAGAGATCGCCACGCTCCTTTCAGTCACACTCGAAGACCTTTAGCGCTATCAATCCGCAACCATAATTGAAATGAATTAGTATGCTGAATAGACTCAAATTTTTAACTGCCGGAGAATCCCACGGTAAAGGCCTGTCCGGAATATTGGAAGGCTTCCCTGCAGGCGTGCCCCTTTCTGAAACATTTATAGCCAGAGATCTGGCCCGACGTCAGATGGGCCACGGTCGGGGTGGTCGTATGAAAATTGAAACCGACCATGCTGAAATCCTCACTGGCTTGCGCCATGGCGAAACCTTGGGATCACCCATTGCCCTCTGGATTCAGAACCGGGATTGGGAGAATTGGAAACAGGACAAAATGTCCCATGTGGCCCAGGAAACCCCGATACCTGAAGTCACACTGCCACGTCCGGGACATGCCGATCTTGCTGGCATTCAAAAATTTGGATTCACTGACATCCGCAATGTGCTGGAACGGTCCTCTGCTCGTGAAACTGCCATGCGTGTGGCGCTGGGAGCTGTTTGTCGTTCCTTTCTTAAGGAATTGGGGATTGAGATTGCCAGCCATGTGTTACAAATCGGCCCCGTGCTTGCCGACAATATCAATCCAGAAAAGCTTGAATCGCTGAATGATTTGGCAGATGCATCGGATGTACGCTGTCTGGACGACTCTGCAGGCCCGAAGATGATTAAACATATCGATGACACCCGACGCAAGGGTGATTCGATTGGTGGTGTTTTTGAGGTGCTTGCTTCAGGCTTGCCGGCTGGTCTGGGATCGTATACCCATTGGGATCGCAAGCTGGATGCACGACTGGCTGCTGCCATGATGTCCATTAATGCCATGAAGGCCGTCAGCTTTGGTGATGGTCTCAATGTAGCTGAAGCATCAGGTTCACAGGTTCATGATGAAATCATTAAAGAGAACGATAAAATTATGCGCGCCACCAACCATGCAGGCGGAATTGAGGGTGGTATGTCCAATGGTGAGTTTGTTCGGGTTCAAGTGACGATGAAACCCATTCCCACTTTAGCGCGACCCCTACGCTCAGTAGATATTAAAACGAGGGAACCAGGAATTGCCCATAAGGAGCGAACTGATGCCTGTGCCGTACCAGCAGCATCGGTAATTGGTGAAGCCATGATGGCTCTGGTAATGACAGATGCCATCCTTGAGAAATTTGGGGGTGATTCCCTGGAGCAAGTCAAAGTTCATATGAACACAACTGGAGTAAAAGGATGAGTATGCCTCTGGGCATCAGCAGGATTTATTTAATTGGTCTCATGGGTGCCGGAAAAAGTACCGTGGGAAAAATTCTTGCCCGGACACTTGATTGGAAGCTTTTCGATATTGACCATGAAATTGAAGCCTCTACCGGCTCCGATATTCCCACCATCTTTGAATCCGAAGGTGAGGATGGATTTCGGGATTATGAGTCGCAAGTTCTATTACAGACAGCCCCGTTAGATAAAGCTATTATTCCGTGCGGAGGTGGCATTGTAATCCGTGAGGAAAATGTCGAGTTCTTGAGTGACGAAGTGGCTATCTGGCTTGATCTACCGCCAGCCGAGGCCGCTGCACGCTTGGAGCACTCCGACAACCGTCCTTTGCTTGAGGAATGTAATGATACCCTGAATAAGCTTACTGAAATACTCGTTGCTCGCAGCGAATCCTATGCTAAGGCTGCAAAAATACGTATCAACAGTGGGGATAGAAGTCCAGAAATTATAGCAAGTGAAATTCTTAAAGAACTAGAGATGCAAGATGGCTGACTTATCTCGACTATCTATCAACCATCAGCTCGGGCAGTATGATATGATTGTTGGTCAGGATCTGCTGGCACGAGTCGCTGAATATCTGTCGGAAATTAAAGCTTCTGGTCCTGTGGGTATCATCTCAAACAACACTGTAAATGAACTCTATGGTGCGGTGATTCGCGACAGCTTGCAAAGTGCTGGTTATGTCACCCGGACGATCCTCATTCCTGAAGGTGAAGAGTACAAAACCCTGGCTTCTGCGGAGCAAGTTATCTCCGCGCTCATCGCTCAAGGTATGCAGCGCAGTGGAACCATCATTACTCTGGGAGGTGGCGTTGTCACTGACCTGGGTGGTTTTGTGGCCAGTGTGCTTTTTCGTGGCGTTAACCTGGTTCATATTCCAACCACCCTGTTATCCATGGTTGATGCTGCAGTGGGGGGGAAGACGGGCGTGAATCACACCAGCGGTAAGAACCTCATCGGTAGTTTTTATCAGCCCGCACTGGTGCTTATGGATGTGGACACACTGAAAAGTCTGGGTACCAGAGACAGAGTGTCGGGTTACGCAGAAATGTTCAAAATGGGTGCTATTCGGGATAAAGAATATCTAGAATATCTCGTAGCGAATATGGACGGTTTGATTGAGGGGACGGCTGATACAGTTCTCATAAAATCAATTGCCCACAGCTGTGAATTGAAAGCTGAAGTGGTTGAAGCTGACGAAAAAGAAGCTGACCTGCGTCGAATCTTAAATTTTGGACATACCCTTGGGCACGCTATTGAAACCACGTTAGGCTATGGGGCCGTCCGCCATGGTGAAGCCGTCATTCTAGGTATGTACGCCGCAGGCTGGCTTTCAAATCAGGTTGGGGAGTTGTCCAATGATGACTGGGAAGCGCTGGCTGGAATGCTGGTGAAAATCCCGCTTGGCTTATCGCTTGAAAACCTCAATCCCGAAAATATTGAACAGGCAACTCGACTGGATAAAAAAGTTGCCGACTCACAGCTCTATTTTGTTTTGTTGAGTGAATTGGGACAGGCCCACATGCAGGCTGGTGTTCCGGTGCTTATGATAAAACTGGCTGTTGAAGCCCTGAAAAAAGCCTGGAGGGATGACGCATGACCCTGGATTTTAATGCTTTCATGCACGCCTTTGTGACCTTACTGGTGATTATGGATCCTTTTGGTGGATTACCAGTATTTATGACCTTGACCAAAGATTACGCGGAAGATAGGGCCAAGCATAGTGCCCACCGGGCAGCCCGGGTTTCTCTAATACTCCTCACCATCTTTGTTTTTGTAGGTGAAGGCATACTGTCATTTTTTGGTATCTCAATGTTTTCCTTTCAGGTAGGTGGTGGGCTAATTCTATTGCTTCTGGGTTTATTGTATGTCATGGACATTTCATTTGGGGACGACAAGGAATACTCAAAGGATATTGTGATCCCCATGGCTACCCCGCTTATTGCTGGTCCTGGTGCCATTACTGCCATAATTATCCTGGTTTCTCAATATGGAACCTGGGTTCCACTGCTAGCCATGCTGGCCAACCTCTTGATATTCTGGGCAGCCATGTATTACGCCAGATATATCAAGAAGTTTTTAGGTGAACAGGGTTTGGATATCATGAGTCGAGTTATGGGATTGTTGCTGGTTGCCCTGGCCATAGAGATGATCCGTTCTGCATGGCTTGAATTGCTCTAGTGGGCAGAGAGCTTTTTTTCACAACGAACCAAACGAATATTACGAAACCACAATAGATAGTCTTTGCCAGCGAAGCAATCTCCAGAATCATTCACGCCAATATTGCTCTGGTTTAAATGCTTGAGCAATTGAAAGAAGGTCGAGAGGCTTAGCTGGTTAGAGCGCTCGGTTCAAATTGACTCGTTCTATATCAAAAATCCTGGCGTTTATAAGTCAATCCTATTCATCCAAATAGAAAGCATTTAATCAGGCCCAAACAGCTTCGCTCCGAAATGCTCTGAAGAGTTACCTTCTCATAAATCTGTGTATCACGATATTTGCACGATATTTATGGGCGAGAGGTTGTTCAACTGGAAAACTCATCCAAGGTAGCAGGTTATTATGATCTCGTGTGGAATGGTCTCGATAGTAAGAATCATTCGGTTAGTACGGGATTATATTTTACGCGAATTGAAGCTAATGACTATTCAAAAACTATTAAAATGTTATACCTGAAATAGCTTGTTAACCTCATTCATTCAAAAAGCCTCAAGTTGTCTTTAGATAATTTGAGGCTTCAAAATATTTTTACTCTGCTAATGATTTAAAACCAAATGCCCTACTAACATATGAATTGCAAATCTAGAGGGAAGATCTCTCCATAAAAATCAAGGGTTCCCCTTTTTGGAATTACGGTATAAATTGCTCCCGTATCTAGACTCCTTGTAGTCGTAGGTATGACATTGAAGCTTTGGTCGATTGGCTCAGCTGGTTAGAGCGCTCGGTTCACATCCGGGAGGTCACTGGTTCGAATCCAGTATCGACCACAGAAAGGAATCCATTGGGTTCCTTTTTTGTTTTGCCACAGAGAGTGCAAAGTCAGCAAGGGGTAATCAAGTCTGGTCAGATCTGATTGGATTATTCCAGGGTGTATCCCTGGGCGGTTAGGGAGCTCTGTAGATGTGCAAGTCGCTGGTACTCTGGAAAATCTTGTAGCAATTCATCATAGATCTTTACCACGAGGTCCCGTTTGTCCTGGGCCGTATAAACTTGAATGAGGTCATCCAGCAGTTCTGGATTCGATTGTACCATTCTGCTTCGTGCTCTTTCCAGGTAGGAACCTGCCTTTTCATGCTGTCCGGCGGATACTAGAAGATGGCCCATTAACTGACTGGCCTCATGGGTTTCCAGTTGCTTGACAGACATCTGAAGGGCGCGAATAGCTGCATTATAATCTTTTTGTCTCAAAAGCTCCTTGGCGCGTTTAACCCAATCAATCGCTTTTTTGTATCGCAACTCGGTTTGCTTTACCAGGGTTGTCAAATCCTTGATTTCAACCGTAGTCTGGACATGACCTTTATAGTCTCTGACAAGTTTATTGGCCGATTCAAACTCTCCAACGGTTGCATACGCCCGAATCAGATTTCGTTGGACCTGCAAGTCCCCAGTGTTTAAAGCCAACGACCTTTCAAGATTCAGAATTGCATCCCTGTACAGTTCCATGACCAGCTCTGTTTGACCAAGCCATTTAAACATGTTTGCAGAGGGGTTAAACTTTACCCCATTTAGCAAAAGCTTTCTGCACGGGTAATAATCCTGATTATCCATGAGCAATTCAACGGCATTTTGATAAAAATTATCAATAAAAGGAATACTGGCAATTAGCGCCGCGTACTCAGTCAAGGCCGCCTCATAATTGCCCTGCTTTTCATAATATTGTGCCAGCTCCAAATGCCCCTGCTGTAAACTGTAGCCAGGGATGGTGTATGTCTTCAGTCCAATTGAATCCACAATCGATTCAGGTCGAAATTTATCAAGAACTGACTCATTTGCATAAATTGAACTAAAATTTGAGACTTTGAAGGGCCAGCCGCTTATAAGGTTCTCAATTACCAGGTGGGCATAGACACTATCCAAAGGGGTAAAAGGCCATTGGTCCAGATAAGCCCGAACAACAGTACTGGGTATAGAAGGCCATGTGCTTTCAATCAGTCCCTCTTTTTCCATGGTATGATAGAATGCATCTGCCATGAGAAAGTATCCCTCCTTTGTGGGATGGACATGATCAAGCATAATGTTGTTGCCAATGAGGCCGTGTGGTGAAATGCTTTCAAAATAGGAGCGCATGCGAACCAGTGGCAGCTCAAACTCTTGTGCCAGATTATCCAAAATTCTATTAAAGGCCTCAGGTGACCGGAAGGGGACTGGATCCAAATCTTTTGCCAGATAATAAGCAAGTCGGGCTTCGTCATAGTTGCCGGAAGCTTCAAGGGCGCGAGCCTCTAAAAACTTAAGTCGTGCTGGAGAGAGAGAGTCGGCTTCAAAGGTAGGAAAGGGAGCCTGGTCGCGCAGGTTGGAAACAATCTCACTCAGAATAAGCGGGACACCTTGCTTGCCGACCTGTTTAATAATAAGCCGCAAATTAGATTCGAACTGGTTGAGACCCTGGAAATATAGTTCACTATCAAAGGGAACCATTGTGTTGGCAATAAAGCTTGAATCAACAGAGCCAGATGTGCCCTGAATTGATGCGGGTGTAATATTGTTGGCCATTTGTCTGATGAGGGGGCTGAACAAATCCCGAACCAGCAGAAATGTTTTATAACGCTGGAGTTTCAAAATTGATCGCACCATCCAGGGTGAACGACCCAGTGTGACCTGAGCCACTGGACCGAAGGGTCCAAGATATTCATTTTGACCAGCATAGAGTAAAATTGCATCGGGCTGTTGCTCAAGGATTTCATCAACAAAATCCAACAGGCTATACGAATTGACAGAGGTGATGGCTGTATTAATTACCTCAATATGACGTTCAGGAAAAACATCGGCGAGGCGTTGATGGAGAAAGCGTGAAAAGGAAATACTGGTGCCGAAGGGAAATCCAACTGTGGTAGAAGCCCCAAGCACGAAGATTCGATATCCATTTTCAGGCTTTTGCTTGAGAAAGAGATCCTTCTGAGGCTTGGGGTCAAAGTTATCATTGGCATAATAGTAATAGCGACGACCGATATTCAGGTTTACACCGAGTTGTTGTGACTGTTCGTCAGGAACCGAAACAAATAGACTCAAATCTTCACCATAGTCGAACAGACGTAGACTGGTTTCAAGGAGGACAAGTGAGAATAGGGGGACTAAGATCAAGAGTAGGATAAATAATCTTTTAACCCGGCGAGATGGCATTCCCGTCTCGGGAGGGTTCAATGGTTGTGCTGGTGTTGGAGTGGCTAATTGTTTCATGCAGGAATCCTGTTACTCGTTTTTGCCATTTGGATACATTTCAGGAAAAATCAATTTGCCTTCTATTTGGCTGTGAGCTATTGGTTTATGTGCCTGGCTTTTTGCCCTTGGTTCATGACCAAGATAATTTCCAATTGATATTAAGTCCAAAGCGAACAAGAAACCAGCCCCACATTTATTAAAATCTCAATCAAGTTCTCTGAAAAATCTCGCCTCAAATACTATCAGGTCTTTTTGGCGATGAATCTATGCATGTCTTGAAACCCTTGCTGGCAAAGGAATTCCAGGCACTCTGTGAGGTGTTTCAGTACGTGGTACGTTAGTATCAAAATAAATATTAACTAAATAAAGCGATTGTACTTGCCTACGGGCATGTGTCTTGTTTATCTTCTGCACACGTGACCGACAACGTAACCGAAAACGTGACCGACAACGTAACCGGTGTGTTGCACGGGCCAAAACCAAACTGAAATTTGCATGACGGGAAGTACTAGAAAGACTATGTCGCATATCACCATAAAGGATATCGCTACCAAACTGAATATCTCTCATTCTACGGTTTCCCGTGCACTTCGTGATCATCCAGATGTAAACAAAGAGACCAAGTCACGAGTTATCTCAATGGCCAAAGAGATGGAATACCATCCTGATATTATTGCCCAGAGTTTGAAACGTCGCGTTTCAACCACAGTCGGCGTCATGGTCCCACAGGTAAAACACTCTTTCTTTGCCGCTATCATGAGTGGTATCACAGATGTGATGAGCAAAGCTGGCTATACAGTTATGGTATGTCAATCAGATGAAGAATGGGAGCAGGAAGTTATAAATACTCGCACACTCATCTCCCAACGTTTGGCCGGCGTTTTAATCTCAGTTTCAAAGTCATCCCAGAACATGGATCACTTCAAACTTCTGCAGAAGCGTGGAATCCCAATCGTGTTTTTTGATCGTGTCGGCGTTGGGATTGAAGCCTCACAGGTAGTTTTTGATGATTACAATGGGGCATTCCAGGCCGTAGAACACTTGATTAGTCAGGGATACAGCAGGATTGCCCACCTGGGTGGTCCAGAAAATCTACTGATTTCTCAAAATCGATTCAGAGGCTACAAGGATGCCTTGAAAAAACACGGTCTAAAGATGGAGGAATCCCGTGTCGTTCATTGCGGCCTGAATGAGGAAGACGGTATCGTCGGTTTCAATAACCTTATGCAGCAATCAAGTGGAGATGTTGATGCCATTTTCGGTATAACAGACCCTGTCACCCTGGGAGCCTTTAGGCGCATGCGTGAGACAAAACTCAAAGTGCCTGGTGACATAGCCCTGGTTGGTTTCAGTAATAGTCCGGAAACATCCCTGGTCGACCCATCCCTCACTACTGTTGCTCAATCTGCACCCCTCATGGGAGAAACAGCTGCACGCTTATTACTCAATCAGATATCAGGCAGACAAAATGGGCACTCGGCGCTTGAGTCGGTGACGCTTGAAACAAAATTGATCGTAAGAGAATCTTCACTGGGGACAACATCAGGATGAGTCCCTGAAATTTTTATAAACCAGCATGCTGCTGACGGTGGGTCCTTCGGGAAAAAGTCAGTGGTCATGCTTTAGAGAAGTCAACAAACAACGAAGGGAGAAAGTTATGAAGGCATTGTTACGAGTCCTCATTCCGGTAATGAGTATTGCTATCCTGGTCCTTCCAGTTAGCAATGCATACGCAACGGTCTATGATGGTCGCTTGCAAGTTCCAATGGTTGAGGAAGGTCCAGAAATCGACGGTGAACTCGACGAGATCTGGTACAATGTTACTGCCACACAATGTTTAAAAGTCACAGATGAGGCCGACGATTATCTGCCAGAGAATTGGCAGGATGGTTGGGCTACATACCGTGTGATGTGGGATGATGAGAACTTTTACATGTATGTCAATGTACTCGACGATGTAAAATTCATTCCTGCTGCAGGAAATCCATGGGATCAGGATAATATCGAGATCTTTTTTGATTCCGATAATTCCA
Source organism: Fidelibacterota bacterium (assembly GCA_016844955.1). Lineage (GTDB taxonomy): Bacteria > Fidelibacterota > UBA8477 > UBA8477 > JABMPR01 > JABMPR01. Next base: position 24,107 of record JAERTH010000074.1, on the reverse strand, counting down.
AGAACGATCAGGCCACTGGGTACGACGCCAATGATGTACAATGGCGTTATGTCCGTGATCAGGTTCCTGTTGATACCTTAAGTGGTTTTGCAGGTCCTGGTGATTTTACATACGTGGATACCGATTCCGGTTACTCTTTTGAATTGGCCATTCCAGTTGATTCATTAGAATCCATTATTGGGTTTGAGCTAGAAGAAGGTCATGAGTTTGGTTGGGAAGTCCAGGTTTCTGATAAAGATACCAGCGCAACCGATACAAATGCCACTGGTTTAAAGTGGTGGACAACCAGTAACTTTGGTTGGAATGATCCAAGTACCTTTGGAACTGCTGTACTCACTGGTCGTGAAGTTAGTGAAGTGCTCGATGTCCGATATACAGAAGAAGCTCCAGAGATTGATGGTGAGATGGATGAAATCTGGGAAGAATATCCAGAGATTTCACACAATGTCCACACAACAGGCACTGATTATACCGAAGCTGTAGACTGGTATGATTCACAGATCGCATTTCGCACCATGTGGGATGCAGATGGTTTCTATGTTTTTGTCTCTGTCACAGATGACAATAAGTATATGCCAGAAGGTGGCAACCCCTGGGATATGGACAACATCGAAATCTTTTTCGATTCAGACAATTCCAAAAATGATCAGGCCACTGGTTATGATGCCAATGATGTACAATGGCGCTGGGTTCGCGACCGGGTACCTCTGGATACAATGAGCGCCTTTGCAGGCCCAGGTGATTTCGTATTTGTGGATACTGATATGGGTTACGATTTTGAGCTCATGATTCCAGCTGATACACTCACCAACCTGATTGACTTTGATCTGAGTGCAGGACATCTCTTTGGATGGGAAATTCAGGTTTCTGACAAAGATGCTGTTGACGGCGATACTACTGCAACCGGTATGAAATGGTGGTCAGAAAGTAACTTTGGCTGGAACGATCCAAGTTCATTTGGTACAGCCAAGCTTATTGGTACCAATGCCATCGATGAAGAGCCAGGTATTGTGATTGCCCGTGATTTCTCATTATCACAGAACTATCCAAATCCGTTTAACCCCAGCACAACTATCGAATATACTCTGGAAAACGCCGGAGATATCCGAGTGACTGTATACAATATTGTTGGCCAGGAAGTCGCTACACTGTTTAGTGGTAGCCAGTCTGCTGGGAAACATGTTGTCAGTTTTGACGGAAGTGATCTGGTAAGTGGAATGTACATCTACCGTCTCGAATCCGGTACATCCATGACAACCAAAAAGATGCTATTGCTGAAGTAAACCTCCTTCGCTAACGCATGAATCGTGCCTGCAATCCATCGGGTTGCGGGCACGTGTATGACAACAAGTAAAAAGAGATTTAGAATTTTAATCCCAGTTGAGATAAAATTTTTCTGCCCAAACAATCTTGAGGAGGGTTGATAAATGAAACATGAATCAAATCGCAGCCTGCAGATCATCTTAGTGCTGACTTTGATACTGGCCCAGATGGCTTTTGCTGGCACAACAGGCAAACTTACAGGTAGGGTTATAAATAGCGAGACAGGGGAAGCCTTGCCTTTTTCCAATGTGGTCATTGAAGGTACAACACTTGGTGGTGCTGCCGATGCGGATGGCTATTTCATAATTATTAACATTCCTCCAGGTACCTATAATATCAATGCCATTTATTTAGGTTATGCTAAACTAACCATCCAAAACGTTCGCATTCTGATCGATCAGACAACAAACATTACCTGTTCGCTTCAACCCCAGGTGATGGAGGGTCAGGAAGTAACAATTGTGGCCCAAAGAGCATTGGTTGAAGATGATGTGGCCACCAGTGTGGTGTCCATGAGTGGTGATGAAATTAACTCACTCCCAGTTACCTCTATTTCAGAAGCAGCCGGCCTGCAAGCTGGTGTTGAAGAAGGCTTTGTCATTCGAGGCGGAAGTGCATCTGAATCCTTATTTCTCGTAGACAATATGACGCTTCGCGATCCCCGCAACAACAAGCCGATTACAGGATTGCCACTCAGTGCTGTTTCTGAAATTTCAGTAGAACGAGGTGGCTTTAGTGCTGAATACGGCCAGGTAAGGGCAGGTATTGTCAACATTGTTACAAAAGATGGCCCCAGAGATCATTATGAAGGATCTGTGACCTATCGCTACAGTCCTGCTGCTCCAAAATATTTTGGAATCTCTCCGTTTGATAAAAACTCTCTTTGGATGCGTCCCTATCTGGATGATGATGTAGCCTGGGAGGGGACGGGAAATGGTGCATGGGACGAATATACACGTCGCCAATATGCAGATTTCGACGGTTGGAATGCTGTTTCACAACGATTGCTGGAAGACAGTGATCCTGATAATGACCTTACTCCAAAGGCAGCTCAAAGAAAATTTATCTGGGAACGACGCGCACAGCCGGTAGTTGATAAGGGTGATTATACAGTCGATATCGGTTTTGGCGGTCCAGTGCCAGTAATCGGCAAGAAATTGGGTAACCTCAGGTTTTTTAGTGCCTATCGGACACAACGAGAAATGTTGCTGGTACCGCTGACCAGAGATGATTACCTGGATTATGATTTCATGGTGAAACTCACCTCAGAAATCAGTCCATCAATAAAACTTGATTTCACCAGTTTTTCCGGTAAGAGTTACAATGTTGCCATTAACGAATCGGATCACAACCACAATGATGATATTTTTGGAATCGGCGCGAAGGATTTTTGGGATGTTACAGACTTCATGCGGACTCCCGATCAGATTGCCAAAGCAACATATGAGTATCGTTCTTCTCGAATATTCTCTAACTCCTGGTATAGTGATGCCCAAGAACAACATAGTGCCTGGTCTGCGAATCTGGTTCACACCCTTAGCGCCACATCCTTCTATGATGTGAGCATTGAATATGTCAAACAATCTTATCTCACTGGACCGGTGGCTGATCGCGATGAAACCGATATTGTAGAGATCGTTCCCGGCTATGGAGCAAATGAGGCACCGTTTGGGTATAGTCCTTTGCCCGAATCAGGGATTGCTGGCGATTTATTCGGTGGCCACTCAGCAACACCACGTGACTCCAGTGAAAGCTCCTTCACAACAATCAAAGCCAGCTATACAACGCAAGTAAACAAAAAGAATTTACTTAAAGCCGGTGGCGAACTGGTACTGTATGACATGCATCGCAAGTATGGTCATATGAAACCCTATTTTGGTGATATTAATTGGAATGATACCCACGAGAAACCAATTCAAGCTGCTCTCTATATCCAAGACAAACTAGAGGCAGTTGGATTCATTCTGGATGCTGGTTTACGGCTTGATTACTATGATTCAAACATTAAATGGGCCAATGTAGATGTCTTTGACCCCTACTACTTCACCTCAAAATATGATCCGGATGAAGATTATAATCTGGTACAGTCAAAACCGCATTTCTCGCTTAGCCCACGTATGAGTTTATCTCATCCTATAACCACGAATTCAAAACTTTTCTTTAATTATGGCCATTTCAAACAGCAAGCCACCTACGATGAAATGTTGCGGGTCGGCCGCAAAGCTGACAACGGTGTGGCTAGCATTGGTAATCCTGAGTTACCTCCAGAACAGACTATTTCATATGAACTGGGTTATGATCAGGTCTTGTTTAATACTGTACTGCTACAGGCGGCTGCCTTCTATCATGATATTACCAATCAACAAGATTGGACACGCTATCTAAATGCTTCAGGTACGGTTGCTTATGAGAGAGCTAATAGCAACAACTATGAAGATATTCGTGGTCTTGAGGTTTCGCTCAGAGTACCTAAAAGGAAATATTGGAGTGCTTTCGTAAATTATACCTTTCAGGTCACAACTGAAGGAAATTTCGGCTTTCAGCAAATCTTTGAGAACCCTCAGGAACAGATGGAGTACAACAATATAAATCAACACATTTATCAGCGTAAACCTGTGCCGGAACCATTTGGACGTGCAGGATTCAGCCTGCATGCCCCCAACAAATTTGGTCCCAAACTAATGGGGTTGCGACCCTTGGGTGGTTGGAACGTGAATGTGGTAACCAACTGGGAAGCCGGTGAATGGCGCAACTATACCCCCCGCAATGATAATGATGCTGGGTTAAACCTACAGGTTCTAGATGAACTGAATGTGGATTTGAAGCTGAATAAGACATTTCCCTTACGAGAGAAAAGGATCCAGTTTTTTGTAGAAGTAGACAATCTGTTAAATACCAAACATCTCTCAGGAGCAAGTTTCTACGATGCCTTAGACTTGGTTCACTATATGAATTCACTGCACCTTCCTGAAGATCCTGCAAACTATGATAACATCGTTGGCAATGATCGTCCAGGGGACTACAGAGATGATGATGTTGATTTTCAGCCCATTGAAACAGTCGGTAGTTTAAGCAATTTCGAGAATCCAAACCCAGATGTGATTTACTGGGATAGAACCACAGAAGATTACTGGAGCTACAATGCTGAAACCGGACTGTGGAATTATACTGATTCTCAGTATCTGGAAGAAGTTTTGGAGGAAAAGGCCTACATAGATATGCCCAATCAAACATCCTTCAATTTTCTTAATCCAAGACAGATCTTTTTCGGCGTTGATATCAGCTTCGATCTAGGTCTCTAGGAGGTCGGATCATGAAGTATTATACAGAAAGAAATAGTTTTGTGAATATGAAAAATAGTCGTAATCCCATGCTCAAGTTTTTGATCATCGGGCTTTGCCTGTCATTTATGACGCAGGGTTTCAGTCAGGTGTTTGGACCCCAGGAATTCAAATGGATTCGCGTTGGAGATCTGAGAAGTTTTTATTCCAACGCCGGGGCAGAGATTGAATTCTGCCGCTTTACCAGTGCGGTTTCAGAGACCCAGAATGATGGTTTGAGATATCCTGCACAATTCACCTTTCAGGATCACTCCGTTGCAAAATCTCTACGTATTGGAGCCACAAATTATGCCGATGCAGTTTCAGGAGAAACCTATGCTCATAAGGTTGTGTCTGCTGGAACCCGTACGGCATATATGGAAACTGAATTGATGCCCTATGAGTTTTCGCTCACAGGGAAATTTCCCTCTCCTCTGGTTGTAGTGGATGGCCTCACAGGATCCAATAATTTTATTCAGGATATTCTGGATGATGTGGATGCTGATCAAGCCCCGGATCGTATAATTGAGAACAATTTGCATACATCCATGGGTGTTGATGTGAAGCGGAAAATTCTTGGATTCTCACAGGAGAACCATGACAACTATATGATTTATGAGTATGTGTTCAAGAATACAGGTGTTATTGATTCTGATGGCACATTAAACACCCAAACCCTTAATGATGTAATGTTTCATTTTCAATACAGATATGGTTTTGCCTTTGAAGCCTTTAGAAATGGTTGGGTGACATCTGCTTCTGCCAGTTGGGGGCGCAACACTGTAAACCATACCGTATGGGAAGACCCCACAAATGGTGATCCCATTCGTGCCCAATATTCCTGGTATGGTCCGGTTTCTCCCAGCCCTGGATATGCCGCTGATATTGGCGCACCGAACCACACTGGCGGAGCTGTCATGGCAGGTACCCAGTACGTCGGTATCGTCACATTGCATGCAGATACAGCCCCAGGTGATCAGACGAACGATACAAATCAACCCACCACCACCATGTATCTGGGCTCAGATCGAGATGCCCAGGGTGTGAATCAGTATAGTGCTGATCTTATGACTCGCAAATATGAGTTTATGACCGCCGGTCATCCTGAGTTAACCCATGCAGAACAAGTTGATAATGGATTTGCTGATGTCTGGGGAATTGATGCAGGTGGATATGCGCAGGGACAGGGATTTGGACCCTATACGCTTAATCCTGGTGATAGTATCAGAATCGTCCTCGCGGAGGCTATCGCAGGAATATCCCGCGAAAAAAATCTTGAAGTGACTGCAAACTGGAATGATGAATCCGGCTCCTATGAGCTACCGGATGGCAGTACTACTTCAGACGCGAACACCTATAAAAATGCCTGGGTTCAATCCGGGGTCGATTCACTTTTTCAAACCTTCCGTATGGCGAAATTATGCTTCGAAAATGACTATGTCATTCCCCAGCCACCTCCTCCACCAACCACTTTTACCGTAAATTCTGGAGGCGATCGAATCATTCTTGAGTGGTCCAATGAATCGGCAACTGCCCCCGGTTTTGATGGCTTTGCTATTTATAGAGCCATGAATCGCGCAGATACGATTTACACCAAAATCTGGGAATGTGATGCTGCAAATGTTGCTTATACATATAGCGATGAGACGCCAGCTCGTGGATTTGACTACTACTATTATATCGTAGCCAAAAATGATGGGTCTGCGAATGATCTCTATCCTGGCCTGCCCATGGAAAGCAGTAAGCATTTCACTATGACCAGTGTGGCAGCAAACCTGAAGCGACCAGCAGGTGAGAATCTGGAAGATATACGTGTGGTCCCTAACCCATTTGATATCAGGTCACGAGCGCTCCAATTTGGAGAAGAAAACAACTTGGTAGACAGGATCACCTTTTTTGATATCCCACCTCTCTGCAACATCATGATTTATACGGAGCGTGGAGATCTCATCGAGAAGATTTCGCACACAAATGGAACCGGTGATGAATACTGGCACTCCATTACATCTGCCAGACAACTGGTAGTTAGCGGTGTCTATATTGCCGTTTTCGAAGTGACTGAAGACTACAGAGATCCTGACACCCAGGAACTGTTGTTCAGTAAGGGTGAATCAACTTATCGCAAATTTACAATAATTCGATGAGTAGGGAGCGAATCATGAAAAATACTTTTAAGAACTTCTGCACCCTGACGCTCTGCCTGATTGTCTCTCTTTCCTCAGTTCTGGCTGAAGATAGAGTCAAGCTGGCACAGACAGGTTTTCAGTTTCTCAGTGTTAGTTCAGATGCCGAGGCAGCTGCCCTTGGTGGTGCAGCCACATCTCGTGAAATGAAATCTAGCGGATTGTTTTTCAACCCTGCCACCATGGCACATATAGATGGCAGTATTGAGTTCAGCGCCAGTATGAACCAGTTTATTGCTGGTATTAATCACAATGCATTCAGTGTTGCATTTAATCCACTAGGAGGGCGGTTAGGGGTATTAGGAATTACCTTCCAAAATGTGGACTATGGTGATAAAATTTATGGTACCATCGTCAATCGCCTGGACCCTAAAGGGTATACCGATACTGGTGAGTTTAGTCCCACTGCTATGGCAATCGGACTGGGTTATGCCAAGCGCTTGAATTCCTATTTTTCAGTTGGTGGTCATATGAAATATGCCAATCAGGATTTAGGAAACTCAATGATTCCAACAATTGACGATACCCTGAATGTGAGCAGAGAGGTAAGCAACACTCTGGAAACAACTGCCGCGGACTTCGGTACTTACTTTGATACAGGTGTACGCAGTATCGCATTTGGGATGTCAGTGAGGAATTACTCAAAGGAAGTACAGTATGTGACGGAAAGCTTTCAATTACCTCTGGCTTTCACCATGGGAGTTTCAGGGGATATTTTTGAATTGCTGAAAGGTGAGTCCAGTTCGGTGCATAAATTGGTTGTAAGCACTGAAATGACTCATTTTCGAGCACACCCTGAGCAAGTAATCGTAGGACTTGACTATCAGCTTTTGGACACCTTCGCTTTTCGTGCAGGTTATGTCGCAAATAACTATGAAGATGACATTTCATTTGGTCTTGGAATCAACAAGTTTGGTCTGATTGCTGACTATGCCTACACACCTTTTGGCTTGTTAGGAAATGTCCAGCGGGTCACGGTCCGCTTCTCGCTATAAGCTTCATTGATGATGAGAATGAGGAAATTATCCATGAAAATAAATAGAAATTTTACGGCACTCATTGCCTCCCTGATTGCACTGAGTTTTCTGGTTTTAGGGTGTGAATATGAGGGGCCAGAGCAACTCTGGGATCCCAATCCGGATTTTGGTGCTCAACCCACTATAACCACAGTATTGCCCAGTGATTCTGCTGCAGGAGGTGTATCTGAGATTGTCATACAAGGTGCGAACTTTTCAGATATCCCGGAGAACAACAAAATCTATATATATGATGTCGCCAATGGAAATGCATTGTCTTTTGGAATCCTGAAAGCATCCAGCGCTGATGAAATTACCATCTATCGACCCAACATGGTGAGTGATGCATTGACTATTAAAGTGTCTGTGGAGGGTGCTTTTTTCCTTGCGGAGATCAATCCCTACGGCATAACCAAGGTAGTGGATGACTATGGCATATTCCCAGAAGAAGACTTTTCTTCGCCTCCACGGGTATACTGTATTGCTGCTGATGCTGAAGAGAATATCTATGCTGCAAGTTATGCAAACAACAATCGCTTGATATACAAATTCAGCGCATCCGGCGAACTGTCTGAATTTGCCACAACATCCTTTAGGGCCAGTTATGATATGCAAATTGGACCTAATGGTGATGTCTATGTCCAACGTGGAAAGAAGTATTTTGATGTCTTTCCTGCTGATGGCAGTAATGATTACGAATACGGTGCAGATATGGATGAGAAGGCTCGCTATTTTGATTTTGATGAAAATCACAACATTTACTGTGGCTACAAAGATGGCATTTTCCTGCTACGCACCGATGAAACCAGTGTTGGCCTGGGAGTATTTAATCCTGATTTTGAAGTCTTCGGGATTAAAGTATTCAAGAACGAGTATGTATATGTAGCTGCTGAATATACAGGATCCGATACAAATTTTGCTGAAATGGGTGTCTGGAGAAGTAGTATCAATTTAGTCGATGACCTGGGAGAGCCTGAACAGGTTTTTGATATTGCTGATGCAGGTGAAATTTACGCAGATGCTGAAATCACCAGCATTACCCTCTCAAATGAGGGGAAACTCTTTGTCTCAGTTGATATTGATGACGCCGATCCCATTCTTGTGCGTTACGCTGATGGTCGAATTGAACCTTATTATCAGGGGGGTATTATTTCTCCACACGCAGTTGATATGGTATGGAGCACAGATGAAGTACTATACGTTAACCCCGGCGAGGATGCATTATCGCAAAACATTTTAGCAATTGATATGGGAGAGGCTGGGGCACCATATTTCGGAAGAGATTAAACCAGATCCATTGAGATTTTACATAACATAAAATCTCCTTTGGTTGATAAAGATGAATCCGTTGCCCCAGGGTAACGGATTTGTTTTTATAGCCACTTTCAGATAGATTGTAACTAGACAGGTCGAATAATAAAAATAACAACAGTCCATGATTCATGCGACACCAGGATATGATCCACACGCATGCTCAACCACTATAGTATAGTAAAGTGATAAACACATGACAGCCGCTCAGAGCCGGATAAAACGCCTTTTTATCCTCATCGTAATTTTGGTCCCACTGCTCTTTCTCTTTGTGCTTGAGGGTAGTCTACGATTGATTGATTATGGCGGTGATTTAAGTCTTTTTGTTCCTGCCCGGGGTGAGGACGCTGGACTACTCACAATCAATCCCAATGTTGGGCAAAGATATTTTGGAAAGCAAAAAACTATCCCCAGTCCCACCAAGGATCTCTTTCTTGAAGAAAAGCCGGAAAAAGGCTATCGCATCTTTGTAATGGGAGGCTCCAGCGCAGCAGGATATCCATACGGAAACAACCTGAAGTTCTCACGCATTCTGGCCTTTCGACTTCAGGAAATGTACCCTGAAAAAACTATCGAAGTGGTGAATGTTGCCCTGTCTGCAGTGGGTAGTTATACGCTTCTGGATTTTACGGATGAAGTCCTGGAGCAGGAACCCGATGCCATCCTGATCTATGCGGGTCACAATGAATACTATGGAGCGTTGGGTGTTGCCTCAATGGAATCATTTGGACGTAAGCCCTGGCTTGTGCGCAGCTATTTGCGGCTGAATCAATTCCGTACTTTTCGTCTCATGCGAAACATGGTTCAAAGCATTCGCGGAGAGGGTACCACCGATCAGCTGAATTCTGCTTCTCAGGATCCAACGGGGACATTGATGGAGCGGATTGTTGGTGAACAAAACATTCCAACTCGAAGCAAACTTTATGAAGAGGGTAGACTCCAATTTGAATCAAACTTAAGTAGCATCATTGATCTTGCCAGAGGTCAGAATGTGGAAGTCATTCTTAGCGAGTTGGTTTCAAACATCAAGGACCAGGCTCCCTTCGTATCCCTTGAGAATAATAATGAAGAAAATGCCCTTTACCTCTATCAACAGGCTCAAAAATATGAGCAGGCCTCAAGCTATTCTGAAGCCAGAGCTGCCTATACATTAGCCAAGAATCATGATGCGCTACGCTTCCGTGCCAGTGAGGATATCAATGAAATCATCCATGCTCTAGCTCGTGAAAACGAATTGTTGGTTGTGCCTATGTTGTCAGCTTTTGAGAAGGAAGCAACCAATGGTCTTGTGGGAAATGAATTAATGGTTGATCATCTCCATCCCAACATGGACGGATATTTTTTAATGGCTGACGCGTTTTTTAAAACCCTGGTTAATAATCGTGTCCTGGATGCCCCCAGAAGGGGAGTGGATATAACTGATGCACATGGCTGGAAGAGTAGATGGGCAATTTCCTGCCTCGACAGCACCGTTTCAGACCTGAACATAATGTATTTAAAAGGGGGCTGGCCCTTCAAGGCACACTGGGAACCCAACCGCAGTCTTGAAACGTACAAAAATAATACCCCGGTGAAAGACCTGGCGCTAAAAGTGTTGACCAATCCTGAATTAGGGCTTGAGCAAGCACATGTGCTATTGGCCGCACACTATCGGTCCCTGAACGACAAGCAGCGAGCTGCTGAAGAATATTTAGCATTGATCTATTCCATCCCATTTGAGCTTTCCTTTTACCAGGAAGCCCTCAAACTCTTGTTGGCAGAAAAACAGTACGGACAGGCCAGACAAGTACTGGAAATTGCATACTATTATGGTCATGATCAATGGGCTATCCAGTGGCTGGGGCAAGTGGAATTATGGTTGGGCGATATAGAGCAAGCTATTGCATCACTGGAGCAGGCAAAAAATAGGTTTCCAGAGGACGCAGCAATCATTACCAACCTGTATCGTGCATACATCCAGGTAGGAAGTATTGACCGAGCCAAATCCCTGGCCGGGGAAATCGAGGTAAAATTTCCCGATAGTAAGGTTGCTAAGAAGCTAAAAGGTATGCAATCTACGGTTCAGAGACTGGCCAGCGAGAGAACCAGAAAATTGCTGGAAAAAGCCCAGACACATCTTCAGGCGCAAGAATATAAGCAAGCTGAAGACCTGCTCCTCAGAACCCTGGAAATCCAGGCAACCCCAACTGCCTACAGATGGTTGGGTCAGATGGCCCAAAACCAAAATCGGGTGGGTCAGGCAACCAAATATTATGAGGCTGGATTAGCCTTACAGCCCAAGGACAATTTCATGTCACAGGCGCTTGATGAGCTCCGGAGTGCTAAGTGATTTTATAGCGAGTTAAAAAATGGTATAAATGAAGGGTGCCAGCGCTGAACCCTCAGCGAATACCGCAATCGCTGCCAGAATAAAAAGAAATACAAAAATGGGGGCCAGCCACCACTTTTTCCGGACTTTCATATAGTCCCACAATTCAGTCCAGATATTTACTTGTGCCATTATTAAAACATCCTGTTCATTCGTTTGTCAGGTTCATTTTCTCGAGCTTCCCAGTAGCTGAAATCACTCCACGTGCGCTTTAGCGGGTCACCCTTTTTCATTCTCATGAGCATGCCCAGGGGTGTCAAAATAACATAAAAGGCAAAGGTGAGAAGGGTATAGGTGATGAGCATCCCAAGTAGCTTGGTGATAACCATCCAGGGGTAATAGATGGGGAAGAGCAGCCGGTAGGAAATAAAAGTCAGTAACCCTGAAACTGCTCCCGCTACAATGAGCCAAAGATTCAGGTCGCCCTTAAGCCATAGTCCCAATAATGCAAAGCCCGCCAGAATGATGGCCAAACCAAAACCAAAGGTCCTCATGGAGTGGCGGTCGGTCTTGATCTCCAGGGATGAAATGAGTTTAATCAAGGTCGAACTCATTGAGATAATCCTGTTTGTTGTGGGTGGGTTGATCGGCTTTGTGCATGACAAATGAACCGACAATCAGGCTATCCATCTCAGTCGCCATAAAACAGCGGTAGGCATCTCCCGGTGAGGCAACAATTGGCTCGCCACGAACATTAAAGGAGGTGTTTACTATTACCGGACACCCCGTCAATTTTTGAAAGTGTGAAATGAGTGCGTGATATTCAGGATTTGTATGCTTGTTGACACTCTGGATTCGTGCTGAATTGTCAACATGGGTAATAGCAGGAATGTTGGAACGGTGGCGTTTCAATTTATCCAGGCCATCCAGCTTACGGCCATCGGTATCCAGAAGATGATCGCTATGGACATCGGCCACCAGCAACATGTAGGGACTGGGGCCATCAATTGCGAACCAGTTTGAGATTTCTTCTTCCATTACTGAAGGGGCAAAGGGACGAAAAGACTCCCTGTATTTAATCTTCAAATTCATGGTGGTCTGCATCTCCACCGAACGAGCATCACCAATAATGCTACGGTTACCAAGGGCCCTGGGGCCAAACTCCATCCTCCCCTGAAACCACCCCAGCACCTTTTCTTCACTGATGATTTTTGCACCAGCCAGGGAGGGATCATCCACTTTGGTATACACAGCACCCCGATCATCAAGTGTGGACTGAATGATGTCATCGGAGTAATCAGGACCAAGATAGGCTCCTTGCATAGCATCCACATCTGTGGTTACAGTTCTATCACTTCCGAGATGGTGGTACCAGACCGCCATGGCTGCGCCCACAGCCCCACCAGCATCACCTGCTGCAGGTTGAATCCACAAATTGTCAATGAGACCAGAGCGTAAAATTTTTCCATTGGCAACGCAATTTAAAGCCACGCCACCTGCCAGGCACAAATTGCGTTCACCCGTTTGTGCTACGATATGTGCCACAGTTTTAAGGACGACCTCTTCCGTTACCTGTTGGATTGATGCCGCCAGATCCATTTCACGTTGTGTAATGGGCGACTCGGGCAGTCGGGGTTTTCCGTTAAAGAGTTTGTTAAAATGTCTGCTGGTCATGGTGAGGCCGGCGGCATAGTTGAAATATTTCATCTCAAGGCGGTATGATCCATCTTCCTTGATATCGATGAGCTTGTCTTTGATCAATTCTGAATAACGGGGTTCACCATAAGGTGCCAGGCCCATAAGCTTGTATTCACCAGAGTTTACCCTGAATCCAGTGTAGTATGTGAAAGCGGAATACAGCAATCCCAGTGAGTGAGGAAAATTTATTTCCTTCTCCAGCTTTACCTGATTGTCCTTACCTGTTCCCCAGCTGGTTGTGGTCCATTCCCCAACGCCATCCATGGTTAATATGGCTGCGCTTTGAAAGGGCGAGGGATAAAATGCTGATGCCGCGTGGGATTCATGATGTTCAGGAAAAAATAACTCCCCTGAAAACCCGATTTCCCGCTCAATGATCTTGGGTATCCAGAGTTTGGTTTTGAGCCAGACTGGCATGGCTTTCAGGTAAGATTTCAGACCCAGCGGTGAGGACATCAGATAGGTTTCTAATAAGCGCTCAAATTTTAAAAGGGGTTTGTCATAAAATGCAGCGGCCCTCAAGTCACTGGCACTGATTTCAGCTGCATCAAGACAATACTTAATGGCCCGGGATGGGAAATTTGGATCATGCTTTTTGCGCGTGAAACGTTCCTCCTGAGCGGCGGCAACAATTTGACCATTTCTGATCAGGCAGGCTGCCGAATCATGATAAAAAGCAGAAATTCCTAAGATATAAATGGGGTCAGACATTGCGTGTTTGATAGCCTCGAAGCGGGACAATTCCAGCTACATTTTCAGGGTTGAAATTCAGTTGCAAATTATTCTCATTTCCCCTGCTTCAACAGGGTGTTTTTGGGGCTTTGACGCCACAATATGAGGTGCTACAGGGTACCCTCCAAAAGATAAATTAAAGGATTTTTCAAAAACTCATTCCACCTTCCACTGTGAATTGTTTATAATAGCACGACAAGTATTTTTCTAACACACTTAGGGGGTGTTTCATGCAAAGATTCAGTCATTTCTTTTTACTCACACTTGCAGTTGTTATGTTGCTTTCAATCAGCACTTGCGTTCAAAAAGAACCACAACCCATTTTTAGGTTTTGTTATCTAACTGACCTGCATATCCAGCCAGAGAGACATGCTATTGAAGGCTCAAATCAAGCTTTAACCCGAGCCCTTGAATTGGAGCCGGAAATGATTCTAACTGGTGGAGATCTGATCATGGATGCTCTGGGTCAAAGCTATGGCAGGGCTGATTCATTATATCAGCTTTGGGAGCAACTGACCAGCACGCTGGATATACCTATCCACAATACCATAGGCAACCATGAGGTATTTGGATTGTATGAGAGAAGTGGCATTTCTCCAGATCATCCAGAATATGGTAAGCAAATGTATATGAATCGGTTGGGAATGGACAAACCCTACTATTCATTCGATCATAAAGGCTGGCATTTCATTATTCTGGATGCAATCGGATTTACAGAGAGTCGGCGCTACTATGGCCATATTGACTCACTCCAACTACTCTGGCTGGCTGAAGACCTGGCTGCAGTGGGTACTGAAACACCTGTAATTATGTCCACCCATATCCCGCTCGTATCTGTTTACCCTCAATTGGCGAGAGGAAGTCAGGCACCCGTAGGAAGAGGCTACATCGTAACCAACTCACATGAAGTCATGGAAATAATTGATCCTTACAATGTCAAGTTGGTGCTGCAGGGACATCTGCATCATCTGGAAGAGATTTATGCCCGAGGGATTCATTTTGTCACTGCTGGTGCGGTGAGTGCACGCTGGTGGCTGGGGCCTTATGAAGAAACCGAGGAAGGTTTTTTAAATGTGGAGGTTTTTGCAGACAGTGTAGTCTGGGAGTATGTTGACTATGCCTGGGAGATTATAGAGGAGGCTGACTCGACGCAGGAGTAAAATTTCTTCTAAATAAAATCAGCCCTGATCCTTTGGAAAGCGTTGGGATCAGGGCTGGTTTTTCTTTGGACATTGAGGCTCTCGAAATGTCCTGTCTGGGCATCCTCCGAAAAGCTCAGGAAGACGCTTCGGCTTGGCAGGGATCTTTCACCCTCCGGATATGGCTATAGAGACTTGGTCAGGACATCATTAAGACGTTTGACGAAATCAGCCGGGTTTTCAAGCTTCATTCCCTCTAACAGCAGGGCTTGCTCGTAAAGCAACTCAGTCGCGTTATCAAAATCCTTTGTTTTGCGCATACCACTCATCTTTTTCAGGATGGGATGCCCCAGGTTGATTTCCAAAATGGGTTTGGCATCAGGCATGCCTGCCTGGCCCATAGCCCGCATCATTTCCTGCATCTGGAATGTGGGGTCATCAGCATCAGCAACGAGGACAGATGGTGAATCAGTGAGGCGAGAGGAAACTTTTACATCCTTAACTCTGTCACCTAAAACCTTCTTCACTTTTTTGATGAATGGAGCCGTCTCTTTTTCGTTGGTCTCTTCTTCAACTTCACCCTCTTTTTTCAGCTCGTCACCAGCATTGCTGCGATTTACAGATTTGAAATCGTGATCTCCATATTTGGCAGCGCCGGGAATAATGATTTCGTCGATTTCATCATCGGCGATAAGCACTTCAATATCCTTCTGCATATACATTTCAATGAGAGGTGAGCGACGTAAGGTGGCTTCATTATCACCCGTGATGTAGTAGATCCCCTTCTGGTCTTCCTGCATGCGCTTGACATAGTCTTCCAGGGTTGTGTATCCTTCAACCTTGGTGGATTTAAAGCGAACCAGCTTTTCCAATAACTCGCGGTTGTCACGATCCTGGTAATAACCCTCCTTGATGGGACGACCAAATTCCTCATAAAACTTAATGTATTCCTTCTCCTTCTTGGCCAGCGTCTGGAAGGATTTCAATAATTTCTTAACGGAGGCTTTACGTATGTTGTCCAGCACACGGTTCTGTTGAAGAATTTCACGACTGACATTCAAGGGCAGATCTTCTGAATCAATAATACCTTTTACAAACCGTAGATAGGTAGGTAACAGCTCTTTTTCATCATCGGTGATAAAGACACGCTTCACATACAGTTTTACGCCAGGTTTATAATCTGCATAGAAAAGATCCTGGGGCGCTTTTTCAGGGACAAAGAAAAGGGTGGTGTAATCCATGGCACCTTCAGCCTGGGTATGGACATGCAGGGCTGGATCTGCAAAATCATTGCTGAAGGTTTTATAGAACTCATTGTAGTCTTTTTTCTTCAGTTCTGATTTTGGCTTTTTCCAGAAGGCGGTGGCATCATTGATCTGTTCGGTTTTTAGTTCTTTGATCTCTTTTTTATCTTCACCCTCGCCATCGAACTGACTCTCTTCATAACTGAGATAGACCGGGAAAGCGATGTGGTTGGAATATTTTTTCAGGGTCTCGGTGATCGACCAGCGATTGGCAAATTCCTTACCTTCATCATTCAGGTACAGGGTGATTTCTGTTCCAGCTTCTTTTTTGGCAGTGGGCTCAATTTCGAATCCACTCTTACCATCACTGATCCAGCGATAGGCTTCCTTCTCACCCGCCTTACGGGTTATAACTTCAACTTGATCTGCAACCATGAAGCAACTGTAGAAACCCACACCAAATTGACCAATGAGGTTGGAGTCTTTCTTGTCATCCCCAGTAAGTTTGCCCAGGAAGTTTTTGGTTCCAGAACGAGCAATGGTACCGAGATGTTCGATGAGGTCTTCTTCATTCATTCCGATACCAGAATCCTTGATGGTAATGGAGCGATCCTCTGCTGAATCGTTGAATGAAATCTCAACTTTTGGATCAAAATTGATTTTTTTGAACTCGTCTTCAGTGAGTGTTAGATATTTAAGCTTGTCCAGTGCATCTGATGCATTGGATACCAGCTCCCGCAGAAAAATTTCTTTGTGTGAATAAAGTGAATGAATAATCAGGTGGAGGAGTTCATTTACCTCGGTCTGAAATACATGTTTTGTCATTTTTATTAATCTCCCTAATATCGATTTTTTCGATGAATTCTATGTGTGAAAAGCAATCAGGTTCCCGTATTAAACAAATTATGGGAAACATATTTAAGATGGTCTCACTGTGGATGCGTTACATTATTTAAAAAAACCACTTCAAGCCAAAAAGCGGGGCAAATATAAGCGTCACCTGAAGGGCATCAAGAGGCAAAGGGTCACTTTTGGGCAGACGTAAAGTGAGCCGGTATTATCCCAGAGCTACATCAAGAACCATCATAACTGTAAATCCCAGCATGGCACCAATGGTGGGACGATCTGTATTACCCGCTCGTTGGGATTCCGGGATCAATTCTTCCACAACCACAAAGATCATGGCACCTGCAGCAAAAGCCAGTGCAAAGGGCAGAATAGCAGTTGAGGTCATGACAATAAGTGCTCCAAACACTGCGGCGATGGGCTCTACCATTCCTGAGAGCTGCCCATACCAGAAACTCTTCCCTTTAGAAATGCCTTCCCGACGCAGGGGCATGGATATGGCCAGTCCTTCAGGGAAATTTTGTATTCCAATACCGATAGCCAATGCAATGGCTCCCTGGAGATTGGCACCGGGGAGGTCCGCTGCGATGGCTCCAAAGGCTACACCAACAGCCAGTCCTTCAGGGATATTGTGCAGTGTAATAGCCAGAACCAAGAGTGTGGTCCGACGCCAGGATGTGGAAATGCCTTCGGCTTCTGAATCTTTGGCTCCCAAATGAAGATGGGGGAGCAATTTGTCAATCGCATATAGCACACCACCACCAGAAAGGAAGCCAAGTGCCACGGGAATGTAAGGGGGCAGTGATCGCCCTTCAGCCATTTCAAGTGCTGGAGCCAATAGGGACCAGAAACTGGCGGCAATCATGACGCCGGCTGCAAAGCCCAGCATGCCATCCATGTTTGAAAATGAGTCTTTGCGGTGAAAGAGTACACCAGCTGCACCCAGGGAAGTCATGCCCCAGGTAAATAGACCAGCCAATAGAGCCAGAAGTACGGGGTGTAGAGTTGTTAAATATTCCATGAAAGCCCCCTCAATTTGATAGGATAAATTTATCCCTTAAGTTTGCCCTTAACAAATATGTCAACATCCTGTATATCAAAATGCTCGGGCAGGTTCATGTCAACGGTAATAGATTCTTGGTTCAGGTCAATGAGTTTTCCCTCGGCTTCATCGATAAAATGATAATGTTTGCTTGTGTTGGCATCATATACAACCCGTCCGCTATGGGGAATTTTTACTTGATGAACCAAGCCATGAGCCACCAGGGCGTTAAGGGTGTTATAGATCGTGGCCAGACTAATGGTTGGAAAGACCCGATCGACAGCATCTTTTACCTGCTCCGGTGTGGGGTGGTCAGAATCGTTGTGGATATATTGAAAAACCGCAATTCGTTGAGCAGTGGGGTTTAACCCGGCTTGGGATAGACTCTCCATAATCTCAGTTGTGTCTTTTTTGCTTCTTTCCATACAGGAATATAGTTGCAAATATTATTTTGGCAATAGAATAATTATAAACATGGAATCTGTTTAAAATCTGTAACCATTCTAATGGGGGTGTCTCAAAGGAGGTGTTGACAAAAAATTCTAAGAAAGGAACGACAAAATGGAAACTCAAGATTACAACATGCCAAGACTCAATGAACCTGCGCCAGATTTTAGTGTCAAAACAACCCACGGGGATTTGACCCTGTCTGACCTGAAAGGACAGTGGGTCGTGCTATTCTCACACCCTGCCGATTTTACACCAGTCTGTACG
Source organism: Fidelibacterota bacterium (assembly GCA_016844955.1). GTDB lineage: Bacteria > Fidelibacterota > UBA8477 > UBA8477 > JABMPR01 > JABMPR01. Next base: position 5,231 of record JAERTH010000074.1, on the reverse strand, counting down.
ACTGAGTTTATTGGCTTTGCTGAACGGCATGATCAATTTAAAGCTTTGAATACCAAGGTAATTGGACTCAGCATAGATAGTATATACTCACACCTGGCCTGGGTACGAAGTATTAAAGATAATTTTGGTGTTGAAATTCCCTTCCCCATCATTGAAGATTTAAAAATGGATGTGGCACGTAAGTATGGAATGATCCACCCTGGAGCCGCTGACACCTCGGCTGTTCGTGCTGTCTTTGTCATTGATGATAAAGGTATCCTGCGCGCCATGGTTTATTATCCGCTTACCAATGGCAGGAGTATCGATGAAATCGTGCGAGTGGTTGCAGCTTTGCAGACTTCGCAGGAAAATGCCTGTGCCACACCTGAAAACTGGCATCCCGGTGACAAGGTCATTGTTCCCCCACCAGCCACACAGGAAGCCCAGGATAAGCGTGCTTCTGAGGGATATGAGTATACGGACTGGTACTTTAGTAAACGCAGTCTTTAAGAAATCCCACAAGAGATAATGAAAAGGCACTCTGGGAAGGGTGCCTTTTTAATTGGCATAGGTCGGAGTGACTCAGCCACCATATCAGTTTCAGGGAAATTCTGTTTTTAACTCGTCAGCTGGACTTGCAATGCATACAGCACAGAATGGGTCTCAAATTGAAATGTGGAAAACTCGGTGTGTGCCTCAGGATTGCTCCTGAGGCACATGGTTCAAGCGGAAAAATGACTAAACATTGAACGGTTGGTTGGTGAGCTCCTCCGAAGTACTCCAGAGTTTCTGTGCGATTTCCTCATCCTGAGAAAGTTTATTAGGAGATACCAGCTTGGGAAACCCTCTTTGTTGAGCAAAACCTGAAGGACCATAAAACCCACCGTTTTTTGCTTGTGGGTCGATTGCGGCCATGAGGGTCGGCATGGCACCCATGAAACCAGATTGAGCAACCAGCACATTCAAAATTTTCAGGAACGTGGTTTTCTGTAGATCGGTAGCCGCATACCCTGGATGAGCAGCAGTAACCACCACATCCATATCAGCAGAATTCAACTTGCGACCCAATTCATTGGTAAAATAAAGATTAGCAATTTTGCTATCACCATAGGCTTTCCAGGGAACATATTTTCTGGACTCCCACTGTAAGTCTTCAAAATCCAGGCTACCCATATTGTGGGCAGTACTGCTGACATTGACAATCCGGCTTCCCTGGGTATTCTTAATGAGATCGAATAATTGTGCGGTGAGAGCAAAATGTCCAAGGTGGTTGGTGCCAAATTGGGACTCAAACCCATCAACTGTTTTCCCATAAGGTGGAATCATAATTCCGGCATTGTTAATGAGGATATCCAGGCGCTGGTATTGTTTGTTAAAATTTTCTGCGAAGGACTTAACAGAGTCAAGACTGGCTAAATCGAGCTGCATGACAACCACGTTTGAGTTGGATGCAGAATTGAGTATGGTGGTTTTGGCTGCTTCACCCCTCTCCAGATTTCTGACTGCAAGAATGACTTCAGCATTTTTCTCGGCCAAAACCTTAGCCGCTTCATAACCGATTCCACTATTGGAACCGGTCACGATTATTACGCGATCCTTTTGATCTGGAATATTATCTATTTTCCACGCTTGTTTAGGCATTACTGTCCCCTTTTTGAGTTGTCAAATTTTGAGAGTTCTACGATATCTTTTACTTCGATATGTTGCTTTTCAAAGCCTGCCTTTACCACGTGAATCATGGACTGAGCCAAGGCCTGCAAGGTGTGTACAGAGCCAGGAAAAAGAATCCGTAGAAAGGGCATCAGGGCCATGATCACCTTGTAAATGCCTTTTACATTTCGCGCTCCGGGTGCCGGTATCATTCCCCCTGGCCTGAACATGAAGGCCTGTTTTACTGGCAACTTGAGGAGGGCATTCTCGGTCTTGGCTTTTACACGAGTCCACATGATGCGTCCACCTTCACGGGAGGGTGTACCTTTCCCAGAAACATAGCACAGGGTCATCTCTGGATTTTGCTTTGCCAGTGGCTCTGCCAGAGCAAGGGTCATATCATATGTGATACGGCTGTACTTTGCTTCGTCCAGGCCAAATGAGGTGGTACCCATACACAGAAATGCAGCGGTGTAACCTTGCAGTTGATCCTTTATGGAATCGAAATTGAGAAAGTCCTCATGGATGATCTCTTTGAGTTTGGGGTGTTGAAACCCGCAGCTCCGGCGATTGATCACCAGAACAGATTCAACATCGGGGTGAATTAGGCTTTCCTGGAGGACACCTTCACCCACCATTCCAGTGGAACCAGTAATAATTGCATTAATTTTCATAGTCATTGTCCTCACTGCCTAGGGAGATTCTGGTTGAAGTGTATGTTCTGTGGCCTCAGCCATGGCGGTCTCGCTCATGTAGGGCACCCACCAGTTCTCAGTTTGCATTCTACCCGGGTATTCAACCACTTGACCAAAGGTCGGAGTTAACAATCTCACACCATTGGCATTGGCTGCCTGTGTGACACGTTCCATAGGGTCAAACCAGTCATGCAGGGCGAGGTTAAAGGTTCCCCAGTGAATGGGCCAGACATAGTGGGCTTTCAGGTCAAGTGACGCCTGAACCGTCTCTTCTGGAAACATGTGCACATCTGCCCACTCCAGGTTGTAAGCCCCACACTCCATGAAGGCGATGTCAAACGGTCCCAGCTTTTCACCAATGGTTTTGAAGCCATCAAAGTATCCGGAATCTCCGCTGAAATAGATATTATGGTTCAGGGTGGCAATTGCATAGGAGGTCCATAGGGATTTATCGCGATCGGTGATACCCCGTCCAGAAAAGTGTTGGCTGGGTGTAGAGGTGATGGTCAGATTCTCATCGAACTCATATGATTCCCACCAATCCAGTTCGGTGATTTTATCTCGACCTACTCCCCATTTCTCTAACTGAGCACCCACACCAAGCGGTACGATAAACCGGGCGACTTCTTCATGTATGGTTTTGATGGAATATTTATTAAGGTGATCATAGTGATTATGTGAAATGACTACCACATCAATATCCTTCAAAGATGTAGGATCAATGGGTATGTCCTTGTTAAAACGAGTTGGGCCAACGGGACTGATCTTGGCCTCATAAACGGGATCGGTGAGGATTCGATATCCGTCCATGTGGATCAGAAGCGAAGAGTGCCCGGCATTGGTCACCTTAAGGTAGGAACTGTCGGTTGATTCCAGCAGGTCTAGCTCGATTTTTTGTTGTGGCAAGATGTCTTTGGGAGTGCGCTGTTCTTTACCAAAGAGATATTTCTTAAACATGCCAAATGAGGGATTCATTACTGGAGGTTTGGGGTTGACAAACTTTCCGTTACTATATTGAGGTGAAGCTTTGATTTTATTCAAGGGTTCTGCTCCGTTGTCATATTGAGCCGCTGATAAAACGGTATTGATAGTTAGAAATGATCCGGTAAGGATCAACAATACGACGAGCACAATTTTGCTCGGTCGTTTTAGTTTTGCATTTAAACGAATATTCATTCACTTATCCTGTTAAATTTTTTTAGAGTTTAATGGCATCCCAGGCCATGTTCATGGTTGTTTCAATATTTTCCGGTGTCACCTTGAAGTCAGGGTTTAGATGGGGGTTGACCAGAGCATATATAGGTGCGTACAGATGGGCAAACAGTATTTCCATGGGGACATCCTTGATGATCTTTTGCTGAATCCCATACTGTAGTAATTCCATAAGGGGTTGAAACACTGCCTCCAGCTTTTGCCGATCAACCAGCTCCTGGTAGGGGGAGTTGGCGAATTGTTCTGCAAAAACAAACAGTTGTGGGTGGGTAGCAATATGGCTAAACAGGCTCTTCCCTACGGTCATGAGCGTATCTCTTACTGGGAGTGATGGGTCGAACTCCTTCATTACCGAAGCTCCCAGCATGGTCTTTATCCGTATATAGGTTGAGACCAAGAGGTCTTCTTTATTCTTATAGTAGATATATATGGTGGCAGGAGAGACACCGGCTTTCTTGGCAATCTTGGATACTGAGCTGGAGACAAAGCCGATCTCATTCACCAGTTCAATAGTGGCATCGATTATCGCTTGTTGTTTTATTTCATCCTTAACTCTCACGGCTCTATAATAAATGATCATTCGTTTATTGCAAGATAAATTTCCCCCCTCCCGTCTTTGAGAAGTTTACTACGAAGTAATCTCCAAATTACTGGCCAGAAAAGAGAGGTCGCCGCGCTCCTTTCAGTCGCTCGCGAAGACGAGGCGATGGAAAAGCCCTTTACATAAGTTGGATTTACCTTACTTTACCACATCAACAACTTCATTCTGGGGAAAATTATGCATAGAATATGTGCAGTATACATTTTGACGAACAAAAATAAATCAGTGCTTTATACTGGAGTTACATCTGACTTCGTCCGACGGATTCATGACCACAAAAGGAAGAGAAACCCTAAGTCGTTTACAGCCAGATATAATGTTGACTTGCTGGTATATTATGAAGTTTTTAAATCAATCATGGATGCCATCAGAAGAGAAAAGCAGATCAAATCGGGTTCGAGGCGCAAAAAAGAGTCATTGATAATTTCCAAAAATCCTGAATGGCATGACCTCACATATGATTTAACCCAAACAGACTTTGAATGATAATAAAGGAGATCGCCACAGTCGCCCCGCTCCTTCGCGAAGACTGGTCGTGGATTGTCCCATTCGTGTCATTGAGGAGGAACGACGAAGCAATCCCCTAAATCGTTGACTAGAAAAGAGAGATCGTCGCGCTCCTTTCAGTTGCTCGCGAAGACGAGTTATGGTTGGATTGATTCTATCTTAATGCAGAAAATGGTGGCAAAAATAAAAAGAGGCCATCTCACTTCGTGAGACAGCCCCTTTTTAAAAAAATTAAATTGGATTTTTAAAGCGAAATGCTTATCCCTCTTCGGGAGCAGCTTCTTCTGCGCCTTCTTCTGCGCCTTCTTCGGTGGCCTCCTCAGCTGGTGCAACTTCTTCCACTGGAGGATTCTTGAGCAATTCAATTTCAGCATCGATCAACGCGACCATTTTTTTGATATCGATCTCGGATAATTGACCGTCAACGCTGAGGATCACTTTGCCGTTGGGATCAAAGACACAAATGTTGTTTGAATCATCAGCCAATCCCCAGACCTTACCAACCTTGTTGTCATTGTCTCGTACATAAACAGTACTCGGGTAGTCTTCCTGCTTTCCGGTAAGGATCAAATTGATGGCAAAATTTG